>NZ_JAUEXY010000009.1:0-324612 GCF_032489375.1 Bradyrhizobium sp. SZCCHNR1098
CGAGATATCCCAAGCTCGCGAGCCACAGGCAGAACGCCTTCGCCTCGCTCGACGCGCTTGATCGCCTTCAGTTTGTAGGCCGTCGGAAATTGACGGTTCTTTCCTCTTGCTGCCACAGGTCATCCTCGGAATGCCTGTCACTTGAGATTATCGTGTCTCACTTGAGGGGTGCAGTCCACCGTAATCCCCGGGCCGGTGTCACCGTAATCGTTGGGACTCGAGTGGGTCGTAGCAAGCGCCGTCGTCACCGTTCAACTACTTGTGTGTTCGACGATACTGTTGCTCCTGCTTCAGCCGGGCGCCATCGCCAAACTTGCTCTCAGTTCTATCCAGTTGACTGTCAACAATCGCCTCGTGGTTGGACTGGGCCCTATCTTCTGAGCTCTGACCCGGCTTTCCGTTGTCGAGATTAGACCCCGCGAGGTCACCAGGAAGAACTACCAAATCCGGCGGAATCGTTTCTGAATTCTGCGCAAGTCCGGCTTGGCTCCAAGTAACCGAGGCGAGGGCGACAAGAATGCAAGGGATATTGTAGCGCATGGCATAACCTCCAAAGCTTCAGTGAACGTGGCCAACTAGAACGCTCTTTTCGAAGCGAGTCTCTCGCAAGACATCGTCCAGTTCGTCACCGTTCGCGGGTTCTTTTCGACGTGGGTTTTCTGGCCCGAACCGTCCACTCGGCTGATTCTAAGATATTCCTCGGATCCCGAATCGGACGTCTCTTTGAACGAAATGGTGAGGTCGGTGACTTTGAGGTCGGAATACACAATTCCGCCGTCGCCTCTAACAGTATTCCCCTGGGTGTCGAAGGAGAAAACCCAAGGATTGTTGTTGCTTCCATGGATGATGCAAGAGATGTCAATGATCTCAGCTCCGGCCGGGCTGGTCCCAAACGTCGCCGCGCCGACTCCGACTGCAATGGTCCAACATAATGACGACCACATCGCATAGGATCGCAGAGATGGCTTCTGATTGCCTTGAGGATCTGATGATGTCCCTGTCCAATTCACCAAAACACCTCAAGAACGATTTCTGCTGCACAACGCATAATTGTGCCTTGAATCAGCCAGATGTGCCAGTCGTTAAATCGATATGATCTATCCCAGCGGCGACGGCCGATTGAGAATTGGTGAGCGCGCTGGGGCTCGAACCCAGGACCCCGTGATTAAAAGTCACCTCAGGCCTACTAGAGGCCGTTTTGTTTTTGCTGACAAAATTCTGTGTCAGCACCTGCATCCCCTAAAATATCCGCACTTTCTGGAAAACCCCGTGACTTTTTGAAAATCGCTGTGTAAGACCAGTGCAAGTTATTGTGCTGACACAGTGCTGACACAGCGGGGGTGCGCGATGCCACAACTTCAATCTTTGAGCGAAAAAATCGTTGCCGGGCTCCAGGTGCCGGAGGCCGGAAACGTGGTCTATTGGGCCGCCGGTCTGAAGCTGCAGGGGCATGTGACGCCGGCCGGCTTTGGTGTGCGCGTCACCTCGAACGGTGCGCGTTCGTTCGTCCTCAATCATCGTGTCGACGGGCGTGAGCACCGCGAGACCATCGGCCGCTGGAACCTCAACCAGACCGGCGGCGACATCTCTCTCCTGGCCGCCATCGTGGCGGCGAAGGCCCGCGCCGAGGAACTGAGGAAGGGCATCGACAAGGCCGGCGAGAAGGTCGATGCCCGGCCGGAGCGCACGCGCAGGCTGGAGGAGGTCGCCAAGCCGAAGGCGCTGACGATCAACGACATGCTCGACCAGTTCGAGAAGAGGTATCTTGACGAGAAGGGCCTGCGCAGCGCCGACGCCTACAAGGGCGCGTTCAAGCGCTACGTTCGGCCCGACCTCGGCGACTACAGCATCTATGACATCCGCCGCAGCCACGTCACCGCGATGCTGGAGGATATCGCGGATGAGGAAGAGGGCGGCGGCTCGACAATGCGAGATCGCACGCTGGCTTACTTCCGCAAGGCTTGCAATTGGCAGTGCACGCGCGATGACGAGTTCCGCTCGCCCATCGTCAAAGGCATGATGCTGGGCACCGAGGCCAGGACGCGCATCCTCGACGATCAGGAGATCCGCGACCTATGGGCCGCGCTCGACAGGGTGAAGGAGCCGGCCTGCTATGCCCGCTACGTGAAGACGCTGCTCTTGACCGCGACGCGGAGGACCGAGGCGGCTGAGATGCATTCGACCGAGATCAAGGGCAACGACTGGACCATCCCGGCCGCGCGGTACAAGACCAAGGTTGACACGGTGATCCCGCTCTCCAAGGCCGCCCTGGCGCTGATCGACGGCAAGCCGGCGGGCTGCACCGGCAATGCGTGGTTTGTGTTCTCGACGACCGCAGGCGCCGTCAGCTTCAGCGGTTTCAGCAAGGCCAAGGCGGCGCTCGACAAGGCGCTGGTCGAGGTGCGCAAGGAGCGCGGCGAAATGGAGCCGATGAAGGACTGGCGCTTGCACGACCTGCGGCGCACCGCCAGAACGCTGATGTCCAAGGCGAAGGTGTTGCCGGACATCGCCGAGCGCTGCCTTGGTCACAAGATCGTTGGCGTGCGCGGCGTCTACGACCAGTTCGAGTTCCTCGACGAGAAGCGCGACGCCTTCGAGAAGCTGGCCGCCCAGGTCGAGCGCATTCTCAATCCGGAGAGCAACGTCGTTCCGCTGCGCGCGTAAGACGTCTTGTCAGTTGTCATTGCGGGTGTGGACAAGCTGGATACCGGTCGGTTTTCTGCGACTTCCTGCCACCGATTTTCATAGACTCCCACTTCCTCACAAAAGTGGGAGTTTGTTTGCCATGAGTGAACCGGAAATTGCAGGAAAATACCTGACCCGCCCGCAGCTGGCGGTGTTGCTCGGAAACTGGCTGCGCGGCAAGCCTTATACCGAAACCAACATCCGTCTCTGGGAGCGCAAGGGCAAGGCGCCGCCGCGCATCAAGGTTGGCAATAAGACGTTGTACGTCTCTGAAGACGTCGACGCATGGCTGCGCTCGCAACCGAGGGTGCGGTGATGGACGACGAGCTGATGCGCGTGTTCTGGGCGCTCCGGCGCGCCCTCCATCGCCAAGCCGACCGGGAGAACGATCCGCCGAACGTCTTCAGCCAGGGTAGGACGCTGGCCGACAAGGCCCATGTAACCGTGCGCGGCGATCTCGATCTTATGGAGATGGCCCGGCAGATCGTTGCCGATCTGCGGCGGCACGACAGGGCACCGCAGCTGATCGAGCGGACCGCCGAGGCCACAGGGCGGCACATCGTCGACCGGCTGCTGAAGCACGTAGTTGCGCCGGCTACATCCCAGGACTGGGACACATGACCCGCCGCAGCGACTTCAGCCGCCTCGCCGATCGCGACCGCGCGCGCCTGCGGGGCTCTGAGAGCATCGGCGGCCGGTTCTCCGGCCCGCCCGTGCTCCTGCCGGAGAAGGCGCACCAGCGGCCTCCGCAGCGCGACCGCGCGGCCATGCGCCAGGAGTGCGACCGCGCCTATCAGACGTGGCTGACCAAAAGGAGACTTCAACATGACTGACTGCGCCAGCTGCCGGACCGCACTCAACGAGGTCAACACGCCGTCGAATTACTCTGTCGCGCTTGGGCGCGCGCGCACGCGCGGCTTCAACAAGCCGTTGTGCCTCGACTGCCTCATCAAGTTGGACCAGTCCGAAATGCCCGACGCGGTGACAGTCGCCGAGGAACTGATCGATGAGGTGTGCGGCTCCGTTGCGGACCGCTACTCGCGCGGCATCTCGCGCAAGACGCTTGAGGACGCGGTCCGCCTGCTGGCAGACCAATTCAAGCGCGACCCGCAGTCCGCCATGAAGGAGGCCGACGCAATCGATGCACTCCTCGACGACGAGGAGGATGAAGACGAGTGACTCGTTTGCCGTCCAGCTGATGAAAGGCTTAGGATGAAGCGGCTCCGGCGGTTGCGCCGGCCGGAGCCGCGAGATGGGTGCCACGCGCCGTGGAGGCCCAGAGTGCAAGCAAACAACCCGCCCCGCAAAGGAAGGTCGTCGCCGTGAGTGATACCCGCCAGACCAAACTGACGCAAGCGCCATCGCGGACGGTGCCGCTCGCATCTATCAGGTTGCGCGAGATCGAGCGCCTCATCACCGACATGTACGGCCCGGTGCTGCCCGACGACGATGCCGGGCGCGAGATCGCAATGCTGGCGCTGAACACCATCGCCTACAAGAAGGCGAAAGATCCGGAGTGGCTGATGCGCGATTGGATCGCCCGGCGCGCGCCATGCATCAATGGCGAGGAACTCGACGCCCGCATCTGCAGCGTGCTCGGCCAGCCGATGCGGTATAGGGCGGACACGCTCGCCCAGGAGCTGGGCCTTCTCTATGTCGACCGGCAGCGCCTCGCAATCACGACCATCGGCGCCATCGACGTGCCGAAAGAGCAGCGCGACGAACTGCGCCGGGAACGCGACAAGATCCGCAAGCGCATGAAGCGGCGCAAGGCCGGAGCGGTTCCGCGCGAGCAATTCGAGGCCGAAAGCGTCAGGGCAAAAGCCGCCGCCGAAGGCATCAATCCGAGCACATGGTATCGGCGGCAAAAGGGCGCCAATTCCCATTATGCTGCGGACGGACGTGTTGCATTGCCAGTGGCGCGTGATGGGAGGGCGCGCCTAGAAGCGCGTCCCGGACGTCACGCGGGCAATGGTCTCACCAGTTGGGCCGATGACCCGAGCGACTGCGCCTATCGGCTTGCGCTCGCGTCACAGAGCAACGGCATCATGCTGGGAGAGATGGCGACACCTGTTTCCTCTGCCGCGCGCGCGATGCCCTTTGCCCCCGCCATCGCGTCAGCCTATGCTTGCGGCAGCCTCGCCGCTCTGTCGAGCGTCTAGACCGACATCGTCGCACCAACCGGCGCGGTGATGCTCGTTACTAACTCTAGTAAAAGCGATACGACGATGCCCCAGCTTCGCAACATCCGCCGCGAGCGCTTCGCGCAGAACTTCATCTCCGGCAAAGCGCAAGGCCTCTCCAACGGCCGGATCTACATGCTCAGCGGATACACCGCCAAGAGCGTGGAAGCCGCCGACGTCAACGCCTGCCGCCTCCTGCAGCAGCCCGACGTCGCCGCCAGGATCGTCGAGCTGGCCGCACCTGCCAAAACCATCGTGCGCGATGCCGAGCACTTCATGGGCAAGTTCGAGCAGGTGTTCCAGGGCAGCATCAAGGCCGAACAGTTCGGCAATGCCAACCGCAGCGCCGAGCTGCAGGCTCGCATCGGCGGCGTGCTGACTGACAAGCTGGAAGTGTCCGTCGAGTTTGGCGGGGCAAGGAATGCTAAGGAGGTCGTCGCCGAGATGCTGCGCGAGTTCGGCAGCGTCGCCGAGATGCGGGCCTGCCTCAACGACATCATCGCCCAGGCCGAGGAGATCGCGGCGGAGCAGGCGAAGGCGATCAACGGGCATGCTGTCGTGGCCGGAGCTGACACAGTGCTGACACAGCTCGACAAAGCAGAGAAAGTCGAATGATATCAACGCAGGCCTCGTGATTGATAATCATGGGGCGCTGCCCTGGTCGAGATTTCCCCCGCCGCCACAGCCGCCCCTGGTCGCCGCCGACCCCGAGGTCGACGCCTCCGACCCCAAGGGGAGCCTTAACCCCCACCCAGGGGCTGCAGGCAGGGCGGCTCGATCGAAATAGAGTTCCTCCCCTCCCTCTCCATCCCCCCATATCCCAAAACTTTTTGGATTTGGGGCCCCACCTCCCTGAGCCTCTGCCCATGGGGCCCCTCCAAATCGGACAATTTGTCCAGTTTGCCGATCTCGAGCCTCTGCCCGCTCCAGACGACCCCGCCAAAACCTAGCGCGAGTCGCCCATGCGTTTCCAGGGGGGGGTGCCCGTGTTGTAAGACCGGGCCGAGGTCTGAGCCTCTCCTGAGCCTCCCTAGGGGCCCGGCTACTGCGGGGCGGTTACCATTCACTGGCGCACCAAGCCGGCGAGCCAGCCAGCGTAGTAGCTGGCGGTGACCATGAGGCGCGGTGACATGATCGGCAGCAGGAGCCAGTAGACGAACGGCTGATAGTTCTTGCTGAAGACGGCTTGCTCGATCGCAAACACGATGATGCCGATGCCGAACAATTTGCGGCCCAGGCCGATGGGCAACCAGGGATATTTGAGCGCAACCTCGGGCATGGCGGCGCGGAACCTTGCGACAAAAAATGTGGTTGCCAGGATGATGACGCCCCATGCGATCAAGCCGTGGCCGATGGTTTCCGCTGTCATGGTGACCCCTCGCTCGATCCCTATGGGCAGCCAGCCAGATGGACCACGGCGCCGATCTTGAAGCCGGGGTCGGTGGAGCATTCCGGCGGCCAGGAGACGATAGCCCAGAGGCAGACGGCAATGGCGATAGCGGCGGCGGCTATTTCTCCCCGAGGAGAAATAGCCCTGCCGCGCAGGATCGCACGCCAGGGAACCGATACGGTGCGATCGAAATGCAGGGAATGCAGGCTCATCTGAGGCCTCCAAAATTCGGCCCCAAAATAATCCCGCTTGAGTCCGTGTCAAGAAGCGCAGCAAAATCAATACTTTGACCGCGTGGTCACTTCTTGCCTAGCGCCTGTGGCGGCGCTGCTCCAGCAGCCGGGTCCGGGTCTCATCGTCCGCCAGGATGGTGGCTTGCGACGTCTGCTGCGCTTGGATGATGGTGACCTGATCGTGGATGACATCGACCTTGCTGCTGATGCGGTCGATGGTGTCGATGGCGCGAAGCGCGATCCAGCCGGCGATCGGGAGGGCGCAGCCGCCGGCCAGGATGGCGAGGCGGGCCAGGACGATGAGGGTCACATTATGGGCGAGGGTGGTCATTAGCTGATCGAGATGCCGCCCCGGACGATGGTGCCGCCGGTCGGCACCCCGGCCGAACCCGGACCAAACGGTTCCGCTGATCTGGACGTTGGTGAGCGCCAGCGCCGCTGAGATGACCGTCGCGCTCGCGTTGGCCGCGAGCCGGACCGTGACCAGCGCGGTCAGAAAAGATAGCCGATCACCGCCGAGGAGACCACCCAGTCGGCGGTGCCACCCGCTGTCGGGACAAACTTCGCGAGGTCGACGAGGCGGGTCATCAGCAGCGGCCCATGGTCTGGTCATTGACGATCGTGACAATCGCGGCGGACGGTCGCAGCAGCCGATTGGCGGCGCTTTCGAGCAGGTCGAGTTCAACGCTCGATCCGTCGCCCCCTGCGCGACGGGAGCGCAGGTTGGCCAGGATGGCGTGCGCCAGATCGGTCCGCTTGACGACGCCTGCAACCTCCAGCATCGAGGCGAGGCCGTCGGTAATCGTCTCGATCGTGCTTTCGCAGGCGTTGAGTCGGCCGTGCAGCACCTGGATCTCGGCGCGCAGCTCTTCGGTTTCGCTCAACTCTGTCATGGTCATGCCGCCCTGATCAGGGTGATGCCGGCGACGAGCAGCGGCGGCATGTTCTGCGCGGCGCCATTGCCGGCGTTGTTGACGGTGATGCCGGTGGCCGCCGCCTGCGTCAGGAAGCCGCCGATCTGGATTGGCGCGCCAGTGCCACCGGTGACGAGACCCGGCGGGCTCCCCGCGCCTGACATCACCGTCCCGGTGTTCTGCGCGTGCTGATGCGTCGGGTCGGTGATGCTGTGGTTATGCGTCTGCGTTTGCTGATCGCCGCCGCCCGCAAAGATGGTATTGCCGGCCACGCCGGAGACCGCCGAGGAGACGCGCCCAACGCCCTGGTCGAGCATGTACCGCGTCCGGCCGCGCTGATCCGGCAATGTCGTTGAGCCGAGGATGAGCGCAAGCGTCGGATAGGTCGCCGAGGAGAACGTGCCGCCGTTGCAGATCAGGTAGGGCGGCACCGTGCAGCCGGAGACCCAGTTCGGGACCGATGAGCCGGCATAGTCCCAATATTCGCCGACGCGGCCGAGGTTTTTGAACCGGATGTTGGTGCCGTCGTTGACGACATCGACGATCTCGCCGGGCGGAATGCAGACCGCCTGACCGCCGGCCACCGTCGTCTGCAGCGTGATCGTAAACGCGCTCGACCCGGTGCAGGTGTTGTAGACCTCGTAGCTCTTTTTGAACGAGGTCGGGAAGGTCGCCGTGATCGACGTCAACAGCGTCGAGTTGAAGGTGATGGTCTTATTCTGGAATTGCGCGGCAGACAGGGCGACGCTGCCGGCGGCGCCGCTGATCGTCGTCAGTCCGCCGCCGACCAGATCGAGCAGCGTCATGTTTGCGTTGACGGGCGTGTCCCAGGTGCCGACCTGATCGCCACGCCCCGGCTCCTCAAGCTGCAGGTTAGGCGAGAACGTGCTGACCATAGGTCTGCTCCAAACTTTGAGCGGGCGCTCGATCCTTCTCGCCGAGCAGCTCCATGAGATCGGCGCGCGTCAGCGTCTCGATCGCAATCGCCGCCAAGCTGAAATAGTCCTGCCGGCCGGAGACCTTCATCGCCAGCGCAACGCGCCGGATCATGCTCTCGCCGGGCCGCTCGACGTGTTCGTCGCGCTGCGCCCTGGCGTTGCGGTCCTTATGCTCGACAACATGCCGGATCGGTTTCGGCCCCGGCTTCGCCGTTGGCGCGCTGCCTCGGCGCCAATGCACCAGAACCGTATTCGGGTGATTGCAGCGCATGCGCTCGGCTTCGGAAAGCGTCGCGCGGTACGCCTCGATCTCGCCGAGGTGTTCGACCATGAGCACCGCGTTGTATCTCTCGTGATTGTCGAGGTCGGCCATGCCCGCTTCGCGGAGCCAGTCGCGCATGTGCTTCTGATAGCTGCTGCCGAAAGGCGCGTTGACCCGCGCCCGCGCCATGCACTCGCGCCGCGCCGCCTGCAGCGCCCGGCCGATCGCGACCCAATCAGCGAAGGTTGCGCGGCTTTGATCCTTCAGCCGCTGCCATGCGGCCTTGCCTTCCGCGATGATGCTGGCGTCGCTCATCACGCCACCCCTTGCTGCAGCGCTGTCAGCTGCGAGAAGCCGCTCGCGTTCTGCGTCAGTCGCCATGCCGCGATCGGCATCGTGCTGATCGCGCCGACGAACGAGACCGACGAGGCCGCCGGGCCGCCGACCTGGGAGGCCTGCAGCACGGTCAATGTCGAGCTGGAGAAGGTCGAGCTGGGGTCCTGCAGCGTGACGTCGATCTGGCAGGTGCCGTTCAGGCCGGACAGCGTCGCCTGAAAACCGATCTGTTGCGGCGGCACGCTCCACCAATTCGTCAATTTCCACGGCGAAGAGCCGGACGATGAAAGCGTGACTGTGATCGGCTGGGTCATCGCGCTGTCTCCGTCAGAAGTCTTAGTTAGCATGCTATCTGACAGTTAGTTTGTAGTTCGCGCGCTCATTGCGCGCGGACCATGTCGGGTGATAGCATGTATTGACCATCTGCTCAAAGCATTCATGGAGAGCGCAATGGGCACGACAAAACAGCAGACCATCGCAGATCGGATTTACGCGGAGCGGCTGGAGCACGACCGCGCCTACGCGCGCTATCGCGCGACCGGCGACACCGGGCCCATCAACGCAAGCGACCGCCGCATGGCGAAGCTGCAGCAGGATCTCACCAACGCGGGCGATAATCTTTACATCCCGCCGGGCAAGTAGGCTGCGATGGGCAGCAAGGACACCCAGACCAGCAACACGCAGCAGTCGCAGACCTACACGCCGGCTGGCGGGAGCTATTTGACCAACGCGCTCAATCAGGCGCAGGGCCTCGCCGGCCAGAACCTCACTGTCCCGACCGCGCCGGTTGCCGGCTTCCAGCCGCTGCAGCAGCAGGCCTTCGGCGCGATCCAGGGCGCGCAGGGCATGGCGCAGCCGTACTATCAGCAGGCGCAGAACTACTTTTCGCCGCAGGGCGCGCAGGCGTTTTTCAATCCGTTCGCCGATGCCGTCACCGCCCAGATGCAAAACGTTTTCGGCCAGCAGAACCAGCAGAACACGGCCAATTTGGTGCAGTCTGCCGGCGGCGTTGGCGCCGACCGCATCGCCGTTGGCCAGGGCAACCTCGCCAATCAGCAGGCGCTCGCCGCAGGGCAGACCTATGCCAATCTGTACGGCCAAGCGCAGCAGCAGGCGCAGCAGGCCGGGCAGAACATCGCCGGCCTGGGGACGACCGCGCAGAACACCGCGCTGCAGGGCGCTAATGCGCTGCTCGGCGCGGGAGGCCTGCAGCAGTCGCTGGCGCAGCGGCAGCTGAACGCGCCTTACCAGCAGCAGCTCGCCCAGATGGCGCTGCCGTTCCAGCTCAGCAACTTCTTCAGCAACACGGCAGGCGCGCTTGCGCCGGGCCTCGGCGGCACCACGAGCGGGCAGGGGACGACGAGCAGCCAGTACAATCCCTCGCTCTGGTCGCAGATCCTCGGCGGAGGCGCGGCGCTGGCCGGGATCGGTGGCGGACTGTCCGGCGGCGACCTTTCCGCGCTCAATCCGTTCGGCTCCTCGCCGAGCTATGGCGGCGGCAACATGTGGAGCGGTGACGCCTATGGCGGCAGCAGCGCCAATCCCCTCCCTGGGCTGACGGCGGCGGACTACGGCGCAGGCTTCGCCGAGGGCGGCGCTGCCGAGGACGATGTCATCGACCCGCACAATTGGATGGCCGCCGACAGCGGATTGATCCCGGTCGCGCAGATCGCGCGCGCCACCGCGCCGAAACCAAATCTCAATCTGACGCCGCCCGCGCCGTCGAAGGGCGGCAGCGGAGGCGGCGGCCTCGGCGACGTCATCTCGACCGTTGGCAAGATGGCCATGATGTTTGCGGCGCGCGGCGGCGCGATCAATCCGTTCGCCAATGGTGGCGAGGTCTCTGATCAGGAGCGCCAGCTGGGCATGGACTACCTGCGGCAGGCGTTCACGGACCCGACGCGCCAGCAGGGCATGGACAAGCTGCGCGATGTCATGCAGCGGCAGTACGGCATCAATCCGAACGACCCGATCCGGCTGGACCCGCAGGCCGACGCCGCGTGGCGCGCCAGTGTCGACGCCAGCAACGAGACCCCTGCAGCAGTCTCCGCTCCTGCAGGCGCCGCCGCCGCAGCGCCTGCGGCAGCTCCCGGCGCACCTCCTGCGCCGGCTGCGGCGGCGGCATCACCTCCGGCGGCCAATCCGTTCGCGCCACCCCAGCGCAGCAGCATGCAGCAGTTCATGTCCTCGCCCTATGGCGCGCTGCTCGCTGGCGGCCTGTCGCTGATGGCAGGCCGCCCGGCGCTGGAAGGCTTGGCCTTCGCGCAGAAGCAGGAGGGCATCGATCAGGCCAGCCAGCGCTTGGAGCTGGAGGCGCAGAAGCACGCCGACGAGCTGGAAGCGGCCAAGGAGCTGACGCCGTATCAGAAGGCGTCGCTCGACCTTCAGCGGGAGCGGCTCGCCGCCGTGCAGGGCAAGGAGAAACCGCTGCCTGCCTCGCTGCTCAAAGACCTCGGCGAGAAGGCGACGAGCGCCAATCAGCTGCGCGCGCTCGAAACCGGCTTCAAGCCGGACTATGCGGGCTCCGGCTCGGCGACCATCGGCGACGTCAAGAATTGGGCGGCGCGGCAGTTCAACATCGGCAACACCGACGCCGCCGATTGGTGGCAGAGCTACCAGGGCTATCAGAACAAGGTCCGGCATGAGCTGTTCGGCTCGGCGCTGACCGCGACCGAGGCCGCGCAGTGGGAGCGGCAGTCGATCAATCCCGGCATGGCGCCCGATCGCATCAAGGCCAACCTCGCGCGGCAGCGTGAGATCGTCGAGGGCGCGCTGCGCCGTCGCGCCGACTCGCTCAAGAAGCAGGGCTATAGCGCGGAAGGCATCGACGCCGAGGTCGGTCCGCTGGGCAAGTCGACTGGCGCGCCGCAGGTTGGCGAGATCCGCACCAACGCGCATGGCGTCAAGGGCCGGTGGACCGGCCAGGGCTGGGAGGTCATCCACTGATGCCCGTCCTGAGCAATGACGAGTTCGAGAACTACGGCGCGCCGGCAGGAGCCGCGCAGCCGCAGGTTTTGAGCACCGACGAGTTCGAGAACTTCAAGCCGGCCGACAAGCCGCTGGCGTGGTCGGACGTCCCTGGTCAGGCGCTCGCCAATGCGCCGGGCAGCGCGGTCCAGTTCGCCAAGGACGTCGTCCAGCCGATCCTGCATCCGATCGACACTGTCGAGAACATCGGCAAGGTCGGCGCTGGCCTCGCCAATCAGCTCGGCATCGGCATCGGCGGACCGGACCCGGAAGCCGATCAGGCATGGGACCAGTTCAAGGGGTTTTTCAAGGACCGGTACGGCTCGGTCGAGGGGTTCAAGAAGGCGCTGGCGACTGACCCGGTTGGCGTGCTCGGCGACGCCTCGATCCTGCTCTCCGGCGGCGAGACGGCGCTGGCGCGCGCTCCGGGCCTCGTTGGCAAGGTCGGCAGGGCCGCTGGCGAGGTCGCCGCTGCGCCGGGCCGAGCGGCTGGCGCTCTTACGCGCGGCGCCGGCAACCTCGCTGCGGAGGGTCTTGGACTGACGACAGGCGCAGGCGCCGAGCCGATCAAGGCGGCGCTGCGAACCGGCATCGAGGGCGGCGGCGCAGGCGAAGCGTTCCGCGCCGGCATGCGCGGCGAGCGGCCATTGGAGGACGTCGTCAGCGAGGCGCGCGGCGCGGTCGACCAGATGCGGGTCGAGCGCGGCCAGGGCTATCGCGAGGCCATGGCCGACATCGGCATGGACACCAAGGTTCTCAACTTCGACAAGATCGACGACGCGATGCGCGAGGCCGGCAAGGTCCAGACCTATAAGGGACAGGACTTGTCGCCGACGACGCAGGCGGTCAGGTACAAGCTGGCCGACATCGTCGACGAGTGGCGGGCGCTCGACCCTTACGAGTTTCACACCGCCGAGGGGCTGGACGCGCTCAAGCGCAAGGTCGGCGACATCCGCGACGCGACCGAGCTGCATACGCCAGAGCGGGTCGTCGCGGACCGCGTCTACAACGCGATCCGAGGGACCATCGTCAAGCAGGCGCCGGACTACGGCCGCGCGATGGAGGCCTATGCGAAGGTCTCCGACACCATCAAGCAAATCGAGCGGACGCTCAGTCTCAATCCCAATGCCAACATCGACACCGCATTGCGGAAGCTGCTCGCGGTGACGCGCGACAACGTCAGCACCAATTTCGGCTACCGCAAGCAGCTGGTCGAGATCCTGCGCAACAGCGGTGCCGAGCATCTGCTCGACCGGATCATGGGTCACGCCCTGGGCCATTGGGCGCCGCGCGGCATCGCGCGCGTCGGCGCCGGCTTGGCGACCGCAGGTCTCGGCGCGCTGTCGACGCCTGCGCTCGCCGCGCTGCCTGCGATGTCGCCCCGGCTCGTTGGCGAGGCCGCCCATGCGGTCGGCCGAGGCGCGAGCTATCTGCGCCGCCCGGCCCAGCTCGCCGCTCCAGGCCGTCTGCGCGCGCTTGGGATCGCCTCTCAGCCTCCGCAGCAGGAACCGAAGGCCTCGCGGTTGGCGGCCAGCTTCGCGGCGCGGTATTATCCGATGAACAGACAGGAACAGCCATGACCATCGACAACAAGACGCTGCTCGCCGACACCATGCGCGGCTATCAGTACGCCCGCGAGGAGGCCTATTCCGAGCTGCGCCGCGCCCAGATCGACGACGACCGCACGGCCGCCGCCGAGGCGGTGTTCAAGATCAACGATCTCGACGTCAAGATGCAGAACCTCGACCGGCTCTACGCCCAGGCCGAGCACCGGCCGGAGCCGCAGCAGCGCGCGCCGAGCAACAAGTTTGGACTGTCGCCCGAAGAGGAAGAGATCGCGCGCAGCATCGGCGGCTCCATCAAGGGCATGACCGACGAGCAGCGCCTGGAGCGCTATGCACAGCAGAAGCAGCGCTATCAGCAGGCACGCGCGAGCGGCGAATACCGCGACGACCAGGGCAGGGTGACCCGATGACGCTGACCTTCAAGAGCACCGCGCTGGACGTCATCACCCACGACTATGGCCGGGCGAAGTATACCGCCACGCGCGAGGGGTCGAACTGGGTGGTGACCGGCCACAATGAAGCCGGGGAGCCGGTCAGGAAACAGATCAATTGGTGCCCGAACCGGTTTGATGCAGCGGCCCATATGCTTCAGTTCGCGATGGAGCAGCATGACGAGACCAAGCGCGCGCGGCCATCGCCGCGCGTGGACCGCGTTGTCAACGTCTACGACGACGGCGCCGTCGGCGCCGCGCCGATCGTTCCGAGGAGATGGCCATGAGCAGGCAGAGCAGGATTGAGGAGTACCGCAGGCCCGACAAGGCGGTCTCTGGCTTTTCGAGCAAGAAAGAAGATTTGGCCTACTGGGCTAAGCGTGCCAGCGACAACAGCCAGAACGCGACCAGGGCGAAGAGCGGAGATGTGAAGCTGCCGGACAACGGCGGCCAGCCGAAGGTGCATAGCACCAGCGCGGGGCCGCACGGTCATGGCATCGATCCTTACGACAAGGCGAGTCGCAACGTGAACAGCGCCGGGTCCAGCTACATGCGCCACGTTCGGCGGACGGTGGGCGGGAGCTAATCACCATGCGTAGGACGCAGCGAGTTCAACCCTATCGGGGCGGCGGAGAACAGCACCCTGCCGACGTCCCTGATGCGGCTCCGGCGGCGGAGATGGCCCCGCCGCTGGAGGCTGCCGCAGCGCCGCCGGAGCTGACCGAACAGGAGCGCGAGGAGCAGGAGCGCAACGAGCGCGCCGTCCGCGAGGCCCTGGCGCGGCAGCGCCGAGCCGAGGAGCTGTCGGCGGAGATGTCCCGCATGTCGCCGGTCGAGCGCGAGCTGGCGCAGCGCTTCCCCGACATGACGCCGGCCGAACGCTGGTTCGTCCTGCAGCATCCCGAGGTGCTGCATGAGGACAATGTCCACTTTGTCGCCGAGAGCTACCAGCGCGGCCAGCGCATCGGGCTGCAGCGCGGGAGCAAGGAGCTGTTCGCGCTGATCCTCGACGATATCGACACGCGCCAGCGGGCCGCGCGGGGTGCCGAAAGCCTCGACCGCGACGTTGAGCGCGAGCGGCTCATCTCGGCGGCGCAGGGTGGCGCGCCGGAGATCCCGGCCGAGCCAGCTGTTGAAACGGCAAGTGAACCCTCGCTGCCCGCGATCCCCGCACCCAGGAAAGGCATGCCGATGGCTGCACCCGTGTCCCGCAGCGAACCCCCGACCTATTCCGGGAGGCCGCGCGAGCCAAATTTTTTGACCCCCGAGGAGCGCGAGATCGCGCGCAACAGCTTCTCCGCGCCCGGCATGACCAACGCGCAAAAAGAGTACCTCTACCTCAAGAACAAACAGCGCTATCACCAGATGGTCCGCGACGGGACCTACACCACGGAGCGCAACCGGTGAGGGACGCTGAGCGCGATGCATGGACGTTCGCCGAGCTGCTGGTCCCCTGGATCGGCGAGGTGCTGATCAACGACCCGGAAGGCAAGCCGCTGACCCTGGCGCGCATCGTCCAGCTCGCCTGCCAGCACTATGGCGAGGCCGCGCTGCCGCTGCTCGATGCCGAGATTACGGTGCACTAATGGTCTCGTTCAAGCCGCAGCACCAGGGCCAGGAGCACGCAGGCATCGGCAAGTGCGACACCCTGCTGCAGGCGCCGCTGCTGACGCTGTCGATCATGCAGCGCGCGGCGCCGGCCGATTTGCCGCGCTACCGTGCCAAGGTGCGCCAGCAGCTGCAGGCGGCTGTCGACGCCTGCATGGCGCTGGCCGACGAGTTCAGCCGGTGAGAACGGACCGCAGCCAGGGCCGCCCAGGCGGCTACAATCCCCGAACCTATGGCGACCCGGATGAGCCGGACAGGCGCGCCAAGGCGCTGCAATCGCGCAAGGAAAAATTCGCGGCGCTGAACCGCTTTGTGACAAAAGCCGGCGGCTGGGTCACGAGCATCCCCGGCGACTATCTCGTGACCATCGAATGCACGGAAGGCTCGAGTTTGCCGGAGAAATTGCAGGATCTCGGCTATCGGCTGCGCGAGGTCGACCGGCGCGAACGCATGATCTCCAATGCGACGACCGAGGAAATTGTGGACTTGTGTCACAACAAGACCCGCACGCTTTCGCATGCGGGCCTCGTGCCTGTGATCGTCTATTCCTTCGAGCTATGAGATCGGTCTCAGCCGCTGCTGCAGCTCGTCTGTCAGGATGCGATATTCCCAATAGTCCATAAGCACCTCCCGGTTCAGCTCGATGAACCGGGTCACCTGCTGGAGCAGCGCGGGTGAGGCAATGTTGCCGGCCTTCACGCTGCCATCGCTGATCGCAACCGAGGCGGTCTCGCAATGCGGGCTGATCGAGTCCGGCGGATTGATCGCCACCTTCACCCGCGCCGCGTGCTGGGTCTTCCCCTTCGGACTGATGAAGATGGTGTTATCGATGCCCGTGACGTTCTTGCGGTACGAGACCATTTCCTCGACCAGCTCCTCTTCGGCGATCTCATCGGCCAAGTTCTGATCAACCAGCACGGGCCGGTACATCGTGCCGGTGTTTGAGGAGCTGATCGTCAGAGAAAAGTTGTTGCTCTGCAGGTAGGAGACGACCTCCGGCGGCAGCCGGCGCTCGACCTCAACCTTGACCTTTTCCAGTTCCGCAAGCGTCGTCATGCTGTCCTCCGGGAGACCATCAACAATAGGCCCCCGACCTGTGGAAGCAAGGCCAGGAGCAGCAGGCGGACCATGGCGACGTCACCCTCGGAGGGGCTGACGCGGCCAGCCGTCACCCAGGCAGTCAGCTGGACCATTGCCGCCGCCTGCGGATCGGCGCCGGTCTGGACCGCACCCATGGCCGCCGCTAGCCCGGCGCGCGCCGTTTCAACGGCGGTCTCACGCTCCCGGCAGAACCGGCCGACGCCGCCCTTGCATTCGAGATCCCGCGCCTTCATCGCGTCACCCAGGGCCGCCTGCGCCGCCGTCACCGCCGGGGTGACGCGGCTCCCGCGCGCCAGGGTGACGTCGCTTATGCTGGTCGAGGCAAAGCCGACCGAGCCGAGCATGGCGAAGGCGAACACCGCCACCCAGGTCGCCCAGGCCGCCACCTTGCTGCCGACGTCCTGGCAGGAGGCCGCGACCGAGGGCAGCGCCAGGGCGGCGCAATCAGCGCAAAGACCCAGCGCCAGGAACAGCCAGCCGGAGAGATCCGAGCTGCCCAGGCTATGGGCGTAGACCGCGTTCATGGACAGGCCGACCAGGGCGAGGCCGAGGGCGGCGGCGCGCAGGGCGAGGCGGGAAAACATTGACGGTGGCGTCAATGTTTCGGGCGTCACGTCCAGGGCGAGGCGGGCGGGGGATAGACCGTCTCGCCCGCGTTCTGGGCGGTCGAGGCGTGCGTTACTAGGATGAGTAATGACCAGCTCCGGCGCGTTCTGGGCGGCCGAGACGGTGGCGGGCGGCACCACCGCCGGCAGCTGCGCGGCCTTGGCGGCTCGGAGCCGGGCCTTGTAGGCGCGCTGCCTCTCGGCGCCGGTCTTGGGGCGCTGTGTCAGCGCTGTGTCAGCAGTTTTTTGGTGTTGCGGGAGGGGGATTATGGACGCAATGGTGGCGTCAGCCATGGTGAACCGTCCTGTCGGTTTGGCGTGGTTAGGGCCGGTTCCGTGCTTCCAACACGGTTCCGGCCCGCTATGTATGCACAGCATGGCTCTGAGCCGCAACCCCCCGAGGATTTTGCTGACATATTGCTGACACAGCCATTTTCTGTGTCAGCAGGTTTTGAGCTAAGTGCTTGATTTTGTTGGTGAGCGCGCTGGGGCTCGAACCCAGGACCCCGTGATTAAAAGTCACGTGCTCTACCGGCTGAGCTACGCGCTCGCTTCCAGGGAAGCGGTGTGGCGGCTGGAGCCGTCACTGTCCGGATCGTCGGCAGGATACCATGATAACGCGCAAGGCGTCGCCGTGATTCACTGCGGCGCGGGAACGGGGCGGCAAAAACCCCGGCCATGGGCCGCATGCTGTCGCCCGCGCTGTGTAGGGGGTGGGTTTGTTTCGGTCAATAGGGGGGTGAAACCACAGAGGCGTGGTGGGGTGAATTGTGTGAGCGGGTGGAGAGGGTTGGGGGTGTGGTGGGCGGGAGTGTGCCGCGGCGGCGGGGGCCTCGTGGTTCGAGACGCGCCGCCAAGGGGCGGCGCTCCTCACCATGAGGGTTGAGAAGGGGGGCGTGAGGGCGGTCGCACCGCTGGATAGGGGCGCAGACCTCGCCGCAGATCGCTCGGGCCGCGCACGCCGTCCTCATCCTGAGGAGCCCGCCGGAGGCGGGCGTCTCGAAGGATGGCCGCGGGCGGGCTGTCCCATGCAATTGCCGGGGACCGGTGCCGAAGTCACCCGACGCCGGCCTCTCGGCTACACCTTCTCCGGCACCTTCGTCGCGGCCGGCACGGCCACCTTGGCCGCCGCGCTCACTGTCGCCGGTTGCATCCCGGGCCCCGCCAGCTCCGGCACCCAGACCGGGCGCAGGCCGATCAGCTCGGCGGTGCGGACGGTGGCGTGGCGCCAGAATTCGAAGGAGTTGATGCGGGACATCTCCAGCAGCGCGATGGCGACCGCTGAGAGGAACGGCAGGCTCTCCAGGATCAGGACGGCGGCGAAGATGTAGAGCTCGGTGATGGCAAGCGTGTTGGTCACGATCAGGATGGTGGCGCCGATCAGGAGCAGGGCGCCGATCACCGCCTCCCAGAACGCCTGGAACTCGATCGACATCCTGGAGAGACCGCCCTTGGACGTGCGGGCAAAGGCGAGGTGCTCGGTGATCAGGCCCTGCGCCACGGCGCGGCTGACGGTCCACTGCACGCTCATGGCCGCGACCATCGCGCCCAGCATCTGCCACGGCTTCACCGCCACCCGCAGCCGGTAGAGGATCAGGAAGTGGGCAAGCGAGACCACGAAGGCGGCGAGGATCGGGATGGTCAGGATCTTGTCGGGAATGGCGATGCCGGCGAAGGCAACGATCGGCGTCCAGATCAGGTTGAGGATCGCGACCACGACGCCGAGGCTCTCGGCACCGAGCCAGTTGAGCCAGCCGAGCGAGAACTCGCGCTTCTGGTCCGAGGTCAGCCGGCTGTGGCCGGGCAGGAAGCGGCGCCAGTGCTTCTTGACGATCTGGAAGCCGCCATAGGCCCAGCGATGGCGCTGCTTCTTGAACGCCTCGTAGGTGTCGGGCAGGAGGCCCTGGCCGTAGCGGGTGTTGGTGTAGTGGGTCTGCCAGCCCAGCTCCTGGATGGCGAGGCCGAGATCGGTGTCCTCGCAGATCGTGTCGCTCGACCAGCCGCCGGCCATGTCCATCGCCGCGCGCCGGATCAGGCACATCGTGCCGTGCACGATGATCGCGTTCTCCTCGTTGCGCTGGACCATGCCGATGTCGAAGAACCCGGCATATTCGCCATTCATGATGTAGTGCATCAGCGACAGATCCTCGTCGCGATGCTCCTGCGGCGCCTGGACCAGGCCGACGGCGGGGTCGGCGAAGGCCGGCACGAGGTCGGAGAGCCAGTCCGGCGTCACGACATAGTCGGCGTCGATGATGCCGATGATCTCGGCGTCGACGGCGGTGCGCTCCATCGCGATGCGCAAGGCGCCGGCCTTGAAGCCCTTGACCTTCTCGGCGTTGATGAACTTGAAGCGCTCGCCGAGCATGCGGCAGTGATCCTGGATCGGCTGCCAGAACGCCGGGTCGGGCGTGTTGTTGATGATGCAGACGACCTCGTAGTTCGGGTAGTCGAGCCGCGCCAGCGCATCCAGCGTCTGCTTCATCATGTCGACCGGCTCGAAATAGGCCGGCACGTGGATCGACACCTTCGGGCAATAGCCCTCCGGCATGGCGGCGCGGTCGCGCGCGGCCTTGTCGCGGGTCAGCAGACGGCGCGGCTCGCGGCCGAAGGCGATCGCGGCGATCTCCTCGATGCGGGCCATCGCAATGAGGATCAATGGAACCAAGAGGATCAGGCCGAGGGTCAGTGCGAAGGTCGAGCCCCAGACGAAATAGTGCACGTTCCAATAGGCGAAGACGTTGGAGACCCAGGCACCGACGCCATGTGCCGTGATGGCGAGCATCATGGCCTGCAGCACGGTCGGCTGGCGCAGCCGCACGATCGGCAGCGACAGCAGCACGCCGACCAGCAGCGCGATGGCCGCGAGCTGCCAATAGTCGGGATTCACGATCGGGCCGGTCCAGGCGAATTTCGCCTCGCGCGCGGCATTCAGGACGCCCCAATACGGGCCGACGCCGCCTTCGAAATATTTCCAGGGCTGATCGATGGCCTCGACGATGTTGTATTCCATGCCGATCGAGGCGGCCTGGGCGAGAAAATTGCGCAGCACCTTCGCCTGCCGGAGCGGGCCCGGCACGGCGGGGCCGCGGTTGTCGCCGCTGCGGCTGTAGCCCTGGCTCGGCCAGCCGAACTCGGCGATCATGATGCGCTTGCCGGGGAACTGCTTCTTCAGAAGCTGATAGCGATCCACCGCCTGATCGACCGCCTGGTCGTCGGTGAAGAATTCCCAATAGGGCAGCACGTGCGCGGCGATGAAGTCGACATTGGCCGCGAGCTCGGGGTTGTCGCGCCAACTGTTCCAGACGTCGCCGGTGGTGACGGGCACGTTGACCGACTTCTTCACGCGCTTGATCTTCTCGATCAGCTCATCGACCTTCTGGGTCGCCGTGAGGATGGTCTCGTTGCCGACCACGATGCCGATGACGTTGCTGTTGCGGCGGGCGAGGGTGATGGCCGACTGGATCTCGCGCTCGTTGCGGTCCGGATCCTTGTCGATCCAGGCGCCGAGCATCACCTTCAGTCCGGCCTCCGCGGCCAGCGGCGGCACGATCTCGAGGCCGCCGGTAGAAGAGTAAAGCCGGATGGCCCGCGTCATCGTGGCGAGCTTCTTCATGTCGGCGCGGATACGTTCCGGCGAGGCCACGGTGTTGGCGCCGGGGGCTCCGGTTCCTTCATGCGGATCGTAGGAAACGCTCTGCAGCAGGCCGGTGAAATTGGGGGCCTCCTGCTTGTCCTGCAGCAGTCCCCAGAGGGCGGCGTGCACAGCGGTGACGAGGAGCAGGACGGCGACGACGGCACGCATTGGAGGGGCAACCATTCCTAGGATCAAGTCAGCGGCGAAGCGGAGCGGTCGATCGCCGTTCCATCTCGGGTATGCGATGCTACCGGGAGCACGTTCACGCGTGACGTTCGACGACGAACGACGAAGGCGGTCATTCTCACGCCGTCACAGCCGAAGGCCGCGACATCATATGCCATCCCAACAGAGCCCAATGATGCTGAACGGTGCCTGAACCGGGGCGAGGCTCAAGCGCGCGTCGACGACCTCGATCGTATCTCGATCGTATCCTGCCACGTGATCGGAGCGCTGTCATGCGCACGCCACGCATGGGGGGCGGTCGCCGGGATCGTGCGTCCTGCCTGCCTCAGGCGCCGGTCACTTCGCCGGAGGCTGCGCGGGCGAGGGCGAAGCCTGGGGGGCGGGCTGCTGCGTCGGCGCTGGAGACGCCTGCGCGGCCGGCGTCGCTGCCGGGCTCGAGGCTGGGCCCGGCGCAGGCGCCGCAGCCACCTGCGGCTTCGCGTCCGGATTGATCCAGCAGGTATGGACGTGGTTGTTCAGCGAGTTCGGCACCTTCGGATCGATCTGCGGGATGAATCGCGTCAGGCAGCGGAAGGCGGCCTGAACGTGGCCACCGGGGCAGCCGAACCGGTCATAGAGATCGAGGTGGCGGAAGGCGGTATCGAGGTCGTCGTTGTACATCAGCTGGACGACGCGGCGGCCGAGCCAGACGCATTCGGGATTGCCGGCCGGGCCGCCACTGAGCGCCTGGGACGCTTCGGTGAATTCGTCGGCCTTGCGCTGGTTGTCCCTCGACACGTCGGCCGGATTGGCCGCCTGCGGCTTTTGGTCCTGGGGATGGTCGCTGCCGCTCTGGGCGAGGGCGCCGGGCGCGCCGATGAGGAGCACGAGGCCCAGAGCCGCGGACAGGCGCGAAACCGAAAACTTGGACTTGAGCACGCGTCGACCCATAAATTCCCCGATTGTTGCCTTCGTGCCGTCCCCTGACGGACGCAGTGGTGATGCCGATCAAATCGGCCCCGATTGCGGCGGGAGATTGATTCCGACTGTCGCGGAGCGTTCCTGACGGGCGCTTGCGCAGGGCCGAGAAACCTGGTTGCGACGGCCGGGGTCAACCGGGATTCCCAATGACCGGAATCTCGGAATTTGTCCAGCAACGTACCAACTTTCTCGCGTCATCGTAAAAGGGTGATTTGGAGCGGGTCCGCCAAGAGTGCCGGAGGGCTCGGCCGATCGCCTACTTGGCAGATCGCCGCCGACCGGGTAATCGACACCACCCTGCCTGGAGACACGGAACTGAAATCCCTTCCTACGCCGCTGGCGCTTCTGCTCATATCCTTGGGTGTCATCGCCGCCGCGTGGTGGTGGCTGGCCCAGCCGATCACGCTCGCGCGCGCGCCGATCGAGCTCGATTCGAAGCTGCAGTGCGTGTCCTATGCGCCGTTCCGCGGCCAGCAGAGCCCGCTGGATCCGACCACCCATATCGACGCCGAGCAGATCGAGCAGGACCTGGTGCAGCTCGCCAAGATCTCCGAATGCGTGCGCACCTATTCGATCGAGAACGGCCTCGACCAGGTGCCGGGAATCGCATCCCGGGTCGGCATCAAGGTGATCCAGGGCATCTGGCTCGGCTCCAACAAGCTGAAGAACGAGCAGCAGATCGCGATCGCGGTCGACCTGATCAAGCGCTATCCGAAGGTGATCACGGCGGTCGTGGTCGGCAACGAGGTGCTGCTGCGCGGTGAGATGACGACCGCCGATCTCGCTGCGACCATCCGCAGCGTCAAGGCCCAGGTCCAGGTCCCCGTGACCTATGCCGACGTCTGGGAGTTCTGGCTGCGCAATCGCGAGCTCTACGACATCGTCGACTTCGTCACGGTTCATATCCTTCCGTATTGGGAGGACATGCCGGTGCGCGCGAAATTCGCCGCCTCCCATGTCGACGCCATCCGCCAGCAGGTCGGCGTCGCCTTTCCGGGCAAGGAGATTCTGATCGGCGAGACCGGCTGGCCGAGCGAGGGGCGGATGCGCGAGGGTGCGCTGCCGTCGCGCGCCAACCAGGCGCGGGTGGTGTCGGAGATCCTCAGCCTCGCCAAGCGCGAGAACTTCCGCGTCAACCTGATCGAGGCCTATGATCAGCCGTGGAAGCGCAAGCTCGAGGGCACGGTCGGCGGCTATTGGGGCCTGATCAGCGACGACCAGCGCGCGCTGAAATATCCGCCGGGCGAGCCCGTCAGCAACTATCCGCTGTGGAAGCTGCAGATGGGCGGCGGCATGATCCTGTCGTTCGTGGTGTTCTTGGCCGGGTGGCTGACGGTGCGGCGCCGGCCCTGGCCGCCGCACGTCTCAGCCTGGATCGGGGTCGGGTTCTCCGCGACGACAGCGGGCGTGCTGTTCGGCATGGCCGCGGACAAAATGTTCTATGAGAGCCTCGGTGTCGGCGGCTGGCTGCATTGGGGGGCGCTGCTCGCTGCCGGCGTCCTGGCGCCCATCCTCAGCGCCAACGCGGCGATGGCCGGGCGGCCGTTGCCGACCTTTCTCGACCTGCTCGGACCGAATGACGGCCGCAAGCAGTTGAAGATCACCTACCTGCTGGGCCTGGTCCTCGTCGTGACGGTGCTGATTGCGGCCGAGACGGCGCTCGGCTTCGTGTTCGACCCGCGCTACCGCGATTTCCCGTTCGCGAGCCTGACCATGGCAGTGGTGCCGTTCGCGATGCTGCTCGGCAATCGTCCGGCGCAGGGCGCGCGCCCGATCGCCGAGGCCAGCTTCGCCGGCCTGCTCGCGATCTCCTCGGTCTACGTGATCTACAACGAGGGCCGCGACAACTGGCAGGCGATGTGGACCTGCGCGATGTATCTGCTGCTGGCGTTCACGCTGTGGCGGGCGCGGGCCGCGCAAAGCCGAGGATGAGCAGGCCGATCGCCAGCCCCGACAGCACGATGTTGTAGAGCACGATGCCGAGGCCGGCGGCGATCAGCCCGCCGGTCAACAGCACGATCGACGGCCGCATCACGTGCAGCACTGCAATCACCAGCGCGGTGGCGCCGAATACCGAATTCTTGAACAGCGTGGTCGCGACCGCCCGGCTCTTGCAGGCCAGCGTCTGCAGGCCCGCATCGCAGGCCAGCGCGACGCTCGACAGCTCGATCGCGAGATAGCGCAGATAGAGGGCATAGCCGACGGTGACGAAGCCTATGATCAGGAGCCATTGCACCTGATAGGGCGAGAGGCGGAACGGGGTCTTTTTCATGCGCGGGACTATGCTGCGGAAAGGATCGTCGGACAAGCCGCAAAGCCGGTTCGCGGACTGCTTTCACAATCCGTCCCAACCGGCTTTGGCTGCACGATGATTTGAGGCTCAGGAGCGGCGGAAGAACGACGACAGCGCCGACGGTTGCTCGGGCTTGGGCGCCTCTGCCGGCGGCGGCGCTGGTGCTGCTGCTGTGGGCGGCGGCTCCTCGCGCTTGCCGTGGCGCTGCTGCTGGGCCTGCGGCTGAAACGTGCGCCGACGCTGCACCGGCTTCAGGGCGGCAGCCGCCGGAGCGCCCGGCTTGGCCGCCTCGGCCCCCTCCGGCTCCTCACGGACTGCGAGGCGCTGGCCGTCATAGACGGTGGTCTCGCAAGCGCGCCGGCTCTCGGCGAGCACCGCGCAGATCTTCGCCGCCGTGGCCGCGTCGCCCAATGGGCCGGCGCCGAGTCGCAGCTGCATGCCCGGACCGCTCCGGCCTTCCTTCAGGATGATGATCGGCCTGAGCGAGGCGAGGTCGGCATGGGTCTTCACGAGATCCCGCCACAGCGCCCGCAATCCTCCGAGCGAGCTGGCCGCGCCGAGATCGACTGCGAATTCGGTCTTCTGGACCGCCGTGACCGTGACGTCCGTGCTGTCATTGCCCTTGGCGGCGGCCTCTGCGGGCTCAGCCTTTGCGAGCTTGTCGGTCTCGGCCGGCTTGCCGGCCGGGTCCGGTGCGCCACCAGGCGACTGGGAACCGGTCGCCGCGACGGCGGGTGCAGGTGGGGGCGGCGACAGAGCGGCGGAGACGGACGATGACGAAGCACCCGACAGCCCGGCCGACATCGGCCTGGACTGCTCCTGTTTCGTCTTGTCGGCGCTCGCGGCAGCCGCCGGGGAACCGGGCTGAGCCGGATTGATTCCGGCGGCCCCGTTGGGAATCGGCATGAACGGCGACGCGTTCGCGTAGGCCGGCAAGGGGCTGGACGCCGCGGAACTCGATGGGGCCGCCACCGTGGCCTGGGACTCCACGGCCGCGATCTGCGGCGCGGGTGCGACTTTGCCGCCGGGGGCGGGATTGGCGGTTGCCTGGGCGCTCTGCTTGGCCAGCGCGCCGGTCACCGAGTCCAATCCCTGCTCGAGCACGGTCACGCGCGCGTACAGCCGGTCGCGATCGGTGTTGAGCGTCTCGATGGCCGCGCCGAGCTGGCGCGCCTCGCCTTGCGTCTCGCGGGCCAGCGACTGCAGCAATTGTGCCTGGCGCGACAGATCGGCCGCGGAAACACGGTCCTGCCGCCATCCCTGTGCGGCCTGATTGGTGAAAACGGCCAGGCCGACGGCGCCGACGGCGCCAGCCCCCCACCAGCCGAGCCGCCACAGCGCGCGGCGATCGAGCTCGTTCTCGTCGGCAAACAGTCCGGACAGAGTCGCCCCCGTCTTCTCAGCTCCGTTCGTGCCGGCGGATTTGCGGGAGTCCTTAGCCATGAACCTGCCTTAATCGAATCACGAAGCGAACATTAACAGGAAAACCACCAGGGGCTTCAGCGGGTGCGGTTTGCCCCGCGCAGAAAACGCATTATGACAGCGCGACCTATGCGCTCCCTTCATCCCAGGTGTTTCATGACCGCTCGATCCAGTCTGACCATCGTGCTTGCGGCAGGCGAGGGCACGCGGATGCGCACGAGCGTCCCCAAGGTGCTGCATCCCATCGCCGGCGAATCATTGCTCGCGCACGTCCTGGCGGCGGCGCCGCAAGGCGATGGCGCCAGCATCGCCGTGGTGGTGGGGCCAGGGCACGAAGCGGTCGAGAAGGAAGCCAAGCGCCTGCGGCCCGACGCGGATATCTTCGTTCAGCGCGAGCGGCTGGGGACGGCGCATGCGGTGCTGGCGGCGCGGCAGGCGATCGCGCGCGGCGCAGACGATCTGCTGGTCGCATTCGGCGACACGCCGCTGATCACGGCCGAGACGTTCGCGCGCCTGCGGTCAGCGCTCGCGGAAGGCGCAGCGCTCGCCGTGCTCGGCTTCCGCGCCGCCGATCCGACCGGCTATGGACGCCTTCTGCTCGACGGATCGAAGCTGGTCGCGATCCGCGAGCAGGCCGATGCAAGCGAAGCGGAGCGGGCGATCACGCTGTGCAATGCCGGGGTGATGGCGATGGACGGCCGTCGCGCGCTCGCGATCCTCGACAGGATCGGCAATGCCAACAGCAAGGGCGAGTACTATCTGGTCGATGCGGTGGCGATCGCGCGCGAGCAGCGGCTCGAGGCGGTCGTGATCGAGACCTCCGAGGACGAGGTGCGCGGCGTCAATACCAAGGCGCAGCTCGCCGAAGCCGAGGCGGTGATGCAGAACCGGCTGCGCCGCGCGGCGATGGATGCAGGCGTGACGCTGGTCGCGCCGGAGACCGTCTACCTCGCTGCGGATACCACGTTCGGCAAGGACGTGACCATCGAGCCGTTCGTCGTGATCGGCCCCGGCGTGTCGATCGGCGACGGCGCGGTGGTGCATTCGTTTTCGCACATCGTGCAGTCCAAGCTCGGCCGGAACAGCCTGCTCGGGCCGTTCGCGCGGCTGCGGCCCGGTACGACACTCGGAGACGGCGCCAAGATCGGCAATTTCGTCGAGGCCAAGGCCGCGGTGCTGGAGGCGGGCGTGAAGGTCAATCACCTGTCCTATATCGGCGACGCCCATGTTGGGGCCAATGCCAATATCGGTGCCGGCACCATCACCTGCAACTATGACGGCTTCAACAAGCACAAGACCAATATCGGCGAGGGCGCTTTCATCGGCACCAACACCTCGCTGGTGGCGCCGATCACCATCGGCGCCCGCGCCTATATCGGCTCTGGCTCGGTGATCACGCGCGACGTTCCCGATGATGCGCTGGCGCTCGAGCGGAGCCCGCAGACGACGCGTGAGGGCGCCGCGGCGCGCTTCCGGAATGCCAAGCAACGCCACAAGAAGTGAGCTGAGAAATCAGCTTTCGTCGTCCTGGAACTCAGCGAACATCGCACGTGTCAAACGCCACCCGCGGCGGGTGGCGTGCTTGACGGGCTCGTTGGCGCGATGTTTGATCGGCATCGGCTTGAGCTCGTTGCTCAAGGCCGGCGGCGGCCAGTGCGCCAGATGGCTTCCGGAGGTCGGATGCGACAGGCTCAGCGGGCTGGTGCCTTTGGGATCAGTTGGGCGGCGGCTATAGGTCATGGCGTCCTCTCCGACGCGACAGTCTCTGCGCGAAAGCGTTGACCGGGCGTTAAGTGCGCTCCGAACCGGACCTCCGCATCAAACCGGAGTTGCATGCAGGCCCTCGGTTAGGGCTCCCACTTAAACCCTGTCGCAATCCGCAATAATTATTGAATCCTGAAAGCGCGCGGTTTTCGTTAAGACAATGCCACGCTTTTGAATCTTTCTCGACGATTTGGGGACTAGCGCTGATGTGCGGAATCATCGGGATCCTGGGACGCGGGCCGGTTGCCGAGCATCTCGTCGATTCCTTGAAACGTCTCGAATATCGCGGCTACGATTCCGCGGGCGTTGCCACGCTCGAGGGCGATCATTTGGACCGGCGGCGCGCCGAGGGCAAGCTCAAGAACCTGCAGAAGCGGCTCGAGCAGCATCCGCTGAAGGGGCACGCCGGCATCGGTCACACGCGCTGGGCGACCCACGGCAAGCCGACCGAGAGCAACGCGCATCCGCATGCGACTGACAACGTTGCCGTGGTACATAACGGCATCATCGAGAATTTTCGCGAACTACGGGCCGAGCTCGAAAAGCAGGGCGCCAGGTTCGCGTCGGAAACGGACACCGAGACCGTCGTCCATCTGGTCAACTCCTATTTGCTGAAAGGCCATTCGCCGCAGCAGGCCGTGGCTGCGTCGCTGCCGCAATTGAAGGGCGCGTTCGCGCTGGCCTTCCTGTTCAAGGGTCATGGCAACCTCCTGATCGGTGCGCGCAAGGGCTCGCCGCTCGCGATGGGCTACGGCGACGGTGAAATGTTCCTCGGCTCGGATGCGATCGCGCTGGCGCCGTTCACCGACACGATCAGCTATCTCGATGACGGCGACTGGGTCGAGATCACTCGCGACTCCGGCATCATCCACGACGCCTCGGGCGCGGTGGTGAAGCGCGACGTGTTGAAATCCGGCGCGTCGTCGTTCCTGGTCGACAAGGCCAACTATCGCCACTTCATGGCCAAGGAGATCCACGAGCAGCCGGAGGTCGTCGGCCATACGCTGGCGCGCTATGTCGACATGGGCACCGAGCGCGTAGTGCTGCCGGCGCGGCTGCCGTTCGACTTCAAGGACATTCAGCGCATCTCGATCACCGCCTGCGGCACCGCGAGCTACGCCGGCTTCGTCGCCAAGTACTGGTTCGAGCGCTTCGCGCGCGTGCCGGT
This sequence comes from Bradyrhizobium sp. SZCCHNR1098, assembly GCF_032489375.1. Lineage (NCBI taxonomy): Bacteria > Pseudomonadati > Pseudomonadota > Alphaproteobacteria > Hyphomicrobiales > Nitrobacteraceae > Bradyrhizobium > Bradyrhizobium sp. SZCCHNR1098. Next base: position 28,649 of record NZ_JAUEXY010000009.1, read on the forward strand.
CGAACTCGACGTCGCCTCGGAGTTCCGCTATCGCGAGGCGCCGCTGCGCCAGGGCGATCTCGCCATCTTCATCTCGCAATCCGGCGAGACTGCCGACACCCTGGCGGCGCTGCGCTATGCGAAGTCGCAAGGCGTGCACACGCTCTCCGTCGTCAACGTGCCGACCTCGACGATTGCGCGCGAGAGCGAGATCGTGATGCCGACGCTCGCCGGCCCGGAGATCGGCGTTGCCTCGACCAAGGCCTTCACCTGCCAGTTGATGGTGCTCGCGGCGCTCGCGATCGCGGCAGGTCGCGGCCGCGGCGAGCTCTCCGAAGCCGACGAGACCAAGCTGGTGCATGGCCTGGTCGAGGTGCCTCGCCTGATCGCGGCGGCGTTGACGACCGAGCCGCAGATCGAGAAGCTCGCCCGCGAGATCGCGAAGTCGAAGGACGTGCTCTATCTCGGCCGCGGCACCTCCTATCCGCTGGCGCTGGAAGGCGCGCTGAAGCTGAAGGAGATCTCCTACATCCACGCCGAGGGGTACGCCGCCGGCGAGCTCAAGCATGGGCCGATCGCGCTGATCGACGAGACCATGCCGGTCGTCGTCATCGCGCCCTATGATCGCGTGTTCGAGAAGACGGTGTCGAACATGCAGGAGGTCGCCGCGCGCGGCGGCAAGATCATCCTGATGACCGACGCCAAGGGAGCCGAGGAGGCGACCGTGGACTCGCTGGTGACGATCACCATGCCGGATATGGCCGCGACGTTCACGCCGATCGTCTACGCCATCCCGGTGCAGCTGTTGGCCTACCACACCGCCGTGGTGATGGGGACCGACGTCGACCAGCCGCGCAACCTCGCCAAGTCGGTCACGGTGGAATAGGCAAACGTCCGGCCCGGCGGATCGGTCGGTTCGCTTGATCACGGGGATCGGGATGACCCTCAACACCTGGCTGCTGTTCTTCGTCACGTCCGTGGGGATCTCCCTGACGCCAGGCCCGAACGGCCTGCTCGCCTTGACGCACGGGGCGCTGCACGGCGGACGCAGGACGCTGTTCACGATCGCGGGCGGCCTGATCGGCTTCATCCTCGTCATCGCGCTGTGCATGTTCGGCATCGGTGCGCTGGTGCAGTCGTCGATCACCTGGCTCGTGGTCCTAAAATGGGTGGGCGGGCTCTATCTCGCATGGCTCGGGGTCAAGTTGTGGCTCGCGCCGCCGGTGGGCGTCGATCTGGCCGACCAAGCCGTGACGGCCAGAGGACACGCGCTGTTCCGCCAGGGTTTCCTGACCGCGGCGACCAACCCGAAATGCCTGCTGTTCTTCAGCGCGCTGCTGCCGCAGTTCATCGATCCCGATCGCAGCCTGGCGGTGCAGTTCGCCGTCGTGGCCGTCACCTATACGGTGACCGAGTTCGTCACCGAATACGCCATCGCCAGCGCGGCGGCCCAGGTTCGCCCCTGGCTCGCGCGGGTTGGGCGGCGCTTCAACCAGGTCTGCGGCGGCATCTTCGTGGCGGTCGGGCTGGCCTTGCCGCTGCGCAGCGCCTAGGGCGCCGCGTTCGGCCGTCCGCGTCGCAATTCGCCGCCACGGACCTGAAGCACCTTCCGCCTGAAATGGGTGTCCGGCTGCCGGGCCACAGGTCAGCGGCAAAGCGCGCATGTGTCGGAAAGAGGGCCTTTGCCCTTCAAAAATCTGCTAAGACCCTTAGCTGAGATTTGATCCGACCCGGAAGTTCGCATGAGTTCCCGCGACGACCTGCCGCCAGAGACCGATCCCTTGGCCGATGCTCCGGCCGAGACGCCCCACCATGGGCTGATGTTCCGGTTTCGCAACTATTTCCTGACCGGCCTCGTCGTAGCCGGACCCGTCGCCATCACGCTCTACATCACGTGGTGGTTCGTGACCTGGGTGGACGGGCTGGTCCGGCCGTTCGTGCCTCTGGTCTATCGTCCGGAAACCTATCTGCCGTTCGGCGTGCCCGGCTCCGGCCTGATCGTGGCCGTGATCGGACTGACGCTGCTCGGCTTCCTGACGGCCAACCTGATCGGCCGCACCCTGGTCGACCTCGGCGAGCGGCTGCTCGGCCGCATCCCGGCGGTGCGGGCGATCTATCGCGGCCTCAAGCAGGTGTTCGAGACGCTGTTCTCGGGCAAGGGCTCGAGCCTGCGCCGAGTCGGCCTGGTCGAGTTTCCGTCGCCGGGCATGTGGTCGATCGTCCTGATCTCGCAGCCGCCGAGCACGGAGATTGCGAGCCGCCTGCCCGGTGACGACGAGCAGATCTCGGTGTTCTTGCCGTGCGCGCCGAACCCCACCACGGGCTTCTTCTTCTATCTGCCGCGGAGCAAGATCATCGAGGTCGACATGAGCGCCGAGGACGCGGCGACGTTGATCATGTCATGCGGCGTGGTGCAGCCGGGATCCGACCAGCAGAAAAAGGTCGCGGCGCTGGCCAACATGGCCAACACCGCGCGCCTCGCCAACGCACCCGCGCAGCCATCGCCGCATCGCGAGCCGGAGCCGGCCAAGGCGGACTAGGCTGAAAGGCCGATTGATGCGCATGGCCGGCCACCCGCGGAGGGGCTAGGCCGCATCCTGCGGAACGAACACGCGCAGGCGATGCCCGTCCGGATCGAGCGCGACGAACGTCGTTCCGAAATCCATCCGCGTCGGCGCTTGCGCGATCGAGAGTCCGCGCGCCTTCCAGTCGTCGTGCAGCCTCTGGACCTCGCCGGCATCGCCGACCGCGAACGCGACCTCGGCGAAGCCTGCGGCGCCTGTCGCTGTCGGCTCGACCGTGTGCCGCGACCACAAGCCCAGCATGACCCCCTCGCGCAGCGGCAGCATGGCGAACGTCGGCGATTGTTCGATCACGGGCCGGCCGAGCAGATCCGCATAGAAGGCGGCGCTCCTCGGCGGGTTGTCGACGTAGAGGATCAGGAAATTGAAGTCGGGCATCGTCGTTTCTCCGGTGGCGGCGCCGTCTGCAGCGCTTCAGCCACACGACTAGCCGAGCCCTCTGCCAGATTCTGTCAGCAGCCTTCGTGAGCATGGTCGGTGGCGGTCCGGTCCGCCCAGCGGGCAAACGTGCGCATCGCGGCGCTTTGCACTGCATGATGATGCGGGGAAAGCACAGCCACGGATGTCGTCGTTCCTACAACCAGCGGGCGGTGGTGTTTCGAATGGTCACCATGGAAACATCGGGCAAACAAAAGTAAGGCGTTGGGGAGGCGCGTAGGATGCCTGTGAGTAGGACGACATTGTTGTGCGCGGTCGCGCTGTCCGCAGCGTCCCTGCAACTGATGGGGCCGGCAGCAGCCCAGACCACCTATACGCGCATTCAGGCATTTGGCGACAGCTACGCCGACACGGGCAATCTCTGGACCTTCACCGGCGGCGCCGGCAAGCTGCCGCTCTATCCCACCGGCCGCTTCAGCGGCGGCACGAATTTCGTCGACACGACCTCGGCGCTGCTCGGCATTCCCCAGCTCAACTACGCGATCGGCGGCGCCATGGCCGGCAACACCAACGTGGTGGCGCCCGGCATTCCCGGCTTCTTCCAGGAATGGAGCGGACTGACGGGCTTCTCCGGCAGGATCTCGTCGACCGACCTGGTCGAAATCTCGGTCGGCGGCAACGATGCGCGGGCCTATTACCGCGCCGGCGGCTCGCTCGCTGGAGCGCCGACGGCCGCGGCCGTCACGGCCCAGCAGGCCATGGCCGGCATCAACGCGCTGGTCGGGGACGGCGCGCGCAGCATCGTGTTCACGGCCGGCGATGTCAGCACCTTGCCGGAGGCCGTAGGCAACGCCAATGCCCCGGCCGGCAAGGCCTACAGCACGACCTATAACAGCCTGATGCAGCAGTCGCTCGCTGGCGTCGCGCGTTCGGGCGTACGTGTCGAGTATGTCGACACCGGACTGGTGGGGACGCTAATCCAGGCCAATCCACAGCGCTATGGCTTCACCAATGTCGGCGCCTGTCCGGTGGCGTGCATCGGCAATCCGGCGCTGCAGAGCCAGTATCTGTTCTATGTCGACGGCGTGCACCTGACCTCGCACGGCTTCGAGGTGCTGGGCCAGTACATCGTCAACCGCCTCAACGCGCCGCTGACCTTCGCGCCGCAGGGCGAGGTGGCATCGATCACGGCGATGGGGTTTGCCTCGACGCTGTTCGGCAAGCTGGATCAGTTCCGCGAGACCACCGGCTTCGCGCCGTCGACGATGAATTCCTTTGCCGCCGTGACGAAGGCGCCTTACGCCAAGTCCCCTTACACCAAGGCGCCGCCGCTGGCGCCGGTCAGCCCATGGTCGTTCTACATGCAGGGCAATGGCGGCGTCAGCGACCGCCAGGGCAGCGCCGCCTCGAACGGCTTCAATCTCGACAGCATCGGCGGCACAATTGGTGTCGAGTACCGGCTGTCGGCGAACTCCATGATCGGTACCGCCTTCGACTATTCCAATCCGAAGGCGAGGCTGTTCAACAGCGCCGGCACCACGGATGCCAACTCCTATCAGTTCGGCCTCTACGGCGCCTGGGCGAGCAGCAACCTGTTTGCCGAGGGCCTGGCGACGATCGGCCGTCAGGACTATCGCAACACGCGGCCGGGCGTGGTCGACACCATCACCTCCAGTCCCGGCGGCACCACCTTCGTCGCGGCCGGGAAGGCCGGTTACCTGTTCGACGCAGGCACGGCGAAGCTCGGCCCGATCGGCGGGCTGACCTATGCCCGCGCCCGTGTCGACGGCTTCACCGAGACCGGCGATCCTGCGCTGACGCTCGCGGTCGGCTCGCAGACCGCCGAGACCCTGATCGGCAGCGTCGGCGTGCAGCTGCGCACCCCGTTCCAGGTGCAGGGCAACGTCATCAATCCGTACCTGAACCTGACGCTCGATGACGACATCATCGGCAACGGCCGCCTGATTCAGTACAACGCGACCTCGGCGCCCGTCATCGTCAACAACTGGACGGTTCCGAACGGCACCTCGCACAACGTCTACGGCCGGGTGAGCGCCGGCGTTGTGGCGCCATTCTGGAGCAATGTGGCGCTGACGGTGAATGTGTCGCGCACGATCGGACGCACGGGGGGAGACGATTTCTTCGGCAGCGGAGGCTTGAAGATCGCGTTCTGAGGGTCTGCCGCGGCAGCCAGCGTTCTCGGGGGCTCTGAGGGGGCGCTGGCGTTGCGGCCAAGGCGAGGGCAGCCCGGAAGGGCTGCCCTTCGTTTTCGTGCCTTCAGTTTTGTCATGGGGTGGGCATAGTTTTAGAGACCATCGTTGGAATCGGAGCGTCATCATGCCTCCCAGCATTGCCGTCATCGCGCCCGGCGCCATGGGCAGCGCCATCGCCGCCCGTCTCGTGGAGCACGGCTGCAAGGTTCTGACTTCGCTCGAGGAGCGCAGCGCGGCGACGCGGGCGAGGGCGGCCGCATCCGGCATGGTCGGCGCCAGCGACGCCGAGATCGCCAATGCCGACATCATCCTGTCGATCGTGCCGCCGGGCGAGGCTGTGGCGCTGGCGGAGCAACTCGCGACGGTCATCAATCGGAATTCGAAGAAGCCCATCATCGTCGACTGCAACGCCGTCAACGTCGACACCATCCGGACCATCGAGGACATCGTGCTGTCCTCGGGCGCGCGCCTGGTCGATGCCGCCATCATCGGTCTGCCGCCGAAGCCGGGCACGAAGGGACCGGCGTTGTATGTGAGCGGCGAGGCGGCCGTTGATGTCGCCGTGCTGGGCCAACTCGGGCTCGATCTGCGCCGGATCGAAGGGCCGATCGGCGCGGCTTCGGCGCTGAAGATGTCCTATGCGGGCATCAACAAGGGCCTGACGGGGCTCGGCGCCGCGATGGTGCTGGCCGCCACCCGCGCCGGCGCCGCCGACGCGCTGCGCGACGAGTTGGCGCTGAGCCTGCCGCACGTCCAGGCTCGGCTTGCCAATGCGCTGCCGGACATGCTGCCGAAGGCCTATCGCTGGGTCGCCGAAATGCGCGAGATCGCGGGCTTCCTGGGTGATGACCATCCGGCCGCGCTGATCTACGAAGGCTTCGCCCGTCTGTTCGAGCACATCGCGACGGACGTGCAGGGGCAGGGCACCGATGCAGCGCAGCTGGTGGCGTTCGCCGAGAGCTGCAAGGTGAATAAGCCGGCGTCATAGACTCGTAGGGTGGGCAAAGGCGCACCGCGCAACGCGCGGTGTGACGTGCCCACCGTTGTTCTTTACGACCATCGACATGGTGGGCACGCGCCGCCTTTGGCGTCGCTTTGCCCACCCTACGACATGTCAGCCCGCCGTCAGCAGCGGGATCGCCTCGTCGCGTTCGTAGAGATAGAGCAGGCAGCGCAGCGCGTCGCTGCGCGGGCCCTTCAGCTTCGGGTCTTCCTTGAGGATCCGCAGCGCCTCGTCGCGCGCCTGGGTGATCAGCTGGGCATGCACCTCGGGACGGGCGATGCGATAGCCGGGCAGGCCACTCTGGCGGATGCCGAGCACGTCGCCTTCGCCGCGCAGCTTGAGGTCCTCCTCGGCGATCCGAAAACCGTCGGTGGTCTCGCGGATCACGGCGAGCCGCGCCTTCGACATCTGCCCCAGCGGCTCGTGATAGAGCAGGATGCAGGTCGAGGCCTCCGAGCCGCGGCCGATGCGGCCGCGCAACTGGTGCAGCTGGGCGAGGCCGAAGCGCTCGGCATTCTCGATCACCATGATGCTGGCGGCCGGTACGTCGACGCCGACCTCGACCACGGTGGTCGCAACCAGCAGCCGCAACTCGTGGGTCGCGAACCGGCCCATGACGTCGTCCTTCTCGCTGCCCTTCATCTTGCCGTGGACGAGGCCGACCTTGGCACCGAAGCGCTCGCGCAGGCTCTCGAAGCGATCCGTCGCATTGGTGAGATGATCGATGCCCTCGGCCTCGGATTCCTCGACCAGCGGGCAGATCCAGTAGACCAGCTTGCCGGCATCGAGCGCGCGCCCCACCGCGTCGATGACCTCGCCGAGCCTGGTGTCGGCGACCGCACGGGTGTCGATCGGCTGCCGGCCGGCCGGCTTCTCGCGCAGCTCGGAGATGTCCATGTCGCCGAAATAGGTCAGGACGAGGGTGCGCGGGATCGGCGTCGCCGAAAGCACCAGCACGTCGACGGCCTCGCCCTTCGAGGTCAGCGCCAGCCGCTCGCGCACACCGAAGCGATGCTGCTCGTCGACGATGGCGAGCGCCAGCGACTTGAAGACCACGTCGTCCTGGATCAGCGCGTGGGTGCCGACCAGCAGGTCGATTTCGCCGGCCTCCAGACGCGCAAGAATGTCGCGACGCTCCTTGCCCTTCTCGCGCCCCGTGAGAATGGCCACGTTCATCCCAGCGCGCTCGGCGAGCGGCGTGATGGTCTTGGCATGCTGGCGCGCCAGAATCTCGGTCGGGGCCATCAGGGCCGCCTGCTTGCCGGCCTCGGCGACGGCGGCTGCCGCCAGCAGCGCCACCACCGTCTTGCCGGAGCCGACATCGCCCTGCAGCAGCCGCAGCATCCGTACCGGCTTTTCGAGATCGGCGGCGATCGCGGCCATCGCCTCGGCTTGCGAGTTCGTCAGCGCATAGGGCAGGGCGTCGATGATCTTGCGGCGCAGACGGCCGTCGCCGGCATGACGGTTGCCCGCGGGCCGGCGCAGTTGCGCCCGCACCAGTGCCAGTGCCAGTTGGCCGGCGAGCAGCTCATCGAAGGCCAGCCGTGACCAGAACGGGTTTTCCGGCAGGATGTCGGTCAGCTCCTGCGGCACATGCACCCGCGTCAGCGCCTCCTTCAAGGGCGGGAAGCCACAGCGGCTGAGCACCTCCGGACTGATCCATTCCGGCAGCTCGGGCAGCTTGGTCAGCGCCGCGGCAATCGCGCGCCGCAACGATCCGAGTGCGAGGCCTTCCGTCAGCGGATAGACCGGATCGATGCCGGAGAGTTTTGCAAACCCCGCTTCATCCAGGATGCGGTCGGGGTGCACGATCTGCGGCACGCCGTCATACATCTGCACGGTGCCGGAGACATAGCGCTTGGCGCCGACCGGCAGCACCTTCTCGATGTAGTCGCCCTTGGGACGGAAGAAGGTCAGCACGACGTCGCCGGTCTCGTCGCTGGCGTAAACGAGGTACGGCGCGCGGGCGTTGCGCGAGGGGCGGTGGCGATCGACCGTGACTTCGAGCGTCACCATGGTTCCGGCCTCGGCGTCGCGCACCTTGGGCCGGTGGCGGCGGTCGATGACGCTGGCCGGCAGGTGCAGCAGCAGGTCGACCAGCCGCGGCGTCTCGCTGCAGCCGAGCAGGTAGCGCAGCAGCTTGTCCTGCTTCGGCCCGACCCCGGAGAGGGTGGTGACCGGCGCGAACAGGGGATTGAGAACGCTTGGGCGCATGGACCGAACACTTAAAGCGGTTTGAGAGCCGGAATAGCCGCGAATGCCAAGACATCCACGTCTTTTTCTCAGGTTTCAGGTGCCGGGCATGCCGGTTCTGCAGCCTGGGAGGGCTGACAGGAGCGCTGCGTGCCGCTATATCGAACCGCGCCCGGCACCGTCCGGGCTTTTGGCGTTGTCCTGCAGGAATATCGCGATGACCGGAACGACCCGATCGAGCCAAGGCCTAGACGACCGTCGCAAGCGGCTCCTGTTCCGCTGCTGGCATCGCGGCACCCGTGAGATGGACCTGATCCTCGGCCGCTTCGCCGATGCAGAGATCGGGAGCCTCTCCGAGAGCGAGCTGGCCGAGCTCGAACAGCTTCTGGAAGTTCCGGACCCGGATTTCTATGCCGCGGTGACCGGCGCCCGGCCGCTGCCGCCGGAGCAGACCCCGGCATTGTTCGAGCGCATCAAGGCGTTCCGCGCGGTGGGCGCCGATTGATGAAGAGCCCGGTCAAGTCGCCAGCCGAGCATCTCGCGCCGGGGCGCGCGCTGACGCTCGCCAATGTCGCCGAGGGCGCCGAAGGCCTGGTCGTCTCCGATCTCGCGCGGGCGGTCGCGGCCAAGCCGAAGCCGCCGGCGGTGAGCCTCGCCGTGGTCTGTCGCGACGGCAATCGGATGCAGCAGCTGGCGCGGGCGCTCGACTTCTTCGCGCCGGATCTGCCGGTGATGCAGTTCCCGGCCTGGGACTGCCAGCCTTACGATCGCGTCTCGCCGCATGGCGGTATTCTCGCCCAGCGCGTCACGACGCTGGCGCGGTTGTCGCGCCTCGCCGGCAGCGACAAGCCGCTGATCGTGCTGACCACCGTCAACGCCATCGTGCAGCGCGTGCCGGCGCGCGACACCATGGCCGGGCAGGCGCTGTCGGTCGCGCCCGGCCATGTCGTGCCGATGGACTCCGTCGTTGCCTGGCTCGAGCATAACGGCTATCACCGCTCGTCGACCGTGCGCGAGAGCGGCGAATATGCGGTGCGCGGCGGCATTCTCGACCTGTTTCCCGCCGGCCTCGACCAGCCGGTGCGCTTCGACTTTTTCGGCGACAGCCTGGAATCGATCCGCACCTTCGACGCCGAGACGCAGCGCACCTTGCTCGACATGCGCTCGCTCGACCTTGTGCCGGTGTCGGAATTCCAGCTCGTCACCGACACCATCCGCCGCTTCCGCATGGGCTATGTCGCCGAGTTCGGCGCGCCGGAGCGCGATGACGCGCTGTACGAGGCCGTCAGCGAAGGCCGCCGCTATCCCGGCATGGAGCACTGGCTGCCGCTGTTCCACGACAAGATGGAGACCTTATTCGACTATCTGCCGAACACGCCCATCGTGATCGAGCCGCAGGGCGAGGATGCCGCGCGCGAGCGCTTCAAGCAGATCATCGATTATTACGACGCGCGCCGCGAGGCGATGGAGCATCCCGGCGGCGGGGCGATCTACAAGCCGCTGACGGTCGACCGCCTCTATCTGACGTCCTCCGAATGGGCCGAGCGGCTCACCGCCGTCCCGCTGGCGCGTGTCACTCCGTTCGCGGTGCCGGAGAGCGCCAACGTCGTCGACATCGGCGCGCGGCAGGGCCGCAATTTCGCGCCCGAGCGCAACGACGCCGCCGTCAACGTGTTCGAGGCAGTTGTCGCCCACGTGCAGGCATTACAATCGGTGCGCAAGAAGGTCGTGATCGCGCTGTGGAGCGAAGGCTCGCGCGACCGCATGGCCAGCATGCTGAAGGACCACAAGCTGATCCACGTCACCAGCGTCAACACCTGGCGCGTGGTGCAGGCGACGCCGCGCAACGAGACCATGCTCGCGGTGCTGGGCCTGGAGACCGGCTTCGAGACCGATCAGATCGCGGTCATCTCCGAGCAGGACATTCTCGGCGACCGCCTGGTGCGGCCGCGCCGGGCGAGCCGCAAGCTCGACAATTTCATCTCGGAGGTGACGAGCCTCGCGATCGGCGACATCGTGGTCCATGTCGATCACGGCATCGGCCGTTTCGTCGGGCTGCAGACGCTCGAGGTCGCCGGCGCGCCGCATGACTGTCTCGAACTGCGCTATGCCGGCGAGACCAAGCTGTATCTGCCGGTCGAGAACATCGAGCTGTTGTCGCGCTACGGCTCCGACCAGACCAACGTCGAGCTCGACAAGCTCGGCGGCTCCGGCTGGCAGACGCGCAAGGCCAAGCTGAAGAACCGCATCCGCGAGATGGCCGGCGAGCTGATCAAGATCGCCGCCGAGCGCATGCTGCACGAGGCACCGAAGCTGCCGGTGCAGGCCGGCCTCTATGACGAGTTCTGCGCCCGCTTCCCCTATGACGAGACCGAGGACCAGCTCGCTGCGATCCAGGCGACGCTCGCCGATCTCGAAGCGGGACGTCCGATGGACCGGCTGGTCTGCGGCGACGTCGGCTTCGGCAAGACCGAGGTGGCGCTGCGCGCCGCCTTCGCCGTCGCGCTCGACGGCAAGCAGGTCGCTGTCGTCGTGCCGACCACGCTGCTCGCGCGCCAGCATGCAAAGACTTTTGCTGAGCGCTTCAAGGGCTTTCCGGTCAACGTCGCACAGGCGTCGCGGCTGGTCAGCACCAAGGAACTCAATCAGGTCAAGAAGGGCCTCGCCGACGGCTCGGTCGACATCGTCGTCGGCACCCACGCGCTGCTCGGCAAGGCGATCAAGTTCCGCGATCTCGGCCTCGTCATCGTCGACGAGGAGCAGCATTTCGGCGTCAGCCACAAGGAGCGGCTGAAGCAGCTGCGCGCCGAGGTGCATGTGCTGACCCTGTCGGCGACGCCGATCCCGCGCACCTTGCAGCTCGCACTCACCGGCGTGCGCGAGCTGTCGATCATCGCCTCGCCGCCAGTCGATCGTCTCGCCGTTCGCACCTTCGTCGCGCCGCACGACCCCGTGATGATCCGCGAGGCCCTGCTGCGTGAGCGCTATCGCGGCGGTCAGGCGTTCTACGTCGTGCCGCGTATCGACGATCTCGCCGAGGTCAAGGAGTTCCTCGACAAGACCGTGCCGGAGATGAAGGTCGCCGTCGCGCACGGCCAGATGGCGCCGACCGTGATCGAGGACATCATCGGGGCGTTCTACGACGGCAAGTTCGACATCCTGCTGTCGACCACGATCGTCGAATCCGGCCTCGACATTCCCCGCGCCAACACGCTGATCGTGCACCGTGCCGACATGTTCGGCCTTGCCCAGCTCTATCAGCTGCGCGGCCGCGTCGGCCGCTCCAAGCTGCGCGCTTATGCGCTGTTCACCCTGCCGTCGACGCACAAGATCAGCCCACTGGCCGAAAAGCGCCTGGGCGTGCTGCAGTCGCTGGAGACGCTGGGGGCCGGCTTCCAGCTCGCCAGCCACGACCTCGACATCCGAGGCGCCGGCAACCTCCTCGGCGACGAGCAGTCCGGCCACATCAGGGAGGTCGGCTTCGAGCTCTATCAGTCGATGCTGGAGGAGGCGATCGAGAACCTCAAGGCTGGCATCACTGAGCCGACCGTCGACCGCTGGTCGCCCCAGATCACCATCGGCATGCCCGTGCTGATCCCCGAGGACTACGTCTCCGACCTCTCGGTGCGACTGTCGCTGTACCGCCGGCTCGCCGATCTCGAGACCGACGACGAGATCGACAACTTCGCGGCCGAGCTGCGCGACCGCTTCGGCAAGTTGCCGGACGAGACGCGCTATCTGTTCAAGGTCGCCGCGATCAAGAACTACTGTCGCAGGGCCAATGTCGAGAAGGTCGATGCCGGCCCGAAGGGCGCGGTCATCGCCTTCCGCGACAACAGCTTCGCCTATCCCGATCGTCTCGTCGCCTTCATCAAGCGCCACGGCCAAGCCGCCAAGGTGCGCCCCGACATGAAGGTCGTGTTCCTGCAGGTCTGGGAGACGCCCGAGGAGCGGCTCGCCGGCACCACCGATATCCTGAAGGAACTCGCCGACCTCGCGGAGAAGAAGAAAGCGGCGTAGCGGAATGGAGCGTTAGCGAAGCATCCAGCCGAAATGCAACGCAAGGCTGGCGATCGTGAAGACTGAGACGATCGCGATCACGCTGATCCAGTCGGTCTCATCGCGAGATTGTCTGTTCTGCATCGCAAGGCTCCGCTTCACAAGACGCCACACGCCCCGTCCGATGATCAGATCAGACGAGTGAGGCGAATGCGCGATCTGAAGATGTACGTGTTTGGTTGAGATCGTGGCCAAGCCGACGTTCCGTCATTGCGAGCGAATCGGAGCAATCCAGAGCCGCGCCAGAATTCTGGATTGCTTCGTCGCTTTGCTCCTCGTGACCTGCCCCTAAGAATTTCCTCCAGAAGGATTTAGAGTCCGGCCTGACGAAGGACGGACAGATGAAGCGTAAACGGTTCACGGAAGAGCAGACCAGACGTCACCAAGGAGAGCCTGGGAGCGATCGCTGACACCTCGATCTCGGGCCGGCGGGTGGCGCGGGAGCTGACCACTATCGTCGCCCGACGCGGCAAGCCGGGTTCGATCGTCTCGGACAACGGCACCGAGTTCACCTGCAATGCGATGCTGGCCTGGTGCAAGGACAACGCCATCGACTGGCACTTCATCGCGCCCGGCAAGCCGATCCAGAACGCCATTGTCGAGAGCTTCAACGGCCGGATGCGCGACGAGTTCTTGAACGAAACGCTGTTCTTCGGCCTCGACGACATACGGCGCAAGCTCGCCGCCTGGGTCACGGACTACAACGGCGAGCGGCCGCACTCCTCACCGAAATACCAGACCCCTGCGGCCTATGCCGCCAACCTTCCCGCAACGGGCGATCGGCTGCGCAACCCCGACCAGCTCCGCCAATCGCCCGTTGCTGCATCCGCGCCACTCGGCGTAAGACCCAACAGGACTCCAAATGCTCCTGGATGAAACTTCGGTGGCAGGTCAGTTGCAGAACACGGCGGGCCTGCGATGCCCGCCCGTATCGGCACCATGCGAGCGCTAGCTAAGCCCGGCTCGAACGCGTGTGCAACCTTGAGATGGTCGCACGAGTCCCTAAAGAGGATTAATGTTTCGCAGATCTTTATCAACGAGATCAGTTTCGCAGATCTTCAAGAAGATCAAAGGTCAGTTGTGGGGGGCGATCCAACTGCCTGGTCCAGGCATCGACGATGTCCGATCCACGATCACTATCGCCGGAGATAAATTTCCGCCGAGGCATTAGCTATGCCAGCGGTCTGGTCGCAATTGGACTGATCTATTTCGCCCTGGCAAAAGGTGGCCTTGCTCTCGCCTCTATTCATCCCAGTGCAACGCCAATTTGGCCACCGACAGGTGTCGCGCTGGCGGCGGTGCTGTTGTGGGGATATCGGACTTGGCCCGCAATTTTCACGGCGGCGGTGATCGCCAATGCGGCGACCGCCGGCTCGGTTGCCACCGCAATTGCGATTGCGACCGGCAACTCTCTTGAAGCCGTTGTTGGCGTTTACCTCATCAATCGATGGTCGAGCGGATGTAATACGTTTTCGACGCCAAATTCTGTCGCGAAGTTTACCCTGATTTGCCTCGTGATCGCGACACCGATCAGCGCCACCATTGGACTGTCCAGCCTGGCAACCGCCGGGTACATCGAACGGACGAATTTCGCAAACGCCTGGGTCACATGGTGGCTGGGAGATGTGACCGGCGCGCTGGTCATTGCCCCCGTTATCGTGCTTTGGGCATCAAGCCCCTACCATGCTTTCAACCGCAAGGAATTTTTGGAGACGGTCGGCGTCCTCGCAACAGCGGCGGCTGTTGGACTCATTGCTTTCAGCCCCCTGATCGAGCAAACGCCGAGCCGAAATCCACTGGGTTTTCTTGCGATCCTGCCAATGTTGTGGGCGGCGCTGCGCCGCGGTCCACGTGACACTGCAACCGTTGCGCTGGTGCTTGCGGGGATCACGATTTGGGGGACGCTCACGGGCGGCGGCCCCTTCACGACCGTGGATCTCAACGTTTCATTCCTGCTGGTATTGATGTTCTTGATCAGTATTACCGTTCCAAGCTTGTTACTGAGCGCCGACGTCGAGGTGCGCAAGAAAGCGGAGGAAAGTCTGCGCCACGCGCACATGGAACTCGAACGGAAGGTCGCAGAACGTACGCAAGAGTTGGAGCTCGCCAATGCAGCAAAATCGCGCTTTCTTGCCATGGCAAGCCATGATTTGCGGCAGCCATTACATGCACTAGGCCTGTTCGTTGCGCAGCTGCGCACGCCGCTCAAATCGGGGGAAAGGACAAAGACGATCGAGCGGATCGATGCAACGCGCAAAGAAATGGATGAAATGTTCAACTCGCTCCTGGATATTTCCAGGCTCGATGCTGGAATCCTTACACCCAAAATTACCGAATTCCCGATCGCGCGCCTGTTGCAAACAATTGAGACTACGTTTGATCAGGCAACGCGAGAAAAAGGCTTGCGTCTACGCGTTCGGCGAAGTGATGCCTGGGTGCGGAGCGACGCCATGCTGCTCGAACGCATACTGCTCAATCTGGTATCCAATGCTGTGCGCTATACGTCACGGGGCGGGATCATCGTCGGATGTCGTCGGCGCGGTGAAATGTTGCGTATCGAAGTATGGGATAGCGGTCCCGGCATTCCTGAGGATCAGAAGCAGAATATCTTTGGCGAGTTTTTTCAACTACCCGGCCCAGAACGGAACCGGTACGGCGGCCTGGGGCTCGGCCTGGCTATTGTCGACAGGCTTCGCGTACTTCTCAACCATCAAGTCGACTTAGCTTCGACTGTGGGCCGAGGTTCGCGATTCGCAATCTTGATTCCGATGGCCGATAAATGCGTCACGTCCACCGAGCCCGTCGACTCACCTCGCCCCGCAGTCGTTGCGGTCGAAGGTAAGGTAATTCTTGTTATTGCCGATGCTCCAATTGTGCGAGAGGAGACAGGCGGATTGCTTGGCAAATGGGGATACTCCGTCCTTACCGCCGGATCCGACGAAGCTGCGCTTATCCGACTGGCTGAGCGCCAGCAACGCCTCGATCTTATAATCTCGGATTATCATCTTGCGAGCGGAAAGACCGGGATCCGAGCAATTGAACAAATTAGTGCGGCGTTTGGCTCATCAATTCCAGCTATCCTCACCAGCGGCGATACGGCACCCGAACCATTACGTGACGCGAAGGATAGAGGGTACATTTTGCTGCACAAACCTGTCGACCCAATGCGGCTCCGCGCTGTCATGCAAGAGTTCTTGAGGGATCAAGACGATAGGAGAGACACCGGGGCGGCGTTATGAATCAGATTTCGGCGACAATTCCCAGCCCATTTTTCCGACTTTTATTACTGCCTCGGTGCGACTCGTTACATTGAGTGCCTTGAGAACGACCGTGATGTGGTTCTTCACTGTCGGCACGGCCATATCGAGGGTCTTGGCAATGATCTTGTTACTTTTTCCCTTCATCAGGAGCGCAAGCACGTCAATCTGCCGATCGGTCAACCCGAGACCCTTGGGAGAGTCGCGCGTCGCTAGCTTATTTGTAAGCCGCGGAGACGTTGGTTCCTCAAGAATCTCCGAGGGAATGTAAATGCCGCCAGAAAACACCAACTTGATGGCGTTGAGCATGACCTCACGTTCGGTCGTTTTCGGGATGAAACCCAGAGCGCCTAGTTTGAAAGCGCGCTTGACTGTATCTTGATCATCCGAGGACGAGAGCATGACGATAGCAATGGTCGCATAGCGGTCACGCAGTTCGCGGAGCACAGAGAAGCCATCTCGATCAGGCAAATTGATATCAAGCAAAATGAGGCTGATGTCAGGATGTTCCTCGACTATGTGCACTGCCTCACGGCCGTTCGAAGCTTCAAAAATGACGGAGTCTCGCTTCAGTTGTTTCACGACAGCGTGCAACGCCTCGCGGATTAATGCATGATCGTCGACAATAAGAACTTTCATAAAAGCTCTCCGTCATCTCATTGCACGGAGATCCAACTTAAAAAACATACACCCACCTTCGGGTCTTTGGCGAGGAAGAAGCTGGCGGAAGACTGGCTCCCGATACCGTCCATCCACCATCATCCTTGGCCCAACCAGCGGTTCGCCGCCGGGCACTCAAGGTAGGAGCCGAATGCCGTTGTGTGGTGTAATTGTAATCACTGAGCTGCTGCCGGTTTGATGGACACCCGGTCAAGCTAATCCCACCTTGCGCTCGAACTCAACCGGGCTGACGTAGCCGATGGTCGAGTGCCTGCGGGTCGTGTTGTAAAATCTCTCGATGTAGTCGAACACATCGGCTCGCGCCTCGTCTCTGGTCCTGTAGGTTTTGCTCTCCGTCCGTTCGGTCTTGAGCGACGAGAAGAAGCTCTCCATCGCCGCATTGTCCCAGACATTGCCGGAACGGCTCATGCTGCAGACGATGCCGTGGTCGGCCATCAGGCGCTGGAACTGCTCGCTGGTGTACTGGCTCCCCTGGTCGGAGTGGTGCAACAGCGCATCCGGTTTGCCCCGTCGCCAGACTGCCATCAGCAACGCATCGGTCACCAGCTGAGCCGTCATGGCGGCGCTCATCGACCAGCCCACCACCCGGCGCGAGAACAGGTCGATCACTGCTGCAACGTAGAGCCAGCCCTCGGCCGTCCAGAGATACGTAAAGTCGGCGATCCACTTCTGGTTCGGCCGCTCGGCGGCGAACTGCCGGTCCAGCAGGTTCGCCGGCACTGTCTCGAGTTGCCGATCGCCACTGTCCTTCGGTAAACACCGGCGTCGCGGCCGCGCCCGCAAGCCCTGCAGGCGCATCAGCCGTTCGATCTGGTGGAGGCCGCAGTCCACCCCGTCGGCGAGCAGATCACGCCACACCCGGCGCGCGCCGTAGGTGCGGTCGCTAGCCATGAAGCTGGCCTTGACCTTGCCGCCGAGCTCTTCGTCGCTGCGGGATCTGGCGCTGGGAGAGCGGTTCAGCCAGGCATGAAAGCCCGACCGCGACACCCCCAGCGCATTGCATAGCCATGCCACCGGCCAGATCGCCCGGTGCTTCGCGATGAAGACGAACTTCATGTCGCTTCCTTCGCGAAGAAGGCTGCGGCCTTTTTTAGAATATCCCGCTCGGCCTTCAATTTGGCGACCTCACGGCGCAACCGCTCGATCTCCTGCTGCTCAGGCTTCATCTGGCCATGGCCGGGAAAGGCCCGTACCGGGTCGGAGCCGAACTCCTTGACCCACTTGCGCAGCACGTTCTCATGAACGTCCAGATCGCGGCCGGCTTGCGCCACCGATACCCCGCGCTCCCTGACCAGCTTGACCGCCTCGACCTTGAACTCGCGACTGAACTTCCGTCTCTTCATCGCCCACCTCCGGCTTCATGAAACACCCAATCTCGGTGTCCATCAAACCGGCAGCAGCTCAGTTGGGGGTGGGGGTTTCTTGCTCCGAACGAAGTTTGTGGCGCATGCAGGCACGAGCGGGGTGTGCGCTGATAGGGATGACTAATCAGCTGTCGGTGGGGTGGCTTCCATGAAGTCCATTTCCGTGGACCCCCACCCCCGACCCCTCCCCGCAAGGGGGAGGGGAGCGCACCGATCGGGTCGCGAGAGTTTGGGTCGAGCGCCCCCAAGGCTCCGAGCAAACAAGCACCGGCCCCACAGCAATCACACCCCCCACAAACAAAAACCCCGCCATTTGCGGCGGGGCCCAGTCTGGGAGGAGCAAGCCGGTGAGGCCTGCCGGAGTACCCAGTGAAAGATCAGGCGGGGATGCGCTCGTCCATGTCGTGCGGCTCGCGCAGCACGTAGCCGCGGCCCCAGACGGTCTCGATGAAGTTGCGGCCTTCGGAGGCGTTGGCGAGCTTCTTGCGCAGCTTGCAGATGAAGACGTCGATGATCTTCAGCTCGGGCTCGTCCATGCCGCCGTAGAGATGGTTGAGGAACATCTCCTTGGTGAGCGTGGTGCCCTTGCGGAGCGAGAGCAGCTCCAGCATCTGGTATTCCTTGCCGGTCAGGTGCACGCGCTGGCCGCCGACCTCCACCGTCTTGGTGTCCAGGTTGACGACGAGGTCGCCGGTCTGAATGACCGACTGGGCGTGGCCCTTGGAACGGCGGACGATCGCGTGGATGCGGGCGATCAGCTCGTCCTTGTGGAACGGCTTGGTCATGTAGTCGTCGGCGCCGAAGCCGAGACCCTTGACCTTGTCCTCGATCCCGGCAAGGCCGGAGAGGATCAGGATCGGCGTCTTGATCTTCGAGACGCGCAGCTGCTTGAGCACGTCGTAACCGGACATGTCGGGCAGATTGAGGTCGAGAAGGATGATGTCGTAATCGTACAACTTGCCGAGGTCGACGCCTTCTTCGCCAAGGTCAGTCGTGTAGACGTTGAAGCTCTCAGACTTCAACATCAGCTCGATCGACTGCGCGACGGCGCTGTCATCCTCAATCAGCAAAACGCGCATGCCAGTTCCCCATAGTCGCCGCTCCGGGCGTCAGGTCGGCCGCCATCGCGGCACTCAAAACGCCTTTGAACAACTGATTCGGATCCTGACGAGAGATGGTTAACAAATCCTGATTCCCCTCCGCAAGCTCTATCCGTGCAATTTTTATCGAATCGCCGTAAGGTGTTGCGATAAGGCAGTTTTTCTTAGCCGTCCTCGTTCAAGCTCCATGTTAAGAGATGGACCTAACCGACTCTCGGATCTCACCGCTTTTCGAAGGCGGCAAAGCGAAGCACGTCAGTCACTCCAGACCATGACGTAATGATTAATGATGCGAGTAAACACAGAGTTAAACCGACGACGCGAATCTGCCCCTACTTAAGGTTTTCGCAATGAAGGCTCTGGCGCAATGAACTTTCTCTCGCGATGAAGGCGCTTTGGCAATGAAGGCCCTGGCCGAGCAGATCAGCGACATCGACGCCGTGAACACCTATGGGCGTGTCGTCGGCGTGAAGGGACTCATGGTGGAGATCGCCGGGCCGATTCATGCGATGTCGGTCGGCGCGCGCATCGTGATCGAGACCGGCAACAATTACATCCCTGCCGAGGTGATCGGTTTCTCCGGCAAGAATGCCGTGGTGATGCCGTTCGCCGGGCTGGAGGGCGTGCGCCGCGGCTGCCGCGCCGTGATCGCCAATGCGGCCAACCAGGTGCGGCCATCGCCGGCCTGGCTCGGCCGCGTCATCAATGCGATGGGCGAGCCGATCGATGGCAAGGGGCCGCTGCCGCAGGGCGCCTCGCCGGTTCCTTATCGGAACAATCCGCCGCCGGCGCATTCGCGCAGGCGCGTCGGCTCGCCGCTCGATCTCGGCGTCCGCGCATTGAACACCTTTCTCACCTGTTGCCGCGGTCAGCGGCTCGGCATCTTCGCCGGCTCGGGCGTCGGCAAATCGGTGCTGCTGTCGATGCTGGCGCGCAACGTCGATGCGGCGGTGTCGGTGATCGGACTGATCGGCGAGCGCGGCCGCGAGGTGCAGGAGTTCCTGCAGGACGATCTCGGCGATGAGGGTCTCGCGCGCTCGGTCGTCGTGGTCGCGACCTCCGACGAGCCGGCGCTGATGCGAAGGCAGGCGGCGTATCTGACGCTCGCGATCTCCGAATATTTCCGCGACGAGGGCAAGGATGTCCTTTGTCTAATGGACTCTGTGACGCGCTTTGCGATGGCGCAGCGCGAGATCGGGCTGTCGGCTGGCGAGCCGCCGACCGCCAAGGGCTACACGCCCACCGTGTTCACCGAGCTGCCGAAACTGCTGGAGAGGGCGGGGCCGGGCAGCGGCGACGGCACCATCACCGGGATCTTCACGGTGCTGGTCGATGGCGACGATCACAACGAGCCGGTGGCGGATGCGGTGCGCGGCATTCTCGACGGCCACGTCGTGATGCAGCGTTCGATCGCCGAACGCGGCCGCTATCCGGCGATCAACGTCCTCAAATCCGTGTCGCGGACGATGCCGAAATCGGCCGACCCCGTATTCTTGCCGACCATCATGCGGGCGCGCCAGGTGATGGCGACCTACGCCGATATGGAGGAGCTGATCCGGCTCGGCGCCTACCGCGCCGGTTCCAGTCCGGAGGTCGACGAGGCGATCCGGCTGCACGAGCCGTTGGAGGCGTTCCTGCGCCAGCGCAAGGACGAGGTCTCGACGTTGCAGAGCGGGTATCGGGAGCTGGAACAGATCCTGGGGCGCTTGGAAACGGAAAGCTAACTTTGTCGGGTAATCATCCCCTCCATGTAACGAGCCTAGTCGGCGAGCCCAGGGAGGGCGGCCGGCCCTGTCCCGCGCCGTACACGGGACTTCTGGGGAGTATGAGTCGATGAAGTCGCGCGAAACGCTGATCCGTCTGAAGAAGTTTCAGGTGGATGAGAAACGCCGCCGGGTGACGCAGATCGAGGGCATGATCGCTGACTTCCAGCGCATGTCGGCCGAGCTCGAGCGGGAGATCCAGACCGAGCAGGAGCGGGCCGGCATCAACGACCCGACCCATTTTGCCTATCCGACCTACGCCAAGGCCGCGATCCAGCGCCGGGAAAACCTGACGCGCTCGGCCGACGAGCTGCGCACCCAGCTCGAGGACGCCAAGGCTGCGTTGTCCGAGGCGTTCGAGGAGATGAAGAAGGTCGAGCTGCTCGACGAGCGTGACCAGGCCCGCGAAAAGGCCGAGGAGAGCGCCCGCGAGCAGGCCGACATGGACAGCATCGGTCTGATGCGCGCCCGGCTCGGCGTCATCGCCTGAGCCTGTCGCCGTCGCGGCTGTCGCTTTCGAAAACCCGGGCCGCGAGGTCCGGGTTTTTCGTCGCGCCCGCCCCGGTGGAGAGTTGCCCAGGACTTGTGCTACGGGAGGACGTAGGCTCGAACGAGGGAGTGGGGCGATTTTCGGGGACGCCAAATGCTGACGCCGGCAGAGCTGGTCTGGTTGCTTGCCGCTGTTGCCAAGGGGGACGAGGCCGCCTTCGAGCGCCTCTACGCGGCGACGCGCGCGAAACTCTATGGCGTCGTGCTCCGTATCTTGCACCGACAGGACCTCGCCGAGGAGGTCGTCCAGGAGACCTATGTGAAGGTCTGGAACAACGCCGCGCAGTTCAACCCGGCCGTTTCTTCCCCGATCACCTGGATGGCCGCCATCGCCCGCAACCGCGCCATCGACCTGGTGCGCAAGCGCGGTGAGTTGTCTTTGGAGGATGAGCCCTCCGCGCTCGAGGTTGCGGCCGAGACGCCGGATCCGCTGGCGCGGCGCGAGATGTCGGAGGAGCTCAAGCGTCTTTTGGAATGCGTCGGCCAGCTCGAGCCCGACCGCCAGAAGCTCGTGCTGCTTGCCTACTATAACGGCTGGAGCCGCGAGCAATTGGCGACCAAGTTCGAGGCGCCGGTGAACACGGTGAAGACCTGGTTGCGGCGGAGCATGATGGACATCCGCCAATGCCTCGGTCTCGGATGAGGTGCCGTTCGATCCGGCGAGAGACCCTGTAGGACGTGACCTGGACCTGTGATGGCGTATAGCGAAGACCATATCGCGCTGGCGGCGGAATATGCTCTCGGGACGCTCGACGCCGCCGAACGGGCGCAGGTCGAGACCATGATGGCGGTCGACAAGGATTTTGTCGCGCTGGTCCAGGCGTGGGAATTTCGTCTCGGTCCGCTCAACCAGATGGTCGGGCTGGTCGAGCCGCGCCCCGAGCTGTGGGAGCGCATCAAGGCCGAGATCGCGCGGTTGCGCGCGTTCGCCGAGAGCGCGCCGCCGGCTGAACCGGTGGCGGTGGCCGAGGCTCCAGTCTTTGCTGTTCATCCTGACCCTGCGCCTCCCGAGGGTTCGCCTGTCGCGGCGGAAGCCCTGCCGATCGAAGCGGCTTCGGTCGAGGCGCCCGAGCCTGAGGTCGCGGCCGTCGCCGCGACGCGCAGCGCGTCTGCAGCGCATGAGATCGCGAACAATGATGCGAATGTGGTGCGGCTCTCGTCCAAGGTCCGGCAGTTGCGCGCGGTCGCCAACATCATGACCGCGCTCGCGGCCGTGCTGCTCGCGCTGGTCGGTGTCCAGGTTTACCGCCCCGATCTCTTGCCGCAGCCATTGCGGCCGAAGCCGCGGATCCAGACTGTCGAGATCAAGGTGCCGGTCGCGCAACCCTCCGCCCAGTTCGTTGCTCTCCTGCAGAAGGACGCGGCGTCGCCGGCGTTCATCTTGACCGTCGATGCTGCCAGCAAAAGCTACACCGTGCGCCGGGTCGGCGCTGCGCCGGAGCCGGGCAAGAGCTTCGAGTTGTGGCTCGTGTCCGACAGGCTGCAGAAGCCGCGCTCGCTCGGCGTGATCGGCGGCAGCGACTTCACCAGCCGTCCCGTTCTCTCGTCCTACGACGCCGACACCGTGAGTCGCGCGACCTACGCCGTCACGGTCGAGCCCGAGGGCGGCTCGCCGACCGGGCAGGCGACCGGGCCGATCGTGTTTACCGGCAAGCTGATCGAGACGGTGCCGCCGGCGCGGTGATTCAGGGCCCAAAAAAGAAAACGCCCGTGGGGAGCGGGCGTTTTCAGTAGTCGACTTGGGGTTGGGTCTACTACATATCCACGCGGCCAGTTGGGGGGCTGTGAGAACCGCGTGAATTCGGGAAATTCCTGTCAGCGAACCAGCGACGTCTCCGAACTCGTCACCACGACCGGCTTGCCGGCCTTGAGGACCTTTGCCGTCTGCGCGTAGTTCGGCTCCGCGTTGAGACGGGCGGAGATGCCGAAGCCGGCCACTGCGATGCCAGCCACGAGCGCCACCACCACGATCTTGAGGTGGGTGGTCCGATCCGCGCTGTAAATCGAGTGGTTCATGGAAGCCTCCTGCCGTCTTCCGTCCTTCGCTGATTCGTGTGAGCCGGGGGCTTTCCGGTTCATCGTCTCGCGTGAACTAACGTAGGAAACCTCAATTCTGTTTCGTAGACCACATCACAAGTGTGTGATAAGTCGTGATGCTTCGCGATCGAAAGTCGATGAAATACACATTTGCATTGTTATATCAATAACTTGAATGCCTGTTCGGTGTGCGGATGAAACTTCAGCCACTTAACGCAAATTTAAGAATTCGTTTGCCTGTGGCGGTAAAGCAAGGGGTGGTCTGCCGGTAAAAACGGCAAAAGCCGGCGCCTGGCGCCGGCCCCGCTGATCAAACGCGCTCGGGATTCCGCGGTTCCGCAACGCCAGCCGTCACACGCTCCCCACCGTCTTCAGCCGCGCCCGCGGATGGATTTCGGCCTGCGACAGCACCGTGGTCTGGGCCCGGAAGCGCTCGACCAGCGAGCGGACGAACGGCCGGATCGCGGCCGACGTCACCAGCACCGGCGATTCGCCCTCGCGCGCGGCGCGCTCGAACGCGTCGCGCGTCGCGGTCATGAACTCCGACAGCTTCGACGGCTGCATCGCCAGGCTGCGCTCCTCGCCCTGGCCGATCAGCGATTCCGCAAACGCCTGCTCCCACCTCGCCGACAGCGCGATCAGCGGCAGGTAGCCCATCGGCGAGGTGTTCTGGGCGCAGATCTGGCGGGCGAGGCGGGCGCGCACGTGCTCGACGATCGTGGCCGGGTTGCGCGAGAACGCGAGCGCGTCGGCGATGCCTTCGAGGATGGTCGAGAGGTCGCGGATCGAGATGCGCTCCGACAACAGCAGCTGCAGCACGCGCTGGATGCCGGAAATCGTGATCTGCGTCGGCACGATGTCCTTGACCAGCTCGCTCTGCTCCTTCGGCAGCTCCTTCAGGAGCTTCTGCACCTCGCCGTAGGAGAGCAGGTCGCTCATATTGGCCTTGAGCAGCTCGGTCAGGTGCGTCGACAGCACGGTCGCCGCGTCGACGACCGTGTAGCCCTTGAGCGTCGCCTCTTCCTTCAGGCCGGCGTCGACCCAGGTGGCGGGCAGGCCGAAGGTCGGCTCCGTCGTGTGGATGCCGGGCACCGCAACCTGGTTGCCGCCGGGGTCCATGACCATGAACTGGCTCGGCCAGATCTTGCCGGAGCCGGCGTCGACCTCCTTGATCTTGATGATGTAGGTGTTGGCCTCGAGCTGCACGTTGTCGAGGATGCGCACCGACGGCATCACGAAACCCATCTCGATCGCCAGCGACCGGCGCAGCGCCTTGATCTGGTCGGTCAGGCGGTCGGTGCCGTCGGGTGCGTTCACGAGCGGCAGCAGCGCATAGCCGAGCTCGATCTTGAGGTCGTCGATCTTGAGCGCGGCCGAGATCGGCTCCTCGGCGGCCGCGGCGGTGGCAGCCGCCGCCGGTGCTGCGGCCGCGGCGACCTCCTCGGCCTTCGCGACCTCCTTCTGCTTGCGCGCCTTGAGGGCGAGCGCGGCGGCGCCGCCGCCGAGCGCCAGGAACGGAAGGGTCGGGATGCCCGGCAGCAGCGCCAGCACCAGCATCACGGCGGCCGACATGCCGAGCGCCTGCGGATAGCCCGAGAACTGCTTGATCAGCGCCTTGTCGGCGGCACCGCTGACGCCGGCCTTGGAGACCAGGAGGCCCGCCGCGGTCGAGACGATCAGCGCCGGCACCTGGGTGACGAGGCCGTCGCCGACGGTCAGCGTGGTGTAGGTGCGGGCGGCCTCGGCAAAGCCGAGACCCTGCTGGGCGACGCCGATGATGATGCCGCCGATGATGTTGATGAAGACGACGAGCAGGCCGGCGACCGCGTCGCCGCGGACGAATTTGGAGGCACCGTCCATGGCGCCGAAGAAGCCGCTTTCGTCCTCCAGCTCCTTGCGCCTGATCTTGGCGACCTTCTCGTCGATCAGGCCGGCGGAGAGGTCGGCGTCGATCGCCATCTGCTTGCCGGGCATGGAGTCCAGATGGAAGCGCGCCGCGACCTCGGCGATGCGGCCCGAACCCTTGGTGATGACGACGAAGTTCACCGTCACCAGGATCGCGAACACGATGATGCCGATGACGAAATTGCCGCTCATCACGAAGTTGCCGAATGCCTCGATGACGTGGCCGGCCGCATCGGTGCCCTCGTGGCCGCGCGACAGGATCAGCCGGGTCGAGGCCAGGTTGAGCGACAGCCGCAGCATCGTGGAGATCAGGAGGATGGTCGGGAAGGAGGAGAACTCCAGCGGTGCCTGGATGAACAAAGCGGTCATCAGGATCAGGATCGACAGGGTGATCGAGATCGCCAGGAACAGATCGAGCACCAGCGAGGGCAGCGGCAGGATCAGCACCACCAGGATGGTGAGGATGCCGAGCGCCAGCGCGATGTCGCCGCGCAGGACTGCTGTCTTGAGGTCAGCGAATGAGAACCCGCCGGCCGGAGATCCGACCCCCTGACCCGCCGTGACGTCGACCATGGCTTTCGCCCCTTCCCGCCGGCCGCGTGTGCCGGCCCCAAACGACTGCGCGACGGCCGCAGGGCCGCCGTTCCGAAACTGAGGTACCGCGCCGGCGTCCACGGAAGGTCTCCTCCGTCAACTGCACCCAACCACGACACGCACATTCCACCCGGCAATTTTTGCCCGGTGGTTGGTTAGCGTTCGGTTAATGCCGGTTAACAAAAGGTTGCGGGGGAGAGGGGATGCGCTCTCCTGCCGCATCTTCGTTACGCCGCCACGATCCGGGCCTCGCCCTTCGAGACGCCCGCCTACGGCGGGCTCCTTATGGTGAGGAGCGAGGGTCGTATCCGGACGATGAATTGTGCCGGCCATCGCGCTCCTCCCGATGAGCACACCGCTCACGGCCAAATGCAGCTCCGGTTTCGGCGCCAAACCCTCATGGTGAGGAGGCGCGCAGCGCCGTCTCGAACCATGAGGCCCCTGCCGGGTCTGACTGCGAACAAGCACGAATGAATTTCCTCTCGCGGACATGCGGCATCGTCTCCCGCGGCGGATCGCGCCCGAGTTGTGCATCAGGTCCGCCCTCGACACAGAGGAGGGCGCAGGGAAGGCCGGGCGCCGGCCGCGCCCGTGGCCCGCCTGCAGCAAAAAAAGCAGGCGGCAGTCACCACAGGTCTGGCCGAAACACCCGGCCTTCCCTGCGCGACGGTTGGAACGGCTTATACGTGGTCTCCCTGGTGCACCGGGCTTGTTGGCCACCATGCGCGACGGCGCGCTTGCGCACGCCAGCCGCGGGACACCAGCATCGGGGTGTCAGGACCGCACGATTTCGCCGTGCGCAACGAACCGTTCGTCCGCGCGACCAGGGGCCACGCTGCGATTCCTCGCGCCCATCGCATCCCACTCCCCACGTCTCATGACGGTCGCGACACGCCCCTCCGGCGGAAGCAGGACGGGGGGATATAAGCATGATTTCTGAAAAAAGGAAATAGAAAAATTACTGTGTGACTTGGGCCTAGAAGCTGGACGCAAGAGTGTTGCAGGGTCGATCATGCGCGCGGATCCAAGCTGCAGCGTCAAGACGCAGAGCGGCTCGGTTCACGAGAGCCGCGCAGCGGTCGCGCCTTACAGCGCCGATACAAGAACGTCTAGCCCGCGTAGCTTGTAAGTGAAGTCCTCCGGGCGACTATAGGATGCGAGAGATCCGCCACTCTTGAAGTCGCGATGGAGGTCGAACAGAGGGGCTTCGGCCTCTTTGTTTTCTGTCCGCATCCGCACCACTTCGGGCCATGCGACCCAACAGGCGCGTTCATCAAGGTGGTCATTCAGCGTGAACCGGGCTGCATACCGCGGAATCACCATAAGGGTCGGCGGTTTCGATTCAGAGGCTCCGTCGGGCATGCCAAGCGCTTTTGCAATCCGTCTCGCGCTGCGCCCATCGACCCAACTAGAGACCCGATCCACCCATTCATTTGCCTTGAGCAGATTAAGTCTTCGACTTTCGCGCTCCTTCGGCGACATACCGTGTATATCGGGCCACTTCAGCTGAACCAGAGCGAGATCACCGGTCTGGCGGTCAAGAATGGCCGCATCCACATCGGTGATATGGCTGCCGTCTTCACGACGGAGTGTCATGCCGTGATCAGGCACATGGAAGCGTGGTTCGCCAAAGTGATTTTTCAGGTCCTCGCGAAAATACACCTCGCGCCCATCCACTGCTTTGTCCCAGTCGCGGGTGTGTCTCAACCGCAGTGTGCGAACAAGGCCGCAAACGGGATTGAGAAGGCCGCCGAACAACGGAAGCAGAAGCCAGCCGCCGCCAACGTCCACATAGAACGGAGCCGGGATTTCGTGGTGGTGCTGCCAGGACGCGATCGACTGCGCGTCCAAAGCCAAGTGCGCGATCGTATCATTCGCATGTTTCGGCTGGTCTCCCGCTTCGATCCACACGGCACGGGCATCGCGTCGAAGTACGGGAACCGTGAGCAAGTTTCGGATCGATAAAGCGGGAAACCGCGTCATGAGGCGTGAGGCATACGCGACGTGGTTGAACACGCGACCAAGCGCGGCCACGCAAAGCGTACGCCATTCGGCAAATGGTCTGCCGCCAATCATGGCGTCGTGAGGCAATGCTTCCGCTTCCGCGCAGCCGAGCACATCGATCATTGCGCGTTGTCGGTACGTCTCGATCAGTTCGGGATGGCCTTCGTAGTTGATGAACCATCCGTCATGCACGGTAGAGGTGGCGTCCAGCAGGCTCTCTACATACGCACTATCACGCGTCGGACCCTGCATGAGCGCGACGCGGCGCATGGTTTCGGCGGTCAACCAGCGTGCGGCATGTACGTCCATTAACTCCCCCACACCAGCGTTCATCTCAATCCGCATCGTGGCGACGTCGACCATTTCGCTTCGCGCGAGGCCATACCGCTCTAAGGCGGCGAAGCGCCGCATGCGGGCAAGCGTACCGAACTCGAAGAGCATCCGGTCGATCCAGCGGGCAGTCTGAGGCGCCGCCGGGCCAAAGGGCAGCCCCCGGCCTCCCTTTATCAGAGGCAGGAAAGTGGCAAGCGCGGGCGCGACACCCAATAGGATCAGCCGCAACTCGTCCCGGGCCACCGCGTTCAGGGAATTGTCCGCTTCGGACGCGCACTGGATAATGTAGGCCGCATAATCGGCGGAGCGGACGATTTCGATGACAGCTTCGCGCTCAAGCCCGTTCCACGTCTTGCAGACCTGGGCCTGAAGCTCGTCAAACTTTTTCTGCAAAATGGGCTCGGCAATTCCCATCATCGGTTTCCGCCGGGCTGCCTGGTCTCAAGCTTCGATCTCACCTTCCGCACGACGGATTGCGGATTGGTCTTGATCTGGGTTTCACCAAAACGAAGCACTGACCAGCCATCGCGCCTCAACGCGCGGTCGACTTGGCGATCCCGCTCCATGTTGCGCTCGATCTTGGCTCGCCAGAACCCGTTCATACGCGACTTTAGTCGATGATAGTTTCGGCCATGCCAAAAATCGCTGTCGATAAATACCACGAGGCGATGCCCGACAAACACGATATCCGGTGTTCCGCGCAACCGCCGATAATGCTTGCGGTAGCGGTAGCCAAGCGGATAAAGCTCCGCGCTGAGGGCGCGCATGATCTTGAGCTCGAACCGCGTATTGCGACCGCGAACAGCGGCCATGAGGCGGCTTCGCTGGTCCTTTGACATCACGTCGGGCATAGTTATAGCCTAGGTTGTTTCCTCAAAAAACATACCTTAGTCCATCATGCAAACGAACGGGCCTCATTTCACCGAAACCCTCAAAGCGCTCCAACTGACGGGTCAACAGGAGGCGGACGCGCGCCGGAACGCCTCCGACATTGTTGGGGGTATCATCGAAGCTTACGGCACCAGAGCCGATGGCGGACTTGACACGGCACGAATCCCTAACGCGCCGATAACCGGTTTGGTCTATGGCCGCATTCAGAGCGGCAAAACGCGCGCCATGATCGCGAGCACGGCGATGGCGTTCGACAACGGTTTCCGGATATCGATCGTGATGACTAGCAACATCAACGATCTTGTCAGACAGACCCACCTCGATTTCGCGGGCGGCACCTCCGGCGTTCTCATCCTGACAAAAGACGATGCGCTGGATCGGGAGGTTGCGGATACCAAGCTCGTGATGGAGCGGACTGGCAATTGCCTGTTAATCGTCTGCTCGAAGGGCAACAAGAGCCTGACGAATGTGGCGAAGTTCCTGCGGGCGATCGATGCCGATCAATATCCCGCAATCATTTTCGACGACGAGGGCGATCAGGCGTCGCTCGATACGAATACGCGGAAGCGAACCAAACAGGCTGCCGCTTCCGGAGTTCGCGTTGGCCCGAGCCCGATCAACAACATTATTCAAACCAAGCTGCGCCCGGCCGTGCAGCGGCATGTGTATGTCAGCGTGACCGGCACGCCGCAAGCCGTGTTATTGCAGAGCGCCGATTCAACCCATCGACCAAGCTTCATCAAGATGCTTCCGGCGGGTTCATCCTACGTGGGGGGCGAAGCTTTTTTCAGCACGGAAGAGCCGGAGGACAACGAGCGGCTCATCACGCTGGTTGATCGTAACGAGAAGCAGCAACTCTTGGACGCGAGGAGCGAGATTCCGCCGGGATTACGCGATTCTATCCTCTTTTTTCTCGTGGCGGCAGCGGCGGCCATCCGCAATATTGGACTGAAGGACCATGGGTATTCGTATCTGTGCCATCCGAGCCTGAAGAACAACGAGCAGGCTATAGCCGAAGATCGCATTGGTCGCTTTTTGACCGATGTCCTGGACGCGCTGACGGGGGGGACTGGTGGTCGGCAGGTCCTCGATGACCTGGAATCGGCCCACGCCAGGTTGTCCGCGACGCTTGGCGCTCAAACGCCGACCTTCGACGAGGTAAAGGAAACGCTGCGAAAGTTCCTGCCCTTGAAGCGCCTCTTGGTAATCAATGCCAAGGTGAAACGCGTCGGGATTAACTACGGCAAAGGCCTGAACTTCCTTATCGGCGGCAATACGCTTGGTCGGGGCATCGCGATTCGAGACCTGCTGGTCACATACTACATTCGCGAGGCGAAGGTGTCGCAAATCGACACGATGCATCAGCACGCGAGAATGTATGGCTATCGCAGCGTGACGATCGAGTACACACGCCTCTTCATCCCGCGTCACTTGTACTATCGCTTCCGCGACATCTATCAATCGGACGAGGATCTTCGGGCGTACATCGAACGGCACGCGGCGCTGCCCGCGACCTTTCCCGTCGAATACACGTCCGGGCTGCGAGCGACGCGTCCCGGCGTTCTCGACGCCAAGAAGATCGATACGGTCGTTCCCGGCAAGCAAGTGTTTCCGAATTACATCGTGCTTCCGCAATCCGATCGGGTGTACGAGAAGGTCCTTGGGTTGGTTCGGCATCAATTCGGATTTGCGACCGAGAGCGTCGACGAAATGGTGAGCCGGGGACGCCAAGGCGTAGAGATCGACGCCGCGGCCGCGGCCGCTCTGATCGCGCCCATCAGGAGTCGCTCCCGTAACATTTGGCGCGACAACACCATCGCCGAGATAATTCGTCGCGTCGCAGCAAAGGAGCAGTTCGGCGGCCGGATCATGCTGCGGTTCAGAACCGCCGACCGCCGGGTGGACGACGAAGGCTTCATATCGACAGGTATACTTTTCGGCGGCGAGTTGGACGCGGCCCGCGCGGCAAGGATTCCGACGCTTTGGATTTTCGCGGCTACGACGCGGGCGGGCAGCGCGGATGGTGCAGGGCTCAAGTTCATGTACCCGACGTTCGTCGTCCCGAACTCTTATCCAACCTTGTTCATGTTCAATCGCGGCGAGTAAAGTGCTATGTCCAAGAGAGTAACGCGTCGCGCGAAACAGCCCGCGGAACCGAAAATAAAAGTCGTCGATCTCTTCTGCGGGGTCGGCGGCCTTTCGCATGGCCTCAAACTCGAAGGCTTCGATGTCGTCGCTGGCGTCGATAACGACAAGTCATGCAAATTCGCATTCGAGCGCAATAACCGCGCGAAATTCATCGGCAAAGATATCGCACGTTTCTCGTCGTCGGAATTGAACAAACTTTTCGGCGATGCCTCGATCCGTGTGCTTGTGGGTTGTGCGCCATGCCAGCCGTATTCGTCCCTGACGCGCAAGAAACTTTCGAAGGAGAAAACTCGAGAGCGTTGGTATCCGTTGTACCGGTTCATGCGTTTGGTGAGCGCGGTGCAGCCGGAAATCGTTTCCATGGAGAACGTACCCGACCTCTCCAACAAGAAGAAGTATGAGGTTTTCGATACGTTTGTGAAGCGTCTCACTCAGTTGGGCTATCGCGTTTCCTTCAAGACCGTGGACGCGTCGCGGTATGGCGTTCCACAGCGCCGCAATCGGCTCGTCTTGCTGGCTTCAAAACTTGGGGAGATCGACCTTATCGCCGAGACGCATTCCGAAGAGACGGTCGTGACGGTTCGCGATACTATAGGGGAATTGCCCCGTCTGCGCGATGGCGGAATGGATCGAATGGATCCGCTGCATCGTGCCAGCAAGCTGAGCCCGCTAAACAAGATGCGTATCGCGGCGACGCCGAAGAACGGGGGAAGTGCGACGAGTTGGAAGACCTCTCTCATACCGAGTTGCTATCGTAAAGAATCCGGGAAGTCGTATATGGTGACCGTGTATGGTCGTATGCGCTGGAACGATCCTGCACCGACCATGACGACCCATTGCACCACATTGGGTACGGGCCGTTTCGGTCATCCGACGCAGAACCGCGCCATTTCTTTGCGTGAAGCCGCACGTTTTCAAACGTTTCCCGATAGTTATGTGTTTCACGACGAGCAAGATCTGAACATTACTAGGACGGCGAAGCACATTGGCAACGCCGTGCCGGTCTTGCTTGCTCGCGCTATCGGCAAATCCATAAAGAAGCACATTCGTCAAGCGGCGACTTGATTGAGGGCGTCGGAGCTATCGGCATATGCCTGTTCCGTAATCGTAGCCGCGTGATCTAGTCGAACCATTTTCAACCTAAGGAACGGCGGGTGCCGCCGATGGTGTCGATCCAGATCGGCAACGACGGCGGGATGCGCAGAGAGATGGCCGGCCGGTTCCGTGGCAGACGGCGAGCATTCCGCGACGACGCACCTTCCGTCGTCGCAGATCGGCGAAGTGCTCACATCCTCTCGCCTATAGCTTCAAAACGATCTTGCCGAAATGCGAGCCGGACCGGAGATGGGCAAACGCCTCGGGGGCCTCGTCGAAGCCAAACACCCGATCGACGATCGGGTGGATCGCATGGTCAATCAGGAAACGATTCATCGCCGTGAAATGGTCGACCGATCCGACGGTGACGCCGATGATGTCGGCATTTTCCCACTGCAGGCGCGCGAGGTCGGGCTTCGGGCCGAATCCCGTCAAGACGCCGATCTGAACGATCTTGCCACCCGAGGCGACCGATCGCATCGACCGGTCATAGGTGCCGGGGCCGCCGAGCTCGAGGATATGACTGGCGCCTTGGCCGTCGGTCGCCGTCATCAGTGCCGCATCCCAGTCAGGCGTGTCGCGGTAGTTGATCAGGATCGCAGCCCCGAGCGCCTTGGCCTGGGCGAGTTTCTCATCCGAGGACGAGATCACGATCGCACGCGCGCCCAGCGCGGTGGCGAACTGGAGGCCGAACAGCGCGACGCCGCCGGTGCCCTGCACCAGCAGCGTGTCACCTTGGCCCATTCCGCCGCGCGTGACGAGGCCATGCCAGGCCGTGACGGCGGCGCAGGGCAGGGTCGCGGCCTCGATCGACGTGAGGTGCTCCGGCACGGCGACCACCGCCGTGGCCGGCAGCACCACATGCTCCGCCAGCATGCCATCCATCGTGCTGCCGCCCAGCGCTGACGCGACGTAGTCGGTCTTGAACGGACCCGAGACCCAGTCGCGAAAGAACGACGCGGCGACCCGGTCACCGACCTGCCATTGGACGACATCGGGGCCCACGGCATCGACGACGCCTGCGCCGTCGGAAAGCGGAATGCGGCCATCCAGCCCGTCTTGGCCCGCGCGGTCGAGGATGATGAGGTCACGGTAGTTGAGGCTCGCCGCCTCGACGCGGATGCGGACCTCGCCATTGCCGGGTTCGGGCTTGCGGACGTCTACCCGCACGAGGCGACCGGCGCCGGCATGGCCATTCACATGATAGGCTTTCATGGTTGCTCCTTTCCAAGGGCATTCACCTGGATGAGCAGACTCTGTAAGGTCTGACAGCGCTGTCAGGGTCAAGAGGTTTTCAGGTGAAGATTGGCGAGCTCTCCCGGAGGACGCGGGTCAGCGTCCGGATGCTGCGTTACTACGAAGACCAGGGATTGCTGGCGCCGCGACGGACCGATGCCGGCTATCGCGACTATGGCCCGGCGGAAGAGGAAACCGTGCGGCGGATCAAATTGCTGGGCGCGGCCGGGATGACGCTGGAGACGATCCAGCAGTTGCTGCCATGCGTGAAGAGCGACCAGCCGGCCTTTACGCCATGCGACAATCTGCGACGCATCTTGGCCGAGCAGGTTGGCCTGATCGATCAACGGATCGAGACGCTGAGCCAGAGCCGGACAATCCTGGCCGGCTTCCTGTCGAGCGTGAACTGAGCTCTCTGTCGACGGCCGGACGGCATCGAAGCGTCATCACCAGGCCGCGGCGGTCGGCGTCCGGGTGTTGCCGCCATGGCCCGCAAGGCACCGCGGCGACGCGCTCCGCAAGCGGCGCATCGCATTGACCGCTCACCGACGCAGGGATGATCGAGCAACTTGGAAAAAAGAAATCAGATTGTTTCGATCAATCAAGAATTGCAGGGAGACCTGGAGGAGCTCTCGCGGTTTTGCTCAGGCTCGATCAACTCTGTCTCATCGCGCCTTGGCGCGGATCGGCAGGGTGATCCGCCGCTTCCATTCGCGGAGGTTGCAGGCGATTCCAGTTGGACCTGGAGGGGGCGCGGGCCGATGGTGCCCACCGCATCAGGCAATGTGGCCGGATCATGCGCGTCGCGCTGCGTGACGCTTCAAGTTTTTCTGATCGCTGCGATCAGCGATTGCGATTGGCGATGCGGGATGTTGCTCTTTAGAAGGCTTCTAAATTTCTTTCAGGAGAGCCGAAGATGCATCGACCGAAGCTCCGCCATGGTCTGCGGCTGATAGTGACGGCCGCTGGCCTTGCCGGGCTTGCATCGCTGATCGCGATCGCCGCGCCAAGGGCGGAGACGCCGACGCCCGCACCAGCACCGGCCTATCTGCCGACCGTCAGCGACCTGATGATCGCGACCATCCAGCCTCGCCATCTCCGGCTCTGGATCGCCGGCCATAGCGGCAATTGGGCGTTCAGCGCCTATGAGCTCGGCAATCTCAAGGGCGCGTTCAACCGTGTCAGCCGGGCGCAGCCGCTGGTCGAGGGCAATTCGTTCGCCGACATGACGACGGCCGTGACGCAGCAGCCGTTCGACGAGCTGGCGCAGGCCATCAAGCAGAAGGACATCGGCCGCTTCGAGCGCTCCTATGCCGACCTCACGGCCGCCTGCAATTCGTGCCACCAGGCGCTCAATCGCGACGCCGTGGTCATCAAGGTGCCGCAGACCGCCGGCGTTGCCGATCAGGACTTCACGCCGGGCGCGGAGTGACGGGACGAGCCTCGGGCAAGACGATTCGGAAGCGGCGGGCACCTTCATCGAAACGATATTGGTTGCTGAAATGCGATATTGAGGTGAAGGGGGACCCGCATGAAGCTCTATTCGTTCTGGCAGTCGCTTGCGAGCTTTCGCGTGCGCATCGCGCTCAACCTCAAGGGCATCGCCTATGAGCAGGTCGCGGTCGATGTCGACCGGCAGCAGCATCGCGACGAGGCCTATGCCGCGCTCAATCCGCAGATGGCGCTGCCGGCGCTGGTGCTCGACGACGGCACCGTGCTGACGCAGTCGCTGGCGATCCTCGAATATCTCGACGAAGCCTGTCCGGGCGCTGCGCTGCTGCCTGGTGATGCCAAGGGGCGCGCGCGGGTGAGGGCGCTGGCGGCGATGATCGCCTGCGATGCGCATCCGCTGACGACGCCGCGGGTGCAGCGCTATCTCACCGAGGTGCTGCACGTGGACGACGCGGCACGCGCGGCCTGGCTCAGGCACTGGACGGCGGAGATGCTGGTCGCGATCGAGGCCCAGCTTGCAGGCCATGTCGCGACCGGCCGGTTCTGCCATGGCGATGCGCCGACGATGGCCGACATCTGCCTCGCCGGCCACGCCGTCTACGCGCGCAATAAAGGCCTCGACCTCGCTGCGACGCCGACGGTGCAGCGCGTCGTCGAGGCCGCGATGGCGCTGCCGGCCTTCGCGTCCGCCCATCCTCTGGCGCAGCCGGACACGCCGCCGGCGCTGCGCGCCAAGCCGGCTGCGCCGTAGCCTCATCTCTTTGTTGAGCATGATCTCCGCACAAACGCCTTCGGCGTTTGTCGCGAGGGAAAACCGGTTTCCACTTTTCCGGATCAGGCTCTACGCCAGAACCATCGGCGCTACCGCGCCGGCTGGCCGCCGTCGCGCTTCATCCAGTCGCGGAACTGCTCGAACAGCACCCTTGTTTCGTCCTCGCTCATTCGCCGGCCGCCGGTCGGCGCCCTTGCGCTCATCCAGTCGTCGAACTGCTGCTTGATGGCGGCGCCGTCGGCCTGCGGCGCGCGCGTGCTGGCCAAAAGCTCCTCCGCGGCGCGGAAGCGGGTCCAGCCGGGCAGCGAGGAGGAGAGGCTGATCTCGTTCCATTTGGGGTGGAACGGCGGCCGCTTGAACTGGTCGAACCGCTTGAACAGATAGTCGACGAAGCGCGCGACGCGGCGGTAGCGCTCGGTCTCCGGCGGCCAGTTGTAGACCGCCAGCACCTGCGGCACGCCGATGGTCTCGACGCTCTCGCCGGGCTTGAGCAGATTGGGATAGTCCTGCGACGTCAGCTTGGTCGGCACGTAGTAGTCCTGCAGGCTGCGCGCGAATGGAATCGGCAGGAAGTGGAAGCCCGGCTCCGGCTTGAACTTGGCGAACAGATCGGTCGGCTTGCCGGTGACGTGGACGACGCCGGCGATCTCGCCGCTGCGCATCTTCTCCAGCGCCACCGAATTGTTGATGAACACCTTCTCCGCGCCGATCTTGAGCCGGTCGAACACGATGCCGCCGGTGAGGTTGGCGGCGCTGCCCACGGTGTTGAAGGAGACCTTCTTGCCGGCGAGATCCTCGAGCGTCCTGATCTCCGGGCGGACGTAGACGTGCATCTCGTTGATGTAGAACGAGCAGATGTAGCGGATCCGGTTCTTGATGTTGGCGAGCGTGCCGTTGCGGACGAACTCATCGAGCACGTCGGCCGAGGTGATGGTGACGTCGACGCCGCGCAGATAGAGCAGGTCCTCGATGTTCCCCAGCGCGCCGTAGGTCACCATCGGCAGCACGCGCAGGTTCGGGCGGTCGTCGAGCACCTTGGCCATCTCGGCCGCAAAACGGATGTTGGTGCCTTCGAGCAGGCCGCCGGCGACGCCGACCGTCCATTCGTTGGACTCCTGCAGCTTGCCGCCTTCGCCGGCCGCGGCGGCCGTTGCCGCCGCCGGCCTTCCGGTCCGCGCCGTCTGTGCAGTGGCCGGCAGAAGCGGCGCCACCAGACTCAATCCCGCCGCAACGACGCAACTCAACAACGCGACCCGCATGCCCCAAATTCCTCCGTTGCCGGCCACACGGCGATCGTGAGGCGCGGCCGATTTTCGCGCATTATCTCCTTGGTTGAGGAATGAGGTCTACTACTCGCCGGTTGGGCGCAGCCGGGGCTGCTGCGAGGCGCATCCTTGCCACCAAAAAGCCATAGGCTTGATTGCGCCTCGGTCTGGACGGAGAAACGCCGCGATATCAGTCCGAGAGTCGTCGCCTCATCGCACGCGGCCACAATGGCTCGCTGGAAACCGGTGCAGCTTGCGGTTGCAGGGAGCGGTCGAAGCCGGACCGTCGTGAGCGCGGCTCGTGCGCTCGCGGGACGTTCTTGCGATCGGGCCTCTAGGCCTGCTGCGAGATGCTGACCTCGGCGATGCCGGCGCGATCAGGCGCCGGCCTTGCTTGCCTTGGCGCAATGGTCGCGCCAGAACTGCCGATAGCCGGCCTCGACGCAGCGCGTGTAGTTGGCGACGTCGCCGGCCGGCGAGCGTGCGACAATGCCGGGCAGCTCCGCCCGCAGCTTCGCCAGCAGCTCGGGCTGCGCGGCAAAGCTCTTGGCGATCCGGATGTAGCCGTCATCGTTGTCGGCGACCCAGTCAGCGAGGCCGGCCGCGGTCAGGATGCCGCCGGCGGCGCGCGAGGCCGCGCCGGCGCCGAGCTTGGCGACGACCGGCACGCCCATGTAGAGCGATTCGAACGTCGAGATGCCGCCGTTCTGCGGGAACGGGTCGAGCGAGATGTCGATGCGCTCGTAGGATTTGAGATGCTCGACGCGCTCGCTGGCGCCGAGGCAGAGGATGCGCGCCTCGGGCACGCCCTGGGCAACGAAGCGGGCGAGCAGCCCGTCGCGCACCGCGGGATCGTTGAGCGCGAGATGCTTGACGACGAGCTTCGCGTCGGGGATCTCGGCGAGCAGCCGCGCCCACAGCGCGATCGCCGCGTCGGAGATCTTGTCGATGCGGTTGTAGACGCCGAAGGTGACGTGGCCGTTGGTGAGCATCGGCAGCGGTGCCGGCGGAACGTCGAGCACCGGATCGATCGTGATCACCGACGGCAGGTCGTGGACGTGCTCGGCGAACAGCGGCCGGACGCTCTCGGGTACCGTGACCGGATCGGCGAAGAAGTAGTCCATGGTGGCAAGGCCCGTGCCGGTGCCGCTGCCCCAGGCCGTGACCTGGATCGGCGCCGGCTTGCGCGCGAACACCGGCATGCGCGTGCCCGTGGTGTAGCCGGAGAGGTCGACCAGGATGTCGACGCCGTCAGCCTGGATGCGGTCGGCCAGCTCGTCGTCGGACAGGCTCGAGGCCTCGACCCAGACGTCGGCGATCGACTGGAATGTCGCGGTGTAGGAATCGTGCCGCGGCGAGGTCGAGTAGCAGTTGACCTGGACCTGCGTCTTGTCGTGGCCGCGCAGCACGGGCAGGAAGGCGAAGGCCGCCGAGTGCATGCGGAAGTCGGCCGAGACGTAGCCGACGACGATGCGCCGGTCGGGATCGAGCGAGCGCGGCGCAAGCTTGCGGCGCGGGAATTTGGAGCCGACCGCCATCCACCAATACTGCCGCGCCGCCTGCTGGACCGCGAAGTCGGCGCCGGGCAGGAAGTCGAGGTAGAAGATCTTCTTGGTGATCGCCTCGTCATAGTCCGGCTGCACCGCGAGCGCCTGGTCGAACTGGGCGATGGCGCCTGCGACGTCGCCGAGCCGGCCGCGGCAGGCGCCGAGCAAGGTGAGCGCGACCTGCGCCTTCGGATTGGTGTCGAGCACGCGCTTGCAGGCGGCCATCGCCTGCGCAACGTTGCCGTTGAGGATGCAGATCTGCGCCTTGCCCTGCCATCCCAATTGCAGATTGGGATCGAGCGTCACGGCGGCGTCGAAATCGGCTTCGGCGTCCGCGGTGCGTCCAGAGATCATGTAGAGCCGGCCGCGATGCGCCCGCAGCTCGGCGTGGGCCGGGCGTGCCGCCAGCGCCGCGTTGAAGGTCGCTTCCGCCAGCTCGAAATGGTGCAGCTCGAGATGCGCGAGACCCTTGTTGACCGTGGCCTCGAAATGGTTCGGGTTGAAGGCCAGCGCGCGCTCGGCGCTGGCGGCAGCGGCGTCCCAGCGCCGCAGCATCAGTTCGGCGACGCTGCGATTGCACCAGGCATCGACGTCGTCGGGCTTGAGCTCGAGGGCCCGCGTCGCGGCCGCGAGCGAGGCCTCGCCCTGTCCGAGCCGCAGCAGCGCGATCGCGAGGTTGCGCAAGGTGATCGGCGCATTCGGGCGCAGCGCCAGCGATCGCTCCAGCGCGGCGCGCGCCTCCTCGTAGCGCTCGCAATTGACCAGCGCCCAGCCGAGATTGGACTGCGCGTCGGCGGAATTCGGCTCCATCGCCACGGCCTGCGCCAGGAAGGCGGTGGCCTCGGCGAAGCGTGCCGACGACACCAGGGACACGCCGAGCAGATGCATGGCATCGAAGCAGCCGGGGACCTCCTGCAGCAGCTTCGCGCACAGCGCCTGCGTCTCCGCCTGGCGCCCGGCCTGGAAGGCCTTGAACGCCACCGCCAACTGCCCCTCGACGAGCTTCTTCTGTTTCTTTTCCTGTCGTGCCTTCTGGAAGGCGCGCGAACCGACGGTGCTCAAGGACTTGGGTCTCCGGACAGACAGGACGGCATGGCGTCGGACGCCGCAGCGATGCGCTGCGGCCGGCAACCGGGGCGCCGCCATGCCCGGCGGCAGCAAAGCCCAGGATGTCCTGTGGTCGTCCGGTCGCCGGCCACGCGCAGCGCGACGCGGCAAAGCTTGCCCGCGTCGTGGTTAGCAAATGGTTAACGGGATGACGGAGGGAGCTTGTCGCGCCCCGCGAATGCCCCGGGGAATGACGGGGCAGCTCGCGCAGGGTGGATCAGCGCCGCGTGATCCGCCAACTGCGGATGTCACGCCGACGAATAGGGATCTTCCTTAGCTGGGCACCGTCGTCCGGCACGACATTGCAACGCGCGCTCACGCCGCGCAGCCGTCGACCAGCACCAGCCGGCTCGTCGTGGCGCCGTGCCGGATCGCGAAGAGGTGCTGGATCTCGGGATCACCGAGGAAGTCGGTGGCGGTCTGGCGCGACGGGAATTCCAGGATCACCATCCGCTCGGGCGTCCAGCTGCCTTCGACCGGCGTGGGCACCGCGCCTTGGACGATGTAGCGGCCGCCATGCCTCGCGATGAAGGCGGGGATCGCATCGATATAGGCCTTGAACGAGGCGTGGTCGTGAATGGCGAGATCGAGGACGAGATAGGCCTTCATGGCGGGCTCCGCGCGACGCGGTGGATCATACGATCGGAACATCGGCGCAGCCATAAGCGGCCGACAGATCGGTGCGCATTCCGTCGACGTGCGCTTCCGATGCATTCGCGGGGGAGGGCGGATGATACTGCTGCTCATCCGCCCATGCCTGCCCGTTCGGCGACCGTTGCGCGAGCGGCCGCGGCCCGCGGCTCACGTCGTCGCGCGATAGGCTTGCGGGATCACGAACACCTCGTCGGCGCGGCCGTAGCCGCCGTCGGGCACCTCTTCGATCAGCACCATCGTGTGCGGTCGCGCGGCCTCGCTGAAATAGTCGACGAACATCGCGGTCACGCGATGCACGATCTCCTCCTTCTGCGCCTTGGTCAGCGCGGCCTGCGGCACCTTGATGTTGGCGAACGGCATGGGAACTCCTTTGGTGTTGGGCCGGCATCGGCCGGCGGGTGACAGCAGCGCGGCGTCAGATCACGCCGCCATTGACGCGCACAACCTGGCCGTTGACCCAGCCGGCCTCCGGGCTCGTCAGGAAGGCCACGACATCGGCAATCTCGCGCGGCTGTCCGAACCGGCCGAACGGGTTCGCTGCGGCCATCGCGCGCAGCTGCTCGTCGGTCTTGCCGTTGAGGAACATCTCGGTCTCGGTGGGGCCGGGCGCCACCGCGTTGACCGTGATGCTCCGCCGCGCCAGCTCCTTGGCGAGCACATGCGTCATGGCTTCCACCGCGGCCTTCGCGGCGGCGTAGGCGCCGTAGCGCGGCTGATACAGCCCGACCACGCTGGACGAGAAATTGACGATGCGGCCGCCGTCGCGGAGCCGCCGCGCCGCTTCGCGCAGGGTTCGGAACACGCCCGCGACATTCACCTCGAATTGGCGCGCGACATCTGCGTCGCTCAGCTCCGCGAAGGCGCCGAGCGCCATCGTGCCGGCATTATTGACCAGGATGTCGACGCCGCCGAAGGCCTGCTCGGCGGCATCAAACAGCGCCGCCGCGCTGGCGGGATCGGCAACGTCGGCCTGCACGGCGCGCGCGCGGCCGCCGGTCGCCTCGATCTGTTGCACCATGTGCGCCGCGGCCTGCTCGGCCCGGGCATAGTTGATGACGACCGCGACGCCATCAGCGGCGAGGCGTTCGGCGATGGCCGCGCCGATCCCGCGCGAGCCGCCGGTGATGATCGCGACCTGGGATGAAGAATTGGGCATGGTCAGTCTCCCTCTTTTCAATGCGAGCGGACATAGCTGATCGCCTCGTCCGTATAATCGGCCTTGGCTTGACATCAGATGTCGGCCTGGGCGAACAATCGCTATGGATCGCCTGGATGCCATGCGTCTGTTCATTCGCGTCGTCGAGCGCCGCAGCTTCACCGCCGCTGCCGCCGATCTCGGCCTGCCGCGCTCGACGGCGAGCGAGGTGCTGAAGGAGCTCGAGGCGCGGCTCGGCATCCGGCTGATCGAGCGCACCACGCGCCACGTCACCCCGACATTGGATGGCGAGGAGTACTACCGGCGCTGCGTCGGCATCCTCGCCGACATCGAGGAGGCCGAGACTGCACTGCGCGACTCGCGCCCGCGTGGCCTGCTGCGCATCGACGCGCACCCGCTGCTGACGAGGACGTTCGTGCTGCCGCATCTGCCCGCGTTTCTCGCCGCGCATCCGCAGCTCGATCTGCGCATCGGCCAGGGCGACCGCCTGGTCGATCTCGTGCGTGAGGGTGTCGATTGCGTGATCCGCTCCGGCGAGCCGGAGGCGAGCGGCATGATCCAGAGCCGACTCGGCACGATCGAGGAGATCACCGTCGCCAGCCCGGCCTATCTGCGCGAGCACGGAACGCCGGCTGGACCTGATGATCTCGACGGCCACCGCATGGTCGGCTTCATCTCGTCGCGTACCGGCGAGGTGCTGCCGCTCGAATTCACCTGCGGCGGCACGCTGCGCCATCTGGTTCTGCCGAGCCGCGTCACGGTCAACAATTCCGACACGATGATGGACCTCGCCCGGCTCGGCCTCGGCCTGGTGCAGGCGCCGCGCTATCGCTTCGCGCCGGATCTGGTGGATGGCAGCCTGGTCGAGATCCTCGCCGACACGCCGCCATCACCGACGCCGCTGCACGCGCTGTATCCGCAGAACCGGCAGATGACGCTGCGGCTGCGCGTGTTCCTCGACTGGATCACGGCGATATTCGCCCGGGCGAGGCTGTAGCGGTTGGGCAAAGCAGCCGGATGCCCGTTGCTACTTGCCCTTCTCGATCTTCGTCACCGTGTAGCCGGAGGCGTCCTCGACCGCCTCGAACTTCACCTTGTCGCCGGCCTTGAGGCCTTTCAGCAGCGCGGCGTCCTTGACGCGGTAGACCATGGTCATGGCCTCGTCCATGCCAAGACTCTTGGCCGGGCCGTGGTGGAGCGTGATCTTGGCGTTGGCCTCATCGACCTTCTTGACGTCGCCGCTGATCGCCTCGGCGGCGAGGGCAGGGCTCGCGAGAGCGAGAACCAACGCGGCGGCGGTCGTGAGCTGAGAGAACGTCTTCATGATGTGTTTCCTTCTACTGGTGAACTCATAGCGAGGCGTAGGGCGGATGACGCTGCGCTGATCCGCCCTACGCCTTGTCAAGACGGCTTCATCCGTCACTTCACGGCAACGTGGCCGGTCATGCCGAACTCGCGATGATCTGGGATCAGGCAGGAATATTCGAACGTGCCGGGCTTGGTGAACCGCCACAGCAGCTCGGCGGTCTTGTTCGGCGCGAGCCGGGTGCCGTTCGGCTCGTCGTGCTCCATATGCGGGTGCTTCTTCATGAC
Organism: Bradyrhizobium sp. SZCCHNR1098; assembly: GCF_032489375.1. Classification (NCBI taxonomy): domain Bacteria; kingdom Pseudomonadati; phylum Pseudomonadota; class Alphaproteobacteria; order Hyphomicrobiales; family Nitrobacteraceae; genus Bradyrhizobium; species Bradyrhizobium sp. SZCCHNR1098. The sequence goes on from NZ_JAUEXY010000009.1 coordinate 71,559, forward strand.
CGCGGCGTGCTTCAGGTTCTCGGCCTTGGTGGCGAGCAGGAACTCGTGATCCTCCTTGCCGGTGTTGCGCAGCACGAAGCGGATCTGCTCGCCGCGCTTGACCTCGATGCGCGCTGGCGTGAACTCCATCTCGCTGAGGAGCACCTCGATGGTGCGTGACGGCTGTTTGGGATCGCCCGGCTCGCCGGCGGAATAGCCGCGCGATCCGTGCTGCTCATGGCCACGGGCCGGTGCGACGATCAGAGCGGCCGCCGCCATTGCGCTGATCGCGAATGCAGTCTTCATGGAGATCTCCTGATGGTGGTCGTCGGTTGATGCGGTGCTTGGTGAATTCAGCGCTGGGTGCGGACCTGCGTCGGTGGGCCGTCGCTTCGCCGCACCGGCTCCGGTGCGCTTGCGACCTCATAGGCCACGCTGCCCTGCGGGAACTGATAAGGGCCGGGATCGCGGTAGTCGTCGCGGGCGAGGCCCTCGCGTACCTTCACGGTCGTGAACATGCCGCCCATCTCGATCGGCCCGAACTGACCGCTGCCGGTCATCATCGGCAGGGTGTTGTCGGGCGCCGGCATCTCCATGCTGCCCATCGCCATGCCGGTGTTGCCCATCACCATGCCGTCGGGCGCGAGCTTGCCGACGGCGGCGGCCAGCTCCTTGCGCGGCACGCCGACCAGGTTGCGCATGTCGTGGCCCATCGCATTCATCGTGTGATGCGACTTGTGGCAGTGGAACGCCCAGTCGCCGGGATTGTCGGCGGTGAAGTCGAGCACGCGCACCGCGCCAACCGGCACGTCGGTCGTGGTCTCCGGGAATTGCGCCGTTTCGGGAAGCCAGCCGCCATCAGTGCCGATCACCTTGAACTTGTGGCCGTGGAGGTGGATCGGATGGTTGGTCATGGTGAGATTGCCGATGCGGATGCGGACGCGATCGCCGAGCCGCACCGGCAGGGGATCGATGCCGGGAAACACCCGCGCGTTCCAGGTCCACATGTTGAAGTCGGTCATCTCGGTGACCTTCGGCAGGTAGCTGCCGGGCTCGATGCGATAGGTCGACATCACGAACACGAAGTCGCGGTCGACCGGCGGCGGCTGCGGCCCGCGCGGATGCACGACGATCATGCCCATCATGCCCATCGCCATCTGCACCATCTCGTCGGCATGCGGGTGATACATGAAGGTGCCGGCGTGCCTCATCTCGAATTCGTAGACGAAGGTCTTGCCCGGCTTGATGTGCGGCTGCGTCAGGCCGCCGACGCCGTCCATGCCGCAGGGCAGGATCACGCCGTGCCAGTGGACGGTGGTGTATTCCGGCAGCCTGTTGGTGACGAAGATCCTGACCTTGTCGCCCTCGACCGCCTCGATGGTCGGGCCCGGCGACTGGCCGTTATAGCCCCACAGATGCGTGGTCATGCCGGGCGCAAACTCGCGGGTGACCGGCTCGGCGACGAGATGGAATTCCTTCCAGTCGCCGTTCATGCGGAACGGCAGCGACCAGCCGTTGAGCGTGACCACGGGCTGATAGTCCGGGCCGGCGCTGGGATGCAGCGGGGGCTGCATCACCGCCTTGTCCATCACCGGCGCTTCGGGAATGGCGGCGGCCTGGACCCGGCCGGAGACGGCGGAGGCGCCGGCCAGCGCCGCGGAGCTGAGCAGTGTGCGGCGTGAAAACATGCGTGCTCTCCTGTCAGTCGTTGCCGGGCGCGACTGCGCTCGCGGTCTGCTGTGCGCTGTCCTCGCTGCTCGCGACTCCGCCATTGACCGCAGCCGACAGCTCGGCCTCGGCGAGGAAGAAGTCTCTGACGGCGTCGATCGCGGCGCGGCGTGACGCCAGGCGCTGCCGCGCCTCGAGCAGCAGCGCGAAGATGTCGACCTGCATGCTGGAATAGCGCAGTTGCATCTCCTCGCTGATGATCCGGCGCAGCGGCAGCACCTCGCGGGCGTAATGGCCGGCGATGTCGAAGGCCGCGCGGTAGCTGCGATAGGCGTCGCGCGCCTCGGAGCGGACGGTGACGGCGCGCTCGGTGAGGCGGTTGAAGGCGATGTTGTAGGTCTCCGCGGCCTGCCGCACGCGGACCTCGCCGCCGTCGAAGATCGGGATCTGGAACTGCACGTCGTAACCGCGTTCGCGGATGACGCGGCCGTCGGGCTCGACGGTCTTGCGATCGAGGCCGGCGAGATCGAGCAGGGTGACGAAGCGCGTCGCCTCGCTGAGCTGCAGCGATGTGGCGAGCGCCGTGAGCTCGAGGCGGGCGATCTGCAGATCGATGCGATGGCCGACGGCATCGGCCTCGACGAAGGGCTGGCTCAGCGGCCGGCGCGGCAGTGCCGGCAGCCGGTCGGGCAGGCGGAAATTCAGATCGTCGCCCCACAGGCCCATCAGCCGGATCAGCCGCTCGCGGGCGCTTCCTGCGGCACGGCGGGCGGTGGCGAGCTCGGCCGTGGTCTCGGCATAGAACACCTGCTCGCGGGCCTGGTCGAGCCGGTTGAGCGCGCCGGTCTCGCCGAGCTTCGAGGCGAGCTTCGCGGTCGCCTCCGCGGCCGATTGCGCCTCGACCAGCAGGGCCGCCAGCTCGTTGGCGGCGACGACGCGCACATGCGCGCGGCGCACCTCCGCGGCGAGCCGCAACGTCGCCAGCGCGGCCTTCAACTGGGCCTGGCGAAACCGCTCGCGCGCGATCTCCGAGCGCAGCGGCAAGGTGGCGAGCGCCAGGATGTCGCCGGCGACCTGGCGCTCGGCCTCCAGCGCGCCGTCGCCGCTGATGCGCATCAGGGAGAAGGTCGGGTTCGGCGGCAGGCTGGCCTCGACCATGTCCGCCTCGCTGAGCGCGAGCGCGTTGTAGGCCGCCTGCAGGCCCTTGTTGTTGAACAGCGCGACCTGCACGGCGGCATCGGCCGACAAGGGCCGGGCGAGCAGGCGGCGCGTTGCAGCGCGGACGCGTTCGGCGTCGTCATTGCCTCTCACGGAGGCGACCTCCTTGCCGGTGGTGTGGCCGGTGATGTCCGCGACGGCGCTCATGCCGCCGTCCGGCGAGAACGAGGCACAGCCTGCGAGCGCAAGTGCTGCGGCGAGCGCCGCGAGCCTGATGATCCCCTGCATGTGGCGCTCCTTAGCGGCTCGGCTCAAGGCGCGGTGCGCCGGGGTCGGTGCGCTGGCCCCAGGCGGCCGGCGCGGCCGGGCGCAGCGGCGTGTAGGGCCCGACGACCCCCGACATGCGCACGGGCGCAACGTTCGCCGCCGGATCGGCCGGATCAGCCCCGGCCAATGCGATCGTGCGCGGCTGGCAGGCGCCGAGGCTCGCCGCGGCAAGCAGCGTCAATGCGCAGGCGGCAACGGAGAATGGCAGGCTGCGCCGCGCCGGAGATGCGGCAGCGGGCGTCGCCATGTATTGCGACAACATGAGGTATCCTTGGTCTGTCGATGAATCGCGAGCAGCCGCGCGCGACACGCGCACGAAGCCGGCGTCGTTCGCTCAGACCAGGACGATGGGGGGCCGATACAGGCGCGGCGGCGTGCGACCGGGCAGGCCTTCGTCGCGCGGGGTCACGCTGGTGGCGGCGAACGAAGCGGGAAGGGTGACCGCCGGCAGCGCGGCAGCGAGGCCCACCGCGCACATCATGGCGCAACAGGGGCCCGGCATCTTGCTGTGATCGTGGTGCGACGGCGCGGGAGCTGGCGCCTGCATCCCAGCGTCTGCAACAGGGTGATCATGATGATGGGCGTGCGCGGTCTCTACCTGCGGCATCGCCGCCAAGATCATCTCGTGATGAGCCGCGTCATGATGAGTGGCCGCAACGGCAACGACGGTCTCGTCGAAGCAGGGCGCCGCCCCATCGCCCAGCGCGAGCGCCACGCCCGGGCTGAGCACGCAGACGAGGTAAGCGAGGACGAGCAGCCGTCCCGCCACCATCAGCATCTTCCGTGTCAGTCCCAACGACATGCGCGCCCAAATCACTCCGATCCGCCGCGCAACCTAATGATAAAGCGCGGCGCCGCCAAGAGGGCCGGACCGTGATCGTGCAGATCCCTCCTGTTGCGCTGCTTCTGCATGCCCAATGCCGCAGCAATGTGGCTTGACCTGATGCGGTGCGGCAACGAAGTTGCGGACATCGTGCACGGACCCAATACAAGATTCGAGGAAGCGCCTCATTTCATTCCGGACTCGCGCCAGGCCTGGGCGCGGCTGGCGCTTGCGCTCGTCATCGGTTCCATCGGCGGCGCCGGGATGTGGACCGTCGTCGTCGTTCTACCGGTCGTGCAGGCCGAGTTCGCCGCCAGCCGCGGCGCGGTCTCGCTGGCCTATACGCTGACGATGTTCGGCTTCGGCCTCGGCGGCGTCGTCGTCGGCCGCATCACCGACCGCTTCGGCATCGTCACCGCGATGGCCCTCAGCATCACCTGCACCGCGGCCGCCTATCTGCTCGCCGGCGCGTCGGTGACGCTGTGGCAGTTTCAGGCGGTGTATTTCCTGATCGGGATCGGTTCGTCCGTCACCTTCGCGCCGCTGATGGCCGAGGCGTCGCACTGGTTCGTGCGCTATCGCGGCCTCGCCGTCACCATCGTCGCCTCGGGCAACTACGTCGCCGGCACGGTGTGGCCGCCGCTGGTGAACTGGGGCGTGCAGCAGATCGGCTGGCGCGCCAGCCATGTCGCGCTCGGTGTCTTCTGCGCGGTGACGATGAGCGCGCTGCTCCTGGTGCTGCGCGCGCGCATGGACGGTGCCGGCGCGCAGGACCATGCCGGCGCGGCGCCGCCGCAACTGGAGCTGCCGATCTCCACCAACGCGCTGACCGTGCTGCTCAGCATCGCCGCGATCGCCTGCTGCGTGGCGATGGCGATGCCGCAGGTGCACATCGTCGCCTATTGCGGCGACCTCGGCTATGGCGTCGCTGTCGGCGCGCAGATGCTGTCCTTGATGATGGCGCTCGGCATCGTCAGCCGGATCGGCTCCGGCTTTCTCGCCGACCGTGTCGGCGGCATGCGGACGTTGCTGATCGGCTCGCTGGCGCAGGGTTTTGCGCTTCTGTTCTATCTGTTCTTCGATGGCTTGACGTCGCTCTATTTGATCTCGGGCATGTTCGGCCTGTTCCAGGGCGGCATCGTGCCGAGCTATGCGATCATCGTGCGTGAGGCGATGCCGGCACGCGAGGCCGCCACCCGGGTCGGCATCATCATCTTCGCCTCGGTGTTCGGCATGTCGTTCGGCGGCTGGGTCTCGGGCGTCATCTTCGACGCCACGGGGTCCTATTCGGCGGCCTTCGCCAACGGCATCGCGTGGAATGGCCTGAACCTGGCCATCGTCGTGACGCTGCTGATCCTGGCACGACGGCAACACCGGCTGGCGGCCTGAAACAAGAGACGTTGCAGCGGAGCCACAGCCGGAGTCCAATATCCGGTTTATATGCACGTCGTCATACAAAATCCCGGCGCCCGCCGCAAATTCATCGAATCACCTCACCCAACTGTGGAACTCGATCGGAGCCGATCGTGGCCATTTGGCCTCGTGCGTGCTCCGCATCGCGAGCTTGGTTGTCGCGAGGTCTCAGCCGAGGCCGCGGTCGCCCGTCGCATGCCTGACGCAGGCAGGCCTCGAGGTGAATGCTCCGGACCGGTCGAGAACGCTGCGGCGGCATCGCGATGGTGCAGGAGGCCGTTGCGCTATGTCCATCGTCACGAAGGCAACTTCGCAAGTCGTGCTCGCCGCGCTCGCAGCCGGACTCATGCTGAGCCAGGCATCGGCGCAGGCGTGGCCGCAGCTGCAACAACAACCGCCGCAGCCGCCGCGCCCGGCAGCGACCCGCTCCATCATCGTGCCTGTCGCCCCGGCCGCCCGGCCGAACGGCGCGCCCGTGATCCCCGCGCCGCCACGTCCCGCCGGCCTGCCGGCGTCGCTGTCGCCCGCGCCCGGCAGCGGGCCGGACGTATGGCGGCTGCCCAACCCGACCGACGTCAACGACGGCACCGTCACCATCATCACCGCGCCGGCCGGCGGCGCCACCTCCGTGTTCGGCTCGGACATGGCGCGCGTGCTCGATGATCAGACCAACGTCCGCGTGCTGCCGGTGCTCGGCAAGGGACCGGTGCGCAACGTCTCCGACATTCTGTTTCTGAAGAGCATCGACATGGGCGCGGTCGCAGCCGACGTGCCCGAATTCTACCGCCTGCAATACGGCATCCCCGACATCACCTCGCAGCTCCGCTACATCGCGCGGCTCTATCACAACGAGATCCATGTCATCGCGCGCTCCTCGATCCGCTCGATCTTCGACCTCAACGGCAAGCGCATCATCGCGCCGACCGATGTCGGCTTCTATTCCGCGCGCGTGATCTTCAACCGGCTCGGCCTGACGGCGTCGTTCGACTATGCGACCGATGATGCCAGATCGATCCAGAAGCTGATCGATGGCGACGCCGACGCCTACATCGTCTCCACCGGAAAGGTGTTCCAGCTCGCCCGCAGCATCAGGAACGACAACCGCGCGCTGCACCTGGTGACGATCCCCTACGACCGCCGGCTGCAGGACCTCTATCTGCCCACGACGTTGTCCTCGGAGGAATATCCGAACCTGCTCAACCCCGGCGAGACGATCGAGACGGTGGCGATCGGCATGCTGCTCGTCAGCTACAATTGGCCGGAGAATACCGAGCGCTATCGCAAGGTGGCGCGCTTCGTCGAGGCGTTCTTCGCCAACTACGACGAGTTCATGAAGCCGCCCCGGCATCCCAAATGGCGGGAGTCGAGCATCGTCGCCGCGATTCCGAACTGGAAGCGGTTCAAGGCGGCGGACGAGTGGCTGCTGGCGCGCAACATGGTGCCGCGGCCGCAGGTTGCCGACGTGCGCCAGACCCAGTTCGAGAGCTTCGTGCGCCAGAGCGGGGGACAGCTGTCCAACGATCCGGCTGAGCGCAGCTCCCTGTTCCGCCAATTCCTGCAATGGCGCCAGCAGCATGGCGGGCCGCCGACGCCGTCGCGCTGAGCTGTCAGCTCGTTGTTGTCTACTTCGCGAGCTCTTTCGAGCGCGCCGTGGCCGCGGCGACCGCCCTGGTCAGCAGCGGCTGGAAGCCGTCGGCTCCCATCAGCACCGACAGCGCCGCAGCGGTAGTGCCGCCCGGCGAGGTGACGTTCTGGCGCAGCGTGGCGGACGGCAGGTCCGATTGGCGCAGCAATTCGCCGGCGCCCGACACGGTGTCGCGCGCGAGCTTCGTCGCCAGGGACTCGGGCAGGCCGGCGGCGACGCCGGCGCGGGCGAGCTCCTCGGCGAGCAGAAATACGTAGGCAGGACCCGAGCCGGACACCGCGGTCACCGCGTCCATCAGCGCCTCCTCGTCGACCCATTCCACCGCGCCGGTGGCGCGCAGCAGCGCGTCGGTCAGCGCCCGTTGCGTGGCGCTGACGTTGGCGGCGGGCACCGCCACGGTGATGCCGCGGCCGATCGCGGCGGGCGTGTTCGGCATCGCGCGCACGACCGCGCCGCCGATCGTTTGCTGCAGGCCGGCGATCGTCGTCCCCGCCATGATCGACAGCACCAGCGTCGCGTCGCCGACCCACGGCTTCAAGGCGGGGCCGGCGTCCGGGAACATCTGCGGCTTGACGGCGACGATGACGACCTCGGCCGGCGCAGCCGCCGTCGGATTGAGGCGGACGCCCCTGGCCACCAGCGCCGTGATCTCCGCGGATGGCATCGGCTCGATCACCACCACGCGCGCAGGATCGAGCCCGCCGGCCAGCCACCCGGTCAGCATCGCGCCGCCCATCTTGCCGGCGCCGGCCAGCACGATGGTGCCGGTGAGCTGATGAAGCAGGTTGTTGTCCGCTGATGTCACGACGCACTCCGCTGTCGTCCCTGCGAAAGCAGGGACCCATAACCACCGGCGGTTCTAGTGGAGCAGGGGCAGAGCGACAAGCGTCGCGCGCCAGACGGACATCACGCGGTATGGGTCCCTGCGTGCGCAGGGACGGCACCGCGTGTGAGGAAGCGGCGGCGGCTTACGCCTCGCCGTCGGTATCGAACAGCGCGGCCGCCATGGCCTCCTGGGTCGACTTGCCGGCCCAGACCACGAACTGGAAGGCCGGGAAATAGCGCTCGCAGGCGTGGATGGCGCCGGCCAGCATGCTCTCGCATTGCAGTCCCGACGCGGTGATCCCGCCGGGCAGCACCAGGGCCTGGCGGTGCATCACCATGCCGGTGTGGGTCCAGATGTCGAAATGGCCGAGCCAGAGCTGCTCGTTGATCGCGGCGATCAGCCGCTGCACCTCGGCGCGGCGCGCTTCCGGAATCTTCATGTCGAAGGCGCAGGCCAGATGCAGGGCCTCGATCTCCGCCATCCAGGTGAAAGAGAGCTGATAGTCGGTCCATTGCCCCTTGGAGGCGATCGTGATCTCGTCCTCGCCGGAGCGCTCGAACATCCAGTTGTTGTCGGCCGCAATGGTCTCGACCACGCTCAGCGGGTGGTCGGTGGAATCGATAGTGCTTTCGAGCAGGGACATGCCGTCTCGACCTCGTCTTCTTGATCTCGTTGGTACATACGCGGCGACCCGGCCCACGCCCTCTCGGCGCTTCGAGACCCGGCTTGCAGTCCCGGAGGTACCCCGGGCGTGCGAGGACAAACTGATGTGATTTGCGGAATCTGCGCAACGGGGGGGCGAGTCCGTCCACAGCCAAACACCGCTTCGTCCACAACTCCTGTCCGGCCTGTGGAATCATGGCCGAATGAGAACAAAACGGAATCGGATTCGCCGCAACCGCCCCGTCCGAGCCGATTTGGCCGCGGCAACGGCCGCGAGCGGCTGCATGGCCGCCCGTCGCGGACCGCGGGCGTGAGGCCTTGCCGCAGCCGCCGACCGCCTGCATAGTTCATTCAGGCCGTCCATCCGGGCGGCCGATGTTCTCAGGGCGGGGCGAAATTCCCCACCGGCGGTAAGCGTTCTCGGTCGAGCGCGAGCCCGCGAGCGCCTTCTCGGCAAGGCACGGTCTGGAGAATTCTGTTCTCCGGACCGCGTCGTGCAGAGAAGGGTCAGCAGATTCGGTGCGACTCCGAAGCCGACGGTCACAGTCCGGATGAAAGAGAACGGGTCCCGGCACCCCGCGCAATCCAGCGTGGGGGCGTCGTTGTTCCGTGTGCCCTGATTCTGGTCTCTGACGAGGACAACCATGAATCAGATGTTGCAAGACGCGCCTACTGATACGCCCACCGACACCATCACCGTAGGAACGTCGCCGCCGGCGGATACGCCGGTCGCGTCACCGCCCGACGAGTCGCCACCGGCACCGTCGCATCCGCGCTTCAGCAAGCCGCAGCGCGTCGCCTTCGTGCAGTCAGCCTGGCATCGCGACGTCGTCGCCGAATGCCGTCTCGCCTTCCTCGACGAGATCGAGGCGCGCCACATCCCGCGCGATCGGGTCGACATCTTCGAGGTGCCAGGCTCGTTCGAGATCCCGCTGCATGCGCAGCTCCTGGCCAAGACGCGGCGCTACACCGCCATCGTTGCGGCCGGCCTCGTTGTCGACGGCGGCATCTACCGCCACGAGTTCGTCGCCGACACCGTGATCAAGGCGCTGATGGACGTGCAATTGCGCACCGAGGTGCCGGTGTTCTCCGCGGTGCTGACGCCGCAGCAATTCCACGAGACGCAGGCGCATTTCGAGTTCTTCCGCAAGCATTTTGCTACCAAGGGCATCGAGGTGGCGACCGCCTGCGCCGAGACGCTGCTGAGCCTGGAGCGGCTGCGGGGGCAGGTGGCCGCGGGGATCATCTGAGGCGGTGATGTCGTGTGGCTGGCTTCAGGCTAGCCACACACCCGCTATCGAAACGCCGGGATCGAGATCTCACGGCAACGGCAGTGAACTCCCCTCCCCCTTGCGGGGAGGGGTTGGGGGTGGGGGTCTCCGGGCGCCGAACTTCGTCTTGTGCATCTTCTGCTTTACCGAACAAGACGAATGCGATGGCGTGTGTCATCGCCGTCATCCTCTCGAATGCGAGTGATCATCATCGAGAGCACGACTCGTGGACCCCCCCCACCCCCGACCCCTCCCCGCGAGGGGGAGGGGGGCTTACCGTCTCGCGGCTCGAGCTCGAATTCAGCCTCTTGCTCCGCGCCGATCAGTCATCGTGTCGTCTGCCCCACCCCAGCGACACCACGCCCCCTCACGCTCCCCGCCTTGTGTTGTCAATTTCCTCGCCACCCCTGTAAAATCCCTCCTGGGAGGAGGCTTGCCCGTGGCGACGGGCGGCCGACAAGGATGATCGAAGGATACGATCCTTATCTCGTCGCGCTCTCGGTCGTGATCGCGAGCCTGGGTGGCTATACCGGTTTCAGTCTCACCGCGCGCATCCGCAGCGGTCCGGGAGAGAATGCGCGCGTGCTGCTGTCCGGCGCCGCCGGCATTCTGGCCGTGGGCATCTGGACCATGCACTTCGTGGGCATGATGGCGGCGCCACTGCCGGCCGATGCCGTCTATCTGGTGCTGCCGACCATCATCTCGTTCCTGATCTGCGCGCTCGTGATCGGCATCTCGCTGTTCTTCGTCAGCATCGGCGATCCCTCCCCCCGGCGCGTCGTCCCTTCCGCGCTGCTGCTCGGCGCCGGCATCGCCAGCATGCATTATGTCGGCATGCACGGCCTGTCCGGCTCATTCGGGCTGACGCATGATCCGGCGCTGGTGGCGCTGTCGGTGGCGATTGCGATCGTCGCCGCCTATGGCGGCCTGCGCATCTTCCTGGCGCGGCAGGACGGGCTACGGCTCGCCATCAGCGCGGTTGCGTTCGGCATCGCCGTGTCCGGCATGCATTACACGGCGATGCTGGGAATGCATGTCGTGCCGATGGGCGAGGGACATCATCACGCCGCAACAGGACTTGCTGCGTCGCCGCAAGCGCTCGCGATCGTCGTCGCCGTGCTGTGCTTCGTCATCGTCGCCGGATTTTTGCTGTCGCTGGTGCCGGACCCGCGCCGTCAATCGCAGCCGATGCCGGCCGTTGCCGAGGCTGCGCCGCAATTGGCACCGGAGCCGGCCGCGACGGCGGCCGAGCCGGTCGTCGAGGTCGCCGTTCCGAGCCGGGCGACGGCGGCGCCGCTGGGGGGCATCGGCCAGCCGCCGCGCGCGACCGCGGCGCGGCTGCCACTGGAGGGCGCCAACGGCACCCATTTCATCGATGCCGGGGACGTGCGCAGCGTGCGCGCCGATGCGCACTACACGCGGATCCACGACGGCACCCGGGAGCGGATGTGCCCATGGTCGATCTCCGAGGCTGAGGCGCAGCTCGATCCCGGCCGCTTCATCCGCGTGCACCGCAGCCACATCGTCGCGATCGAGCATGTGATCTACGTCGGTCGGGAAGGCGAGGGCGCGATCATCGAGCTCGATGGCCCCTCGAAGCCGCGCGTGCCGGTGAGCCGCGCCAAGGTCGCCGAGGTCAAGGCGCGGCTCGGGCTGCGGCGGCCGGCCTGAGTTCAGCGTTCGTTTCGCTGCGGCAACAGAGCGCCGCCATTCTCCCCAACGCATGCAACACCGCGCGCGCGTCTTGCGCGGCCGCTCACGCCGTCACTCGCGCGATTGGGTCGCCCTCGCTGACGCAATTCGTGCGCGACCAGCCGCATTTCGTGCGATTTCGCCGCTCTCCGTGCCGGCTTCGTTGCGCGGCCAGCGATCCCGATCGACGCTCCGCGCCAATCCGCGATGCGTCCGCGTTCGCACTTCGCTCTCGCAGCACGAACGCCCGCCGCAACAACGCGACGGCCTTGCCGATAAAGCAGGCCAGCACAGGAGAGGAAACGTCATGATTCCTGGCCCGTTCGACTATCACCTGCCGGCGAGCGTCAGCGATGCGATCAAGCTGCTCGCCGACCTCGGTGATGACGCGCGACCGCTCGCCGGCGGCCACAGCCTGCTGCCGATGATGAAGCTGCGACTGGCGACCCCGGCGCATCTGATCGATCTGCACGGCATCGCCGGGCTCAAGGGCATCCGCCGCGATGGCGACCGCATCGTCATCGGCGCGATGACCACGCAGGCCGAGCTGCTGGCGTCTGCCGACATCGGTGAGGCGCTGCCGATCCTGCACGAGACCGCGCTCTTGATCGCCGATCCGCAGGTGCGCTACCGCGGCACGCTCGGCGGCAATGTCGCCAATGGCGACCCCGGCAACGACATGCCGGCCTTGATGCTGGCGCTGGACGCCTCCTATCGGCTCGAAGGGCCGAACGGCGTTCGCGAGATCGCGGCGCGCGAGTTCTACCAGGGCGCTTATTTCACCGCGCTCGAGCCCGGCGAGATCCTGACTGGCATCAGCATCCCGCTTCCGGCTGCGGGGCACGGCTACGCCTATGAGAAGCTGAAGCGCAAGGTCGGCGACTATGCGACGGCCGCAGCCGCCGTGGTGCTGACGATGGCTGGCGGCAAGGTGGCGACGTGCGTGATCGCACTGACCAATCTGCACGAGACGCCGTTGCTGGCGACCGACGCGGCGACTGCAGTGATCGGCACCACGCTCGACGATGCCGCGCTGAAGGCGGCGGCGAGCGCCGCGCGCGCGATCATGCAGCCGGCCTCCGACGCGCGGGGACCTGCCGAGTACCGCACGCATGTCGGCGGCATCATGGTGATGCGCGCGCTGCAGCGCGCTGCGAGGCGGGCAACCTGAACGCACATCGCCACTCGGCGAACTCTCTCTTCTCCCTCCCCCCTTGTGGGGGAGGGCCGGGGAGGGGGGGTAGCCCTAAGCGACACTGCCGCTGAGGACCCCCACCCCCGACCCCTCCCCGCATGGGGGAGGGGAGCGCACTGACACTGCGGCTCAAGTGGTGCCCAAGCTTTGCGATTTCCCAGGGAGCAACGAATGCCCAAAACCCATATCACGATGAAGGTGAACGGCAGCGAGGTCGAAGGCCTCGCCGAGCCGCGCACGCTGCTGGTTCATTTCCTGCGCGAGCAGGCGCAGCTCACCGGCACCCATATCGGCTGCGAGACCAGCCATTGCGGCGCCTGCACCATCGACATCGACGGCATGAGCGTGAAGAGCTGCACCATGCTCGCGGTGCAGGCCAACGGCTCCGAGATCACCACGATCGAAGGCATGGCCAACGCCGACGGATCGCTGTCGGCGCTGCAGGAAGGCTTTCGCATGATGCATGGCCTGCAATGCGGCTTCTGCACGCCGGGCATGATTCTCCGCGCGCATCGGCTGCTCAAGGAAAATCCGTCGCCGACCGAGACCGAGATCCGCGCCGGCATCTCCGGAAACATCTGCCGCTGCACCGGCTATCAGAACATCGTCAAGGCGATCCAATACGCCGCCGCCAAGATCAACGGCGTTGAATTCCAGGAGGCCGCGGAATGAACGACATGACTCCCACGCGGGAACAACGCGAAGCCGCGCTCGAAGGCATGGGCTGCCGGCGCAAGCGCGTCGAGGACATCCGCTTTACCCAAGGCAAGGGCAACTACGTCGATGACGTCAAGCTACCGGGCATGCTGCACGGCGACTTCGTGCGCTCGCCGCATGCGCATGCGCGGGTGAAGGCGATCCACACCGAGGAGGCGCTGAAGGTGCCCGGCGTGCTCGCGGTCATCACTGCCGAGACCTTGAAGACCGTCAACCTCGCCTGGATGCCGACCCTCGCTGGCGACGTGCAGATGGTGCTCGCCGACGGCAAGGTGTTGTTCCAGAACCAGGAGGTCGCCTTCGTCGTCGCCACCGACCGCTACGCCGCCGATGACGGCGTCAACAAGGTCGTGGTCGATTACGAGCCGCTGCCGGTGCTGGTCGATCCGTTCAAGGCGATGGATTCAGATGCGCCCGTGCTGCGCGAGGACCTCGTCGGCAAGACCTCGGGCGCGCACGGCCTGCGCAAGCACCACAACCACATCTTCGAGTGGAGCGTCGGCGACAAGGAGCTCACCGACGCCGCGTTCAAGAAGGCCGACGTCACGATCAAGGAGATGATCTCCTATCACCGCACCCATCCATCGCCGCTGGAGACCTGCCAGTGCGTCTGCTCGTTCGACAAGATCAAGGGCGAGCTGACGATCTGGGGCACCTTCCAGGCGCCGCATGTCATCCGCACGGTGGTATCGCTGATCGCAAAACTGCCGGAACAGAAGATCCACGTCATCGCGCCCGACATCGGCGGCGGCTTCGGCAACAAGGTCGGCGCCTATCCTGGCTACATCTGCGCCGCGGTGGCCTCCATCGTCACCGGCAAGCCGGTCAAATGGGTCGAGGACCGCATCGAGAACCTGACCGCGACCGCGTTCGCGCGCGACTACCACATGACCACCGAGATCGCGGCGACCAAGGATGGCAAGGTCACCGGCCTGCGCGTCCACGTGCTGGCCGACCATGGCGGCTTCGATGCCTGCGCCGATCCGTCGAAATGGCCGGCCGGCTTCTTCAACATCGTCACCGGCTCCTATGACTTCCCGGTCGCGCATTGCGTCGTCGACGGCGTCTACACCAACAAGGCGCCGGGCGGCGTCGCCTATCGCTGCTCGTTCCGCGTCACCGAGGCGGCCTATTGCATCGAGCGCGCGATGGACATTCTGGCGCAGAAACTCGGCATGGATCCGGCCGAGCTGCGCCTGAAGAACTTCGTCAGGCCGGAGCAGTTTCCTTATCACTCGGCGCTCGGTTGGGAATATGACTCCGGCGACTACCACACCGCCATGCGCAAGATGATGGAGGCCGTGGACTACGCGGCCTTGCGCAAGGAGCAGGCCGAGAAGCGCGCCGCCTTCCAGCTCGGCGAGACCCGCGAGATCATGGGCATCGGCGTCTCCTTCTTCACCGAGATCGTCGGCGCCGGTCCGTCGAAGAACTGCGACATCCTGGGCATCGCGATGTTCGATTCCTGCGAGATCCGGCTGCATCCGACCGGCGCCGGTATCGCGCGGATGGGCACCAAGAGCCAGGGCCAGGGGCACGAGACCACCTGGGCCCAGATCATCGCCAGCGAGATCGGCATTCCCGCCGACAACATCATGGTCGAGGAGGGCAACACCGACACGGCGCCCTATGGTCTCGGCACCTACGGCTCGCGCTCGACGCCCGTCGCAGGGGCAGCCATCGCCATGGCCGCACGCAAGATCAAGGCCAAGGCGCAGATGATCGCGGCCTACAAGCTCGAGGTCCACGAGGACGATCTCGAATGGGACATCGACGGCTTCCGCGTCAAGGGCCTGCCGGAGAAGGTGATGTCGATGAAGGACATCTGCTGGGCGGCCTACAACTCCGTGCCGCCGGGCATGGAGCCGGGGCTGGAGGCGGTGAGCTACTACGATCCACCCAACATGACCTATCCGTTCGGCGCCTATCTCTGCGTAATGGACATCGACGTCGACACCGGCGTGTACAAGGTCCGGCGCTTCTATGCGCTCGATGATTGCGGCACCCGCATCAATCCGATGATCATCGAGGGCCAGATTCATGGCGGCCTCACCGAAGCCTTCGCGATCGCGATGGGCCAGGAGATCCGCTACGATTCCGAGGGCAATGTCGTGACCGGCTCGTTCATGGACTTCTTCATGCCGACCGCGGTCGAGACGCCGCATTGGGAGACCGACTTCACGGTGACGCCCTCGCCGCATCACCCGATCGGCGCCAAGGGCGTCGGCGAAAGCCCCAATGTCGGCGGCGTGCCGGCGTTCTCCAACGCGGTCAATGACGCGTTCTCGTTCTTAGGCTCGACGCACATCCAGATGCCGCATGACTATTGGCGCAACTGGCAGGCCGCGAAGAACCTGGGTGTATTGGGGTCGTAATATTGAAGGCGTTGGCGTTCGCCGCGCGCGCGCGTTCCCTCCCCCCTTGTGGGGGAGGGCTAGGGAGGGGGGTACCCCACGGGCAGTGTGCGTGGAGACCCCCACCCCCAACCCCTCCCCACAAGGGGGAGGGGAGTTCACCTCCGATGACGCAGCAGTCGAACTTGACATGAAGACCCGCGACGACATCGCGCAATCGCTCTCCGCCTGCGGCTACATCGCCGATGGCGAGCTTGCGACGGCGCTCTCACTGATGCACCTCCTCAAGCGGCCGCTGCTACTGGAAGGCGAGGCCGGGGTCGGCAAGACCGAGGTCGCCAAGGCGCTCGCCTGCGTGCACGGCACCGAGCTGATCCGGCTGCAATGCTATGAGGGTCTTGACCAGAGCTCCGCGCTGTACGAGTGGAACTACCAGCGCCAGCTGCTTGCGATCGAGGCGCATCGCGGCCAGCCGGATACCATCGAGGACCAGATCTTCTCCGAGAAGTATCTGCTGGAGCGGCCACTGCTGGCGGCGATCCGCCGCGCCACGCCGCCGGTGCTGCTGATCGACGAGATCGACCGCGCCGACGACGAATTCGAGGCGTTCCTGCTGGAGCTCCTGTCGGACTTCCAGATATCGATTCCCGAGCTCGGCACCATCAAAGCCATCAGCATCCCGCACGTGGTGCTGACCTCGAACGGCACCCGCGAGCTGTCGGACGCGCTGCGCCGGCGGTGTCTGTATCACTACGTCGACTATCCCGACGTCGATCGCGAGGCCCGCATCATCCTGGCGCGGATCGATGGCGCGTCGGCGTCGCTTGCGCTGCAGATCGCGCGCCTGGTCGAGGGCCTGCGAAAAGAAGAGCTGCGCAAGGTGCCGGGTGTGGCCGAGACGCTGGACTGGGCAGCCGCACTGGTCGGGCTCGATGTGCGCGACCTCGATGACCAGCCGGAGGTGGTGCATGACACCTTGATGTGTCTGCTCAAGACGCATGAGGACCGCTCCCGCATCAACCGCGAGGTCGCCGCGCGATTGTTGGGGAAGGTCGCATGAGCTGCTGTGGCGCCACGCCTGATCATGAGGACATGGACGCGGTGGCGCGGCTGGTCGCGGGACGCCTCAGCGCATTTCTCAAGACGCTGCGCGACAACGGCTTTGCGGTCGGCCTGTCGGAGGGGCAGGATGCGGCAGCCGTGATGACCGCAGGCTATGCCGACAGGCCCGGCCTGTTGCGCTCCGCCTTCAAGCACCTGTTTTCGGCGCGCAAGAGCGAGTGGGATCGCTTCGACGGCCTGTTCGACGCGTTCTGGCTCGGCAAGCGCGTGCGCTCGCGCGTTCTGACGGCAGGGTCGCCGCAATCGGCGAACAGCCCGTCCCTGAAGAGTCTGCAGGATGCGAATGCTGCTCGGCAGGGGCATCACGGCGCGACCGATCAGATTCCCTCTGACGAAACCCCACGCGAGGCGGCCGGCGAGGGCGTCCGTGAAGGTGCATCGCGCGTGGAGTCCATCAGCGATACCGACTTCCGCAAGCTCGCAGATCCCGACCAGGTCGCGCTGGCGCATGAGGCGGCGGCGCGTCTCGCCAAGGCGATGCAGACGCGCCTGACCCGCCGCGATCAGCTCCGGCGCAAGGGCGAGCGGCTCGACCTGCGCCGCACCATCCACCGCAACATCAGCCATGGCGGCGTGCCGATCGCGCTGGTGCATCGCCGCCGCAAGCCCAAGCCGCTCCGGCTGGTGGTGCTGCTCGACGCCTCCGGCTCGATGAGCCCCTATACGTCGGTGTTTGTTCGCTTCATCCACGGCGTGCTCGACGCCTTCCGCGAGGCCGAAGCGTTCCTGTTTCACACCCGGCTGGCTCACGTCTCAGATGCGATGAAGGAGAGGGATGCCGCGCGGGCGCTGGATCGGCTGTCGATGATGGCGCAGGGCGCCGGCGGCGGCACCAGGATCGGCGAAAGCCTAGCGACCTTCAACCGCTGGCACGCGCCGCGCGTCATCCATTCGCGCACCTGCGTGATGATCGTCTCCGACGGCTACGACACCGGTGATCCAGCCTTGCTCGGCCGCGAGATGGCGCAACTGCGACGCCGTTGCCGCCGTATCGTCTGGCTCAATCCGATGCTCGGCTGGCACGGCTACGCGCCGGAAGCCCGCGGCATCAAGGCGGCGCTGCCGCATGTCGATCTCTACGCGCCCGCGCATACGCTGGGCTCGCTCGCGGCGCTCGAGCCGTATCTGGCGAGGTTGTGAGATGACGAGGGTGAGCCGCTCTGAAGTGTTGTTGACGCAGACTGTCTCGGCATCGGCGGTCGGCTCCCTTCCCCCTTGTGGGGGAGGGCTGGGGAGGGGGGTACCCCGAGTTCGGTGCAAGACGCCCCCCTCCCTAACCCTCCCCTACGAGGGGGGAGGGAACAGACCTTCAGTGCTGCTGCAGATTGCCTCGAACGTGCGTCAGAGGAGGCACCCATGACCACCTCCTCCGAACTGCTCGATCTCGCCGCCCAATTGAAAGCTGCCGACGAAAGCTTCGTGCTCGCCACCGTCGTGCGCACGGTGTCGGTGACCGCGGCAAAGGCCGGTGCCAAGGCGATCATCCGACCGGATGGCGCCATCGTCGCGGGCTGGATCGGCGGCGGCTGCGCCCGTGGCGCGGTGCTGAAAGCCGCGCGCGAGGCGCTCGCCGACGGTGTCCCGCGCATGGTCTCGGTGCAGCCGGACGACCTGCTCGCTGAGCTCGGCGTCAAGCCGGGCGAGATGAAAGAGGGCGTGCGCTTCGCCGCCAACATGTGTCCGAGCAAGGGCACGATGGACATCTTCGTCGAGCCGGTGCTGCCGTATCCCGCGCTGGTGATCTTAGGCGCGAGCCCGGTGGCGCTGTCGCTCGCCGCGCAGGCGCGGCCGCTCGGCTATCACGTGACACTGGCGGCGCCGGCGTCCGATCTCGTCACGACACCGGAGGCCGATGTGCTGATCGATGGCTTCGCGCTGGATCAACCGGCCGGGAGCAGCCGCTTCGTCGTGGTGTCGACGCAAGGCAAGGGCGACGAGGCGGCCTTGCGCGCCGCACTCGCCTGCGATGCGGCCTACCACGCCTTCGTCGGCAGCCGCCGCAAGATGGACAGCCTGCGCGACAAGCTGATCAAGGACGGCATCGACGCCGCGCTGCTCGACAACGTCAAGGCACCGGCGGGCCTCGATCTCGGCGCCATCACGCCGGAGGAGATCGCGATGTCGATTCTGGCCGAGATCACGCTGGAGCGGCGTCGCGGCCAGCGCGGCTGAGATCGAATAGACGGGTCACCCGCCAGAACCCTGCATCCGTCGATGGAGATTGGATGCCGGCCAATCCTTTTCGGGTTTGCTTGCGAAGAAGAGCTTAATCACCTTCGCCTCGTCCGCGCTAATCTTTCCAGACGAAACGCTCTGCTCAAGATGCTCTTCGGCCCTGTCTTGTTTATCCCGATCGGTCATCTAGGGCCTCTCGCTCGTTTCTTGGAGAACAACAACCAGCTTGTCTTGTTCCTCACCAGCGGACAGGAACTCTTTGTCGATCACAAGGAACGTGCATCCGGTGGGAAGGAGAGCTTCCTCTTCGTGGAAGTTGGGCGAAAGCCACCAGATTGACCTCGCACTTAACGCCCGAATGATGAACAAAACGTTTCCACCGAAAGCGCCAGTCTCGGAAAAGGACGCGCTGGTGAATGCAGGAAAATGCACCGGCCGATCGAGCGGGTATTGTTCACTGAACGCATTCAGATCCGGGGCGCTATAACCACGGTACACGGTCCCAGGCTTGCCCCTGATTGGAATAATCTTGCTCAGGCCCCTGTTCAAAACAGCAGCAAACGCCAGTACGTCCGGGGCCGGATTGCCCGACCAAAGCTGCTCATTGATGTAGCTGTGCCAGCCGTTAGCTGTCGAATAGACATAAAATGCCAGGGCTTCGGTATTCGTGATTTTTTCGTGAAATAGGGAGTCAAGTTGCGCGGCTGTGCAGATTTTGCGCAAACATCTCGCCGCCTCGTCGTTCCCGATCAGCCGGCAAAGCAAATTGAAAAATTCATGTCCATCCATGTTGCTGGCGATTGGTTACGACAATGAACGCAAGTTAAGAAATCTCCTGTAGTAGAGTCGGATATGTAGCACATCCTTTGATGTATATGAAGCATTCAGGAGAAGTGTGTTCGCCGCCCGCTCAGTGTTTGAGCGGCAGATCAAACGTCACCTTCAATCCATCCGGCGCGAAGTCGCGCGTGACCTCGCCCTTCAGCGCGGCGCCGAGAATGCGCTCGAACAGCAGCGAACCGAAGCCGTTGCGTGCGGGCGGGGAGACATCCGGCCCGCCGTTCTCCTGCCAGAACAGCTTGAGCCGTCCGTCGGCATGGGTCCAGCCCAGCGTCACGCGACCCGCATCGTTCGACAGCGCGCCATACTTCACCGCATTGGTGACGAGCTCGTGCAGGCCCATCGACAGATACAGCGCGATGCCCGGCGCGAGCTGCAGGGCGGGGCCGTCGACGGCGATCCGGTCGGACTGCAACGGCGCCAGCTCGGCGCACACCAGCTCATTGAGCGCGATCGCTTCGCGGCCGCGATCCAGCGCCAGCGCGTGGCTGCGCGTCAGCGCCGCGATGCGGCCGCGCAGCACCTCGCCGAACTCGGCCAGCGCCGAATCGGCGCGGATGCTCAGCGCGATGACGCTGTCGACCAGCGCCAGCGTGTTCTTGACGCGGTGATTGAGCTCGTGGACCAGCACGCGATGGTGCTGCTCGACCGTGCGCCGCCGCGCATTCTCGGTGCGCAGTGCGATTTCGTCCATCACGATCTCGCTGAGCTCGGTGAGCTGGGCGATGTCGTCGTCGCTCCACGGCCGCGGCTCGTGATCGATGGCGCAGAGCGCGCCGATCACCTCGCCGCTCGGCAGCCGCAGGGGAACGCCGAGATAGGCGATCACGCCGAGAACCGGCACCGCGAGATTGTCCTTCACCAGCGGATGCTCGTTGGCGTCGCTGATCACCAGCGGCTGCGCCGAGGTCACGACGTGCTGGCAGAAGGAGTGGCTGAGCGGCGTCTCGCGCAGCGACGCCCATGGCTCGCACAGGCCGACCGAGCTCTTGAAGAACTGCCGGTCGCGATCGACCAGCGCGATGATCGCCGCCGGGGCCTGCAGCAGCCGCGTGGTCAGGCGGGTGACGCGATCGAAGCCCGGCTCCGGCGGCGAGTCGAGCAGCTCGGTTTGCAACAGGGAAGTCAATCGGTCTGGCGCGGAGGCGTCGCGATCGGACGTCATGCAGCTTTCGTCGGTCGGGCGTTCAGCCGGTGACAGGTTGCAAGACGGACCGGACGGAGCGCAAATCCGGAGCCGGTCGATCGTGCGGCGCAGTGGTATTCGGCTGGAACGAAGCCGGCGCAGAGACGAGATGAAGCCATCAACGCGGCCATCGCCGCGCTTCAGGGGCGGGGCGAATCCCGGTTCCACGCAGGTAACCAAGTGGTAGACTATGGCCTGACCAAGGCAAGTTCAGCATTCCGCCGCAGGTTCTCTTTGGTATGCATTATACCCGTCAGCCCCCCTTGACCGCACCCGCCGTCAGGCCGGCCACGATCTGCCGCTGTGCGAACACGGTCAGCAGCAGCACCGGCAGGGTCACGATCAGCGCCGCCGCCGCGAGCGGCCCCCACGAGAGCTGATCGAACGAGATCATGTTGTAGACCGCGACCGGCAAGGTGCGGGTCTCGCGTCCGGCCAGCACGATGCCGAACACGAAATTATTCCAGGAGAAGATCACCGCGAGGATGAAGGCGACCGCGAGGCCGGGCTTCGCCACCGGCAATGCCACGTGGCGGAAAACCTGCCAGCGCGTTGCGCCGTCGATGCGCGCGGCCTCCTCGAGCTCGATGGGCGTGGTCTCGAAATAGCCGATCATGATCCAGATCACGATCGGCACGGTGACGACGAGATGGATGATGATCTGCGGCCACAGCGTGCCGAGCAGGCCGAGCCACTGAAACAAGAGGAACAGCGGGATGAGGTACGACAGGCCGGGCGTGATGCGCGCGATCAGGATCACGATCGCCGATTTATGCGCGGCCATCCGTGCGATGCCGTAGCCGGCGGGCACGCCGACCAGCATGGCGAGAAAAGTCGCGCCGCCGGTCACCAGCAGGCTGTTCTTGAAATAGGTGAAGAAGCGGTTGGACGACAGCACGTCGGCATAGTTCTTCCAGGCGAAATGCTCCGGCCAGAACACCGGCGGATACGCGGCGTTGTCGACCTCGAACTTCACCGACAGCGAGATCATCCAGAGGAAGAACAGGATCGCCGGGGAGACGATGAGGAAGACGCCGAGCGCGAGGCCGAGCCGGCCGAGGATGGTCTGCGCGCTCATGCGTCGCCCCCCAGCGCATTCCACTGTGCGCGCCGGCGCAGCACCAGCAAGAGCGCAGTCAGCGCGATGATCAGCGCGAAGAACACCACCGCGATCGCCGAGGCATAGCCGAGGTCGTAATAGACGAAGGCGACGCTGTAGAGATAGAGGTTGATGGTCTCCGACGCCGAGCCCGGCCCGCCCTGGGTGATCGCGAAGATGATGTCGAAGCTCTTGATGGCGTCGATGGCGCGGATCATCGCGGCGATGAACAGGAACGGCATGATCAGCGGCAAGGTGATGTAGCGGAACATCTGCCAGGTCGAGGCACCGTCGATCTGCGCGCTCTCATAGGGCTCGGTCGGCAGCGAGGCGATGCCGCCGAGCACGATCAGCATGACCAGCGGCGTCCACTGCCAGGTCTCGACCAGCACCAGCGAGGGGATCACCGTGCCCGGATGAAACACCCAGAGCTGTGGCGGCAGGCCCACCAGCGACAAAAGATAGTTCAGGATGCCGAGCTGCGGGTGGAACATCATCGTCCACACCAGCGCGATCGCCACCGGCGTCGCCATCATCGGCATGATGAACAGCGCGCGCAGCAGCCCCCGGCCCGGGAAGCGCGCATGGAAGATCACCGCCGCGAAGGTGCCGAGCACCAGCGGCAGCAGCACCGATAGAGCCGTGTAGGACAGCGTGTGCCCGACCGACTCGACGAAGCGCGGGTCGGCCGGCAGCCGCAGGTAGTTCGACAGCCCGACGAAGGTCGTGGGTGAGCCGACCTTCCACTCCTGGAAGCTCATCCAGATCGTGAACAGCCAGGGAAAGATGATCACCGCGAGCACGGTGACCAGCGCCGGCACCACGAACGGCCAGTACGACGGCGGCCGCAACGCACGTTCCGGCGCAGCGGCGTCCGCTGCCGCGCCGGCCTGTTCGACGATCGTGCTCACGCTTTCTCGCTGCGCTCCAGGATCGGGCGGAACTGCTCGTGCGCCTTCTTCAGCTCGGTCGCGGGATCGGCGCCCGACAGGGTGGCGGTCAACGCAGCGCCGACGAGGTCGCGGAATTCGGCGACCGGGATGATCACGGGCAGGCCGAGCTTAGAGATCTTGCCGGAGTCGATCGCCGACTGCAGCCACTCCTTCGGCATCTTCACGCCGCCCTGGACTCCGGGATCGTTGAGCACCGAGTTGCGGAACGGTACGCCGCCGCCGGCTTGCACCAGGCGGGCGCCTTGCGGCTTCGACACAAGCCACTGGCACAGCAGCCAGGCGGCTTCCTTGTTCTTGCTCGCAGCCGCAATGCCGATGCCGTCGCCATAGGTCGCCGAGTACTGTCCCTTCGGTCCGGCGGGCACCACGGTGTAGCCGACCTTGCCGACCACGCGCGAGGCATTGGCGTCCTCCAGCGGCGGCGCCCAGCCGACGCCGTCGATCCACATCGCCGAGCGGCCTTGCGTGAACGAGGCCATCGACTCCATCCAGTTGAAGCCGGCCACGCCGGGCGGCGCGCAGGTGGTCAGCAGCTTCTGATACAGCTTGGTGGCCTCGATCGCTTCGGGGCCGTCGGTCAGGATGTTGCCCTTGGCGTCGAGGAACTCGCCGCCGTAGTTGAGAAAGAAGTTCGTCCACAGGGTCATGTTGGCGTTGCGCAGGCCGCGGCCGACGAAGCCGAACGTGCCGTCCTTGGCATCGGTCAGCTTCTGCGCCGCCGTGACCATCTCGTCGAGCGTCTTCGGCACTTCGACGCCCTTCTTCGCGAACAGCTCCTTGTTGTAGTAGAGGATGAAGTAGTCCACCGACCATGGCAGCGAGAACATCCGGCCCTTGTCGTTGCTGGCGTAAGTCAGCCCGGCGGCGGAGAAATCGCTCTGCACGAGGTCCGGCGCCGTGAGGTTCGGATCCTTCATGAAGTCGGTGATGTCGGCGAGCCAGCCGGCCTTCTCGAACTGCCGCTTCTGCACGTGATAGCTGAGATGGACGACGTCGAAGCTCGGCTTGCCCGACGACAGTTCGATCACGACCTTCTGTCGCTGCTGCTGCTCCGGGATCTGCTCGGATTCCACCTCGATGCCGGTCAGCGCGGTGAATTCCTTGATGTTCTTCTGCAGATTGTCGCCGCGCGGCCCCTTGGCGAGGATCACCTCGAGCTTGGTACCGGCATATTTCTTCCACTGCGGCTCAGACCAGGCCGGCTGGCCGGTGAGCGCCAGCGCGCCTGCTGCTGCCGTGCCCGCAAGCATGTTGCGACGCGTGATCGCGGTCATTGGTATCCTCCCGGAAGACTTCTTGTTTGGTCGTGAAGTGTAGCGCGATCCAGCGGCGCTGCAACAGCATGGTGCCCGTTCGACTGGGGATGCGACGACCGCGCGTGGTGCGATGCGGCAATCCGTTATGCGCCCGATGCGGCTGTGAAATCCGCCCGCTCCAGCAGCCACGACAGTGCAAAGCCAGCGACGAGCCCCCAGAACGCCGCGCCGATGTTGAGCAGCGGCACGTCGGCGACGGTGACGAGGAAGGCGATCAGGGCGCCGAGGGAGAAGTTCGTTCTGAACGCGGTCACGAACGCCGTCTGCAGCACGCGCAGCATGGCGAGGCCCGCCAGCGCGGTGATCAATGATTTCGGCGCGATCAGCAGCAGCGTGGTGAAGGTCGGCGCCAGCAGGCCGAAGCCGAGCGCCAGCACGCCCACGACCATCGCCGCGGTATAGTGACGTTTGCGCTCGCCGCCGGAGACGACGATGGCGTTGGTCGGCCCGGTCAGGCAGGTCGAGACGCCGCCCACCATCGCGGCGAGCGCCGAGCCGATGCCGCAGGCCACGGTGACGAGATTGACCGGGGGCGTGTGGCCGGCCGCGGTCAGCACCGCAAAGCCTTGGCCGTTCTGCACCACCAGCACGGTGACCGCGAGCGGCACGATCAGCTCGATCATCGCCGCCAGCGACCAGGACGGCGTCTGGATCACGGGCCGGATCAGCGCGATCTGCAGCGACGCGCTCTGGTCGTATTTGCCGAACAGGATGGCTGCGAGCGTGCCAATGACGAGCGCGCCGATGATCGGCGGGCAGCGCCGGCCCAGCGCAGGGAGCGCGGTCAACAGCAGCCAGAGCACGACCATCGGCCCGGCGATGGCGAAGTCGGCGAACACGGCGCGGACGAGATCGAGGCCGAAGCGCAGGAATACGCCGGCGACCATGCCCATCACGATCGGCATCGGCACCAGTTGCATCGCGCGCTTGACCCAGCCGGTGAGCCCGAGCACCAGCATCAACAGCGCGGTGCCGTAGAACGCGCCGACCACCTGCGGAAAGCTGAGATGCGTCAGCGACTGGCCGACCAGGACGGTGCCCGGAATGGTCCAGAACAGCACCAACGGCTCGCGATAGCGCCACGACAGCAACAGCGTGATCAGCCCGTTGATGAAGAACACGCCGAAGATCCACGACGCGATCTCCGCCTGCGACAGCCCGCCATTGGCGCCGACCGACAGGATGATGGCGACCGGTCCGGTGATCGCGAACAGCCAGCCGATGAAGCCGTGTGACACATAGAGTGGGCCCAAATCGCTGGTGATCTGGCCGAGGCTGGGCGGCGGTCCGGCGGGGCGTTCGATGGCGTTGAGCATGGAGGGCAGGGCTCGGGCGGGGCTCTTGTTGTTGTCCTTGGTGTCTTGGGGGATGTTGGCCGAAGCGGACGGGGCGTGCAAGGCGTAGGGCTGATTGGCGGATTACGCTGCGCTAGTCCGCTGTGCGGGTTTGAGCGTAGGGCGGAATAGGCGAAGCCGTAATCCGCCGCAGATCTTGAACTCATACATCCGCTGAGAGTAGGCTTACGTTGATCGTCTCGACTCGAGACTCAATCGATGCCCAACTATCGACGCGCATTCGTTCCGGGCGGGTGTTGGTTCTTCACGGTGAATTTGCTCGATCGGCGTCAGACTTTGCTGATCGATCACGTCGACCTACTGCGCTCCGCGGTCGCTGCCGCGAAACGACGATTTCCTTTCGAGATCGATGCCTTCGTCGTCATGCCGGATCATCTTCATGCGATCTGGACCTTGCCGCCCGATGACGCCGACTTCTCGATGCGCTGGCGTCTGATCAAGAGCCGCTTCGCGCGGGCGCTTCCAAGGACAGAGAATCTCAGCCCCACTCGTGTCGCGCGGCAGGAACGCGGGATCTGGCAGCGTCGGTTCTGGGAGCACCTGATCCGTGATGAAGACGACTATTCGCGTCACGTAGAGTATTTTTACATCAATCCGGTGAAGCATCGCCTCGTGAGTCGTGTGGCGGACTGGCAGCATTCTTCGTTTCATCGGGATGTGCAGGCAGGAGTGTTTCCCGCAGACTGGGCCGGTGATGTCGCTGTGAGCGGAACGTTCGGGGAGCGTTAAGCCGTTCAAGTTGTCTTCGTGCCGAGGGGGGGGCGGATTACACTTTGCTAATCCGCCCTACGGGTCCTCTCTCTATCGAGGGTGATGAGATCGCAAAGCTCGGACGCGAAACGCGCCGCGAGATTGCGGAGGTGTATCCGCAGATGCCGTTCGAAATCATCAGCTGAAGTATGCCACGAGCGTCGGCGCGAGGGCGCCTCGCGATCACGGAGTGTGGGGCACGACGCCCACCTTCCCCTGGAGGGGGGAGGGTCGCTCGCGCGCGAAGCGGGCGAGCGGGGTGGGGTGAAGCCACGGATACCAGTGCTCGTGGAGAGATCACCCCGCCCCGCCTCACGTTTCGCTTCGCTCCTCGTGAGGCGACCCTCCCCCTCCAGGGGAGGGTGGACGACAGCGAGACGCTTGCATGCGAGGAAGCAGGAAGGCGCGAAGAAGACGATGCGGGATGCTATTAGAACCAGCCTCAGTCGAACAGGCTCGACACCGATTCTTCCGCCGCCGTGCGGCCGATCGCCTCGGCGATCAGCGGCGCGATCGCCAGCGTGCGGATGTTGGGCGCGTTGCGGACCGCTTCGGTCGGCATGATGGAGTCGGTGATGACGAGCTCCTTCAGCCGCGACGAGGTGATGCGGGTCGCGGCACCGCCGGAGAGCACGCCATGCGTGATGTAGGCGTAGACGTCCTTGGCGCCGTATTTGAGCAGCGCATCCGCCGCGTTCACCAGGGTGCCGCCGGAATCGACGATGTCGTCGATCAGGATGCAGGTGTGCCCGGAGACGTCGCCGATCACGTTCATGACCTCGGACTCGCCGGGACGCTCGCGGCGCTTGTCGACGATGGCGAGCGGCGTGTTGATGCGCTTGGCCAAGCCGCGGGCGCGCGCCACGCCGCCGACGTCCGGCGAGACGACCATGAGGCTGGAGAGATCGAAGCGATCCTTGATGTCGCGCACCATCAGCGGCGAGGCAAAAAGGTTATCGGTGGGGATGTCGAAGAAACCCTGGATCTGGCCGGCGTGCAGATCGAGCGTCATGACGCGGTCGACGCCCGCATGGGTGATCAGATTGGCGACGAGCTTGGCCGAGATCGGCGTGCGCGAGTTCGATTTGCGATCCTGCCGCGCATAGCCGAAATAGGGCACCACGGCGGTGATGCGGCGCGCGGAGGCGCGGCGCAGCGCATCGGTGATGATCAGGAGCTCCATCAGCAGGTCGTTCGCCGGATAGGACGTCGATTGAATGATGAAGACGTCGGAGCCGCGGACGTTCTCCTGGATCTCGACGAAGATCTCCATGTCGGCGAAGCGCCGGACCACCGCTTTCGTCAGCGGCAGCCCAAGTTCAGCGGCGATGCCGGCGGCGAGGGCCGGATTGGAGTTGCCGGCGACGAGTTTGATGGAGCCGTTCTTGGCCGACATCGTGAATTCTCCTCGCGTCTCGCTGGAGACCTTGTTCAGCATATCGGGCTATCCATGGAACCGGCAGTTTTGCACGGGCGAGGTGATATCAAGGACACTGCGCGCATGGCAACCCGCCGCAGGCGTTTTTCCCGGTCAAACAGGTGTTTTTCCCGGTCAAGAACGGCGCAAATTGCGCCTCTTTGCCTAATGGTCGGTGTAGCCGAGGGCCGCGACGCTGGTGCCGTCGGATCTGGGCGATGCGGGCTCGGCCGCGGCGACCGCGGGGCCGCGGGCGGCCGGCGCCGCCGGTGGCGCGCTGTCGGCCGGCGCGGTGCCGTTCAGCATGTTCGAAAGTCCGCTGAAGCCAGCCTGCGCGATTTTCCGAAGCACCATGTCGTCGACATTGTTCCACGGATCGCGGCCGCCGCGTCCGACCGGCTCTTCGCCCGACAGCCGCAGCGCGCGCTGCTGATTGCGATCGTAGACGTCGAACACCCAGGCGATCACGCCCTTGCCGCTGACGACCTGGGCGGAGAGATAGGTGCGGACACGATACGCTGCAGGGGCCTCGCGCGACACGATGGCGAGGCTGCGCAGCTTGGACTCGCTGTCGAGCACGCTGACCATGCGATCGAAGATTTGCGGCGGCGGGCCGTCGATCTGCTCGAAGGCGATCGTGGCGCTATCGGATGCAGGCGCCATCGCATAGGCGTTGGACGGACCACCGCTGCTGGTCGCGCAGCCGCCGAGCGTTGCGGCGGACGTCATCAGCAAAACGGCAACGCAGGCGTGCTGCGCAGCGCGGCTGATCCGTCGAAGTGGTGTCGGCGCTCCCCTCATCGTCGGGAGCGATATCGTTAAAATCGATTAACGTCTAGGTCGCGGCTGCCACAGATCGGGACAGAGTGCACTCAGTTGTACAGAAAGGGTTAAGCAATCCACATGCGGCCACAATGGCGCCCAGCTTCAGCCTTCGAGCATGATGGCGTGGACGTGCCGGCCATAGTCCGGCTCGTTGCGATGGACCGAGCGGCGGTAACTGAAGAAGCGCTCGTCGACATAGGTGTCGAGGCCGAGATCGTCGATCAGCAGCACGCCGGCGTTTTCCAGCCGCATCCGGATGAAGCCGGCGAGGTCGAACATCGCGTGGCCGTCGCGAACCGACGGCAGGAAGAAGCGCGCGTGCTCGGCGTCGTCGTCGAGGAAGCGGGTGACGAACTCGGCGCCGACCTCGTAGCTCGGCTGGCGGATCAGGGGGCCGATCGCGGCAATGATCCGGCCGCGCTCTGCGCCGAGCTCCTCCATCGCCTGCAGCGTGCCTTCGAGCACGCCGGTGAGCGCACCTTTCCAGCCGGCATGCGCCGCGCCGATGACGCGCTCATGCGGGTCGACGAACAGGATCGGCCCGCAATCGGCCGTGGTAACGCCGATCGCGAGATTCGGCGTCGCGGTCACCAGCGCATCGGCCTTAGGCCTGACGGGGCCGTCCCAGGGCCCGGTCGCAACCACGACGTCGGGCGAATGAATCTGGTGCAGGCTGAGGAACTGGTCGGGCGCGACGCCGAGATGGACGGCCATGCGGCGGCGGTTTTCGCGGACGTTCTCCGGCACGTCATTCGATCCAAGCCCGCCATTGAGCCCGGCATAGATGCCGTCGGAGACGCCGCCCTCGCGGGTGAAGAACGCGTGGCGCAGGCCAGGAATCGCGGACATCACATCCGATGATACCAGCATCATGCGCCTCCCGTCGTCTCGTTGGTGTGTTCGTCGCTGATGCCCGCCAGCACCGGAATGGCCGGATCGGAGATGCCGACCACCTTGAACAGCGACCCCATTCCGCCGCGGCCGCCGCCGGTCAGGCGCTTCAGCCCGCTCGCGATGTCCTCCGAGACTTCCGGCGACGCCTTCTGCATGAGGGTCAGCGCGCGGGTTTCGATGCCGAGCCGCTGCAGGAACTCGCCCTGCGTGACCGGGCCGTGAACGCGCGCGCCGACGGCTTCCGCGGCCCGCGCCAGCGCGTCGAAATCGACATGGGCGGTGATGTCGGCAAGCCCCGGTGTCTTGAGGGGATCAGCGAAGCTATGACGGGCGATGGCCTGGAAGGTGTCGCCGACGTCGCTGCGCACATGGCCGTAATCAATGATGACGGCGGCGCCGCGCTGGTCGCGGATGCGCCTGGCGATGGCCATCATCTCGGTGTTCGGCCGCCATTCGAAGATCGCGCCGGCCGGGGCGGCGCGCACCAGAGGCGGCAGCAGCAGCTCGAAGCCGGGCGTCGGATCGGCGGCCGCGCCGTAGACGAAGTTCTCCTCCTCGTCGAGCTCGACCACGCGCTCGTGCCAGCCGGTTTCGCGCTTCACCATCTGGTGAATCGGCAGCACGTCGAAATACTCGTTGGCGAAGATGACGCTGGGGCCCTCCGGCACCTCGTCGAAGCTCTCGTGCCAGGTGACGTTGCGCAGGCCGGTCAGCGTCGCCTTCTGCTTTTCACGCAGCACCGGATTGACCTCGACCATGTGAACCGAGATCGTCTGGTACAGCGGCGGCAGCACGCGCAGCGCCCGCAGCGCATCCGACATCATGGTGCCGCGGCCGGGCCCGAGCTCGATCAGCCGGAACTGCTGCGGCGAGCCGGCCGCCTTCCAGATCGAGGCCGCCCACAGCCCGAGCAGCTCGCCGAACATCTGGCTCACTTCGGGGGCGGTGGTGAAGTCGCCCTCGCGTCCGAGCGGATCGCGCGAGATGTAGTAGCCGTGCTCCGGATGCATCAGGCACAGCTCCATGTAGCGCCAGACCGGCATCGGGCCGGACGCCTTGATCAGCCGCTTGATCTCGGTGTGGAGCGGAGACGTTTCGATCACGGATTGGCCTGCAGCGGGGGAGTGGCTTGACGACTCTCGGGCCTGCGCAGCGCCCGTGCCACGAGAACGGCGCCGACGATCAGCATCGGCACCGACAGCAGCATGCCCATGGTCAGGCCGCGCCAAAGGAAGCCGAGTTGCTCGTCCGGCTCGCGGAACAGCTCGCTGACGATGCGCGCCGTGCCATAGAGGCCGATGAAGCTGCCGAGGATCATGCCGGGCCGCCTCAACGCGCCGAGCCGGATCATGATCGCCAGGACGATGAACAGCAGGATGCCTTCGAGGCCGGCTTCGTAGAGTTGGCTCGGATGGCGCGGCAGGTGGGTCGGATCGCGCGGGAAGATCATCGCCCAGGGCAGGCTGGGATCGGCCGTGCGGCCCCACAACTCGCTGTTGATGAAATTGGCGATGCGGCCAAGCAGCAGCCCGATCGGAGCGACGGCGGTGGTGAGGTCGCCGAGCGACAGGATCGGCAGGCCGTTGCGGCGGCTGAACCAGATCACGGCGATGACGCAGCCCATGAAGCCGCCATGGAACGACATGCCGCCCTTCCACAGCTGGAAGATCTCGAGCGGATGGTCGATGAAGAACGGCAGATTGTAGAACAGCACGTAGCCGGTGCGGCCGCCGAGAATGATGCCGATCGTGACCCAGAGAATGAAATCGTCGAGCTGTGGCAGCGAGATCGGCGCCGGGCCTCCCCACAGCCGGTCCTTCTTCAGCAGCGAGCGAGCGTAGAGCCAGCCGAGCACGATGCCGCAGATATAGGCCAGCGCGTACCAGCGGATCGCGAACGGGCCGATGGCGATCGCAACCGGATCGAACACGGGGAAGTCGATGAGGAGAGGCGTCATTCACTGGCTTTCGTGGACACGGCGTCCCGCTTCTGGAAGCCCCCGGGCGCTGCGGGCTTCGAACGGGCCCCGCCACATGAACAGGCGCGGCGCGATGTGATCTCAGGGCTGCTCATACCAGCGCCGCGGGCCGGCGCAACAAGTACGATGACAAGGAAACCAAGGCATGACAAGACGGGCCCATCTTGCGGGCGGCGACAGGGATCGCCATTCTGTCTTCCACAATCGTGCTCGTCGCGGGACGCGGAGTTTCTCACATGACCCAGACCAACAACCGGTTTTTCGACGAACTCGGCCGCCTGATGAACGATGCCGCCGGTGCCGCCCAGGGCATGAAGCGGGAGGTCGATTCCGTCATCCGCAACCAGGCGGAAAAGATCCTGAACGACCTGGACATCGTGAAGCGCGAGGAGTTCGAGGCGGTCAAGGACATGGCCCGGCTCGCCCGCGAGGAGAACGAGGCGCTGAAGGCCCGAATCGCGGCGCTGGAAGCCAAGCTGGGCGGCGCGGCCGGCACGCCGCCGGGTGCCGGCAGCGCGGACGGCTGACGCCGCGGCCGGGTCGCCCTGGGACGGGAGGGCAGGCGGCCCCTTCATTTCCTTGTCATTTCCCAGGTTTGCCGCTAGAACGCCGCCACGTCCGCGGCCCCCGCACCCCTGGAGGCTTGCCGAAGGACGTCCAGCAACGGGCCGCATTGCGGCCTTTAACTTTTTAAAACAAGGACTTAACACGATGGCGACCGTCAGAGAACTGAAGGCGACCGCCCGTCCGTCAGTCGGCAAGGGGGCCGCACGGGCAGAGCGTCGCGCCGGGAGAGTGCCCGGAGTGATTTATGGAGACAACCAGCCCCCGCTGCCGATCTCGGTGGAAGACCGCGAGCTGCGCCAGCGCATCCTTGCGGGCCGGTTTCTGACCACGATCTTCGACGTCACCCTCGACGGCAAGAAGCACCGGGTGATCCCGCGTGACTTCCATCTCGATCCGGTCAAGGACTTCCCGATCCACGTCGACTTCATGCGGCTCGGCCAGGGCGCGACCATCCGCGTCAGCGTGCCCTTGCATGTGGTGGGTTCGGAAGCCGCGCCGGGCGTCAAGCGCGGCGGCACGGTCAACATCGTGACCCACACGCTCGACCTCGAGTGCCTGGCGGAGAACATCCCGCAGTTCATCGAGGCCGATGTCAGCGCGCTCGAGATCAACCACTCGCTGCACATCTCCGACGTCAAGCTGCCGACCGGCGTGAAGACGCTGTCGCGCGACGACGCCACCCTCGTCACCATCGTGCCGCCGTCCGGCTATGGTGAGGAGCAGAAGGCTGCTGCTGGCGCCGCCGCGGCACCCGCTGCCGCTGCTCCGGCTGCCGCCGCCAAGGCACCCGCTGCCGCGGCCAAGGCGCCGGCTGGCGGCGACAAGAAGAAGTAAGCCGTTCCGCTTGCGGGAAGCACGGGCGGGTCCCGTGCTTCCCGAAGCGACGGCGGGTGCGGATGCCGCGTCATGCTGCTGTTTGTCGGCCTCGGCAATCCCGGCGCGAAATATGCGCGCAACCGGCACAATATCGGCTTCATGGCCGTTGACGAGATCGCGCGGCGTCACCGCTTTTCGCCGTGGCGACGCAGGTTTCAGGGCGAGACCTCGGAAGGCACGCTGGACTCTGAGCGCGTCATCCTGTTGAAGCCCTCGACCTATATGAACGAATCCGGCCGCGCCGTGCAGGAGGCGACCAGCTTCTTCAAGCTCGGCGTCGGCGACGTCACGGTGTTTCAGGACGAGCTGGAATTGCCGCCGGGCAAGCTGCGCGTGAAGGTCGGCGGCGGCATTGCCGGCCATAACGGGCTGCGCTCGATCTCGGCGCATCTCGGCAACGACTATCGCCGCGTCCGGCTCGGCATCGGCCATCCCGGCGTCAAGGAATTGGTGCACGGCCACGTACTGTCGGACTTCGCCAAATCCGACATGCCCTGGGTCGAGGCGCTGTGCGAGGCGGTGGCCGACAATGCAGGTTTGTTGACGGGCCGGCGCGACTCCACCTTCGCCAACAAGGTGCATCTGGCGCTGCAGGCCAAAGGTTTTCTGGACAAGGGCGACGCTGGCGCCGTGTGAGGCGCCTCAGGCCGTCGTTTAAAAGGATGCGGGACGGGTCATGGGATTCAAATGCGGAATCGTTGGGTTGCCCAATGTCGGCAAGTCGACGCTGTTCAATGCGCTGACGGAGACGGCGGCGGCGCAGGCCGCGAACTATCCGTTCTGCACCATCGAGCCGAATGTCGGCGAGGTCGCCGTGCCCGATCCGCGGCTGGAGAAGCTCGCGGCCATCGCCAAGTCGGGACAGATCATCCCGACGCGGCTGACCTTCGTCGACATCGCCGGCCTGGTGCGCGGCGCCTCCAAGGGTGAAGGCCTCGGCAACCAGTTCCTCGCCAACATCCGCGAGGTCGACGCGATCGCGCATGTCGTGCGCTGCTTCGAGGATTCCGACATCACCCATGTCGAGGGCAAGATCGCGCCGCTCGCGGACATCGAGACCATCGAGACCGAGCTGATGCTGGCCGATCTCGACAGCCTCGAGAAGCGGGTCGACAACCTGTCCAAGAAGGCCAAGGGCGGCGACAAGGATGCCAAGGAGCAGTACGAGCTCGTCACCCGTGCTCTGGTGCTGCTGCGCGACGGCAAACCGGCGCGGCTGTTGGAGCGCAAGCCTGAGGAGGAGCGCGCCTTCGGCATGCTCGGCCTGCTGACATCCAAGCCCGTGCTCTATGTCTGCAATGTCGAGGAAAGCTCTGCCAAGGACGGCAATAGTTTCTCCCAGGCGGTGTTCGCGCGGGCCAAGGAGGAGGGCGCGGTCGCCGTCGTGATCTCAGCCAAGATCGAGTCTGAGATCGCGACGCTGTCGCGCGAGGAGCGCGTCGACTTCCTGGAGACCTTGGGGCTCGAAGAGGCTGGCCTCGATCGGCTCATCCGCGCCGGCTATCAGCTGCTCGACCTGATCACCTATTTTACCGTAGGTCCGAAAGAGGCGCGGGCCTGGACCATTCACCGCGGCACCAAGGCGCCGGCGGCTGCCGGCGTCATCCACACCGATTTCGAGAAGGGCTTCATCCGCGCCGAGACTATCGCCTTTGCCGACTACGTCGCGCTTGGCGGCGAGGCGGGCGCGCGCGAGGGCGGCAAGCTGCGGCTCGAAGGCAAGGAGTATGTCGTCGCCGACGGCGACGTGATGCACTTCCGCTTCAACAACTGAGAGCCTGTGGGGCGGCTACATCCGCCCCTGCTCGCGGATCGCGCCGAGGTGCTCGTTGATACGGAAGACGATCAGCACGAACTCGGCGATGATGCGCGAGAACACCATGCCGACGATGATTCCGGCGAGCGAGGACAACAGCATCAGGAAACCGCCGAATGGGCTGATCGCCATTTCGGAGAGGCCCGTGAAAATGCCGCGAATTCCCGACAGGATGATCAGCGCAATCACGAGCCAATAGAACGTCTTGATGATGGTGGGCGTGATGAAGCGGTCCCACTGGAACAAATCGCGAAATTCCAACATCCTGATCCCCCGGCCACGTCCGAATCGAAGTCGAATCCGTCTTTAAGTCCTGCTCGACTCTCGCGCCAGACGACATGCGCGGCGGCCGAGTTGGTCCCAGTGTGTGGCGCCTTCTGGCACTCTCGTGCGACTGGACCGGGCGTCAGCCATGCGAGCGGCCCGGTTGTGATTGCTGCAAAGTGCGGCCACAATCGGGCTTCTTTCAGCCATTCCCAGCCTCATGACCCTCACCTTCGAAGATTTTCCGCAAGGCCCGTTCGGCAGCTTTGGCCCGCGACACGTCACCCGCGACGAGATCATCGCCTTCGCCTCTGAGTTTGATCCGCAGCCGATGCATTTGGACGAAGAAGCCGCCTCGCAGTCGATGCTCAGGGGCCTGTCCGGCTCGGGCTGGCACCTCTGCTCGCTGATGATGCGCATGATGTTCGACGGCTTCATCGGCCGCACCGCCTCGCTCGGTTCACCGGGCGTCAACGAGGTCCGGTGGCTCTCGCCCCTGCGTCCTGACGATGAGCTGATGCTCGATGTGGAGGTTCTGGAAGCGCGGGTGTCGCGGAGCCGTCCGTCGACCGGGATCGTCACCTTCAAATGCAGCGTGCGCAACAAGGCGGGCATGAGGCTTTGCGAGATGGTTTCTCCCATCATCGTCGAGCGCCGTGAGAGCCGCGGGCAGGTGGGCTGATGCGCTTTTTCGAAGATCTTCAGGTCGGCCAGCGCCGCGAGCTCGGCTCCTACACGTTCACAGCCGAAGAGATTAAGCGCTTTGCCGTTCAATTCGATCCGCAACGCTTTCACCTCGACGAGGAAGAGGGCCGCCGATCGCTGTTCGGCGGGCTCGCGGCATCGGGATGGCACATCGGCTCCGTCTGCATGAAGCTGATCGTCGCGGATAATCAGCGCCTCCTGGAGATCGCGCGCTTGCGCGGCGAGCCGATCGTCCTCGGAGGTCCTTCTCCCGGTTTTCGGGATCTGCGCTGGCACAAGCCGGTGCTTGCGGGTGATACGATCAGCTTTTCCAGCGAAATCGATTCGCTTCGCGCGTCGGCGTCGCGCCCGGAGTGGGGCATCCTGCAGGCGCGCAATACCGGCATCAATGACCGCGGCGAGCTGGTGTTCTCGGTGCTTGCATCGGCCTTCGTCCCTCGACGGAACGAGGGTTGAGGCGAAAAGGTCACGCTTCGTAGGATTGTCGGCGCGGAACGAACTTCGCGCTAACGCATTCTGAACTCCGACTCTATAAGACAGCCAATCAGGGATCAGGATGTGGGGGATGAGTATGGCAGATCGCGGTGGTCTGAAACTCCTCGGCTTTATCTTTGCCAGCGTGACGCTCGCGGTGATGCTCGCGACGGGAATGGTCGTGAAGGGCTATGCCGACGGCTCGTATTCGCTGGAGACGTCAGCGACGATCAACGAGTGACGGATTAACTACTCGTTAACCAGAACGGACCACGCAGTTCTGTTGTTTGTAGAGGCGGTCTAGCGGCTCCAGATGAGCACCATGACCGCCATCGCCACCACCAGCAAACCGACGAAGCGGACCATGATGGTCCCGATCCGCTGAGGCTCAGGCCTCAGAGGAATCGGATCGGTGTTTTCCGGCCGGATCGTTTCCATGAAAGTGACACCCTCTTGACGCAACCTGCCCGCCACGAGATGGGCGGGAGTTGGTCGCGGGAGGGCCGGGTCACGTTCAAGGGCGAGGCGCTGCAAAGACGAAAACCGCCGCGCGATGGCTCGCACGGCGGCCCTCTTCAAGGTCCGGAAAGAATGCTCAGCTGCTGCGCAGGCCGTCGGCGGCGCGCTTCCACTGCGTCACGTTCTCGGCGATCGCCCGGGTCGACTTCATCGCCGCCTGGCTGAGCTGCGCATAGCTCGCGATCTCGCGCTGCACCCGCTGGCCCTCGGCGTGCAGCAGCTCGCGCAGGCTCTCGAGCTCCCCGATCAGGTTCTCGATCTCCGACAGGGAGGTGCCGGCGACGCGCTGGATCAGCGTGGTGACGCTGTTCACTGCTGCATCGGCATCGATCGAGGCCTCGGCCGTGGCGGCCGCATTGGGACGGCGCAGATAGGCGATATCATTACGGACGAAATCACGAATGCCGGCCTCGACTTCGGAGACCGCCGCCAGATCCGTATCCAGCTCGGCTTCAGTTCCATCGATCTTGTCCGGACGAATGACATTCATCGGCTATTTCCTCATTTCGCGTTCAAGCGAGCGCGGTGTCCCCGCACGACGAACTTCTCAAAGCCTATCAGTGCGGCCAAATTGGGCCGCACCGCGGCGAAGTCGCGGCGATGGTTCGACCATTCGTGGCGGCCTGCCGCAATGGTGAACGTCACCAGCTCCGCTTGAAGCCGGCTGAAATGCTCTTGCTGGTGCCGCCCTGCGCTGTCTCGCTGACCGAGCCCGATACGCTGAGACCATCCGACAGCTTCTGCTCGGCACCGAGCTTGCGCAGCCATTTGTCGTCGCTGGACGACAAGGTCTGGCCGGCGGTGACGCTGGTGCCGGTGTCGCCGATCGAGAGCCTGGCGGATTGCTCGGTGTCGAAGCTGCGGCTGGTCTTCGGCGCCGCGCCGGGAATCGGCACCATGCCCTGCTGGGTGACGTTGTAGCCGTTCTGCAGGGTCAGATTGTAGTGATCGATCGGCACCGCCTTGGTGATGGTGGTGCCCAGCCGGCTCTGATCCGAGCTGGGGTCGACGCGGGCCTCGATGGCGGTCTTGTCCCAGATCGAGCCGGCGCCCGGGGCGGTGACGGCCGCCCAGGCCGAGCCGCCGGATTGCGGAGCATTGCCGCCGTTCTCGGCCTTCTCCGCCAGCAATTCCGACATCGTGGTCGGCTGCCGCGCGACCGTCATGTCGGCGCCGACGCGGGCGTCCCAAAACGGCGACACCGACTGCTTGACCGACACGCCCGAGGCGAGGCTGCCCTTGTTCTGGTTCGACCAGTCGAGCGCGGCGGCTTTCTCTGCGGCGGCCTTGCGCCTCGCCGCGGCGGCGGCTTCGGGACGGTCGAGGAAGGTGGTGTCGTCGATCGCGAGCTGGCTCCAGTCGAGCTTTTCGACGTCGATGTCCTTCATCGGGTCGGCCGTTGCGGCCTGGTCCTCGGACTTGTCATCGTCCTCTGGCTCCGGCGCGATCTGCTGCCAGGGCACGATCTGCAGCGGTTGCGGGGCCTGCATCAGCGTCTGGGCCTGCGCGGCGGACGCAAGAAGGCCGAAGCCGGCCGTAAAAACCGCCAGCGCGCAACCATACGATGTCATGAGAGCAACCCCCGCCGCCCGAACCTGTGTGCCGGAATATGGTGGAATCTTGGCGCAAAATTATGGCTGCGCCAGTCACGATCTGTTGGGTTGTCGGTGAGTCTGACCACAATCCAACCCGCGGGGCGGCGGGCTCAGGCGAAGCTGCCGATGCGCGGCAGGTCGATGGAGCGGCCGAGCGTCTGCTCGACCAGATCGAACGTATCGATCAGGATCCGCAGCCGGGCGAGCTTTCCGGCGCGGAATTGCATGAATTGCGCGAGCCGCGCGGTGATCGGCTTGTCGGAATCCTGCGCCGTCATCGCACAGCGGACCATCGTCGCCGCGCTGGTCTCGTCCAGCATCAGGGTCTCGCGCTCCAGCCGCCGGATGCTCACATTGTCCGCGATCTGCCTGACGGCGTCGAGCACCGCCGCGCGGCCGTGCCGCGCGCCGAGGAAGGGAAACATGTCGATCGGGCCGTAGATGGCCCAGTCGATGTCGTCGTCGAGAAGCTCGGCGAAATCGTCGAAACGGCGGTCGTTGATCGCGCCATGCAATGCGCGCGACAGACGCCAGAGGCTGTGCTCCGTCATCGGCTCGGGATCCTGAACTGGCTTGCGAGGGGGCGCGCCGGCCCGAAGGCGACGCCGCAATGGACGTCACGCCGGGGCGCCGAATCTATCTCTCTTACGCCTCACATAAATCAACCACCTGCGCGCGCAACGGTTCTTTTTGCATCGCACAAATGCATGCCAGTGCCGGCAGCGGGGCGCCAGGACCCCCGTCAACGCCCTTCGTGCTGCATCCGCTGCTGCGCGATCGCGACCTCGTGGTCGCGGAAGGCGGCCATGCCGAACAGGGTGGCGCCGGCGAGACCGCCGATCAGGGCGCCGAGCGGCATGAACGTGAAGAACACCAGCATGCCTGCATAGCCTTCGAATTCGCTGGTGTTGAACAGCTCGATCCAGGCCAGTCCAAGCCCTACTCCGATCGTCGCGCCGCCGACGACGCCCATCACCAGTCCGGCCATCGCCAGGAATGCTATTCTCATGTCACCGATGCCTCGTATACCACCGCTGATGGGGTGCGGAGCCCGGGCCACAGGTTCAAGGCAACGGCGCCGCCGGTGGTGACGTTTGCGTGATCGGCTGGTCCAGGCCCTGGTCCGCTACGGCCGTGCCGGCCTCAGGGCCGGGCGGCGCCCGCGATCAGCAGCCGGCTGAGATCGCATTCCAGCACCTGCTGCACCAGGTCGTAGGTGTCCATGATCTCGCGGATGCGGGCGACGCGGCCGTCGCGCAGCGTGTAGAAGGCCGCGACGTCGTATTGCACGATGCGGTCGTTGTCGCGCTTGCGCAGGAAGATGCGCAGATCCACGGCGACCTGGTCGCCTTCGCAGATCATGGTCTTGATCTCGTGCCGGACCTCGGCATAGCGGCTGCGTGCCGTCTCCCACATCTGCCGCACCTCGGCCTTGCCCCGGCGGCCACCGAGATGGGGGAAGATGTCGATCGGCGCCGAGGCGAAGTGCTCGAGATCGTCGGTGCAATGCGCCAGCACGCTGTCGAAATCGCCGGCGGCATGGGCCTCGAGCAGCTTGCGCACGCGCTGCTTGTTGATGTGCTCGATCATCCTGTCTCCACTGACGGGAACGCCCGCGTCGGCGATGGCGTTCTGGAGATGCCGGCCCGCGGCCGTCAACCACTTGAGTGACCGTCTGCCGGCGCAATGCGCCGGTACGGTGAACGGAAGCTTGGCGCGGGATCGCGTCACGATCATGTCTCGGGCCATCTCTCATCCCATGGGTCATCCCCGCGCGCGAAAGGTTCGCGCAAGGCGTCATGTCGGTTGCGAGGCGGGAACCGCTCCGCCGCGTCGCCGTTACCCCGCACCATTCTTGCGGAGCTCGATCACGAAGATGTCGATCACGAAGACCATGCTTGCCGCCTCCGTCGCAGCGCTGGCGCTGCTGTCGACGCAGGCCGCCGAGGCCAAGGGCTGCATCAAGGGCGCCATCGTCGGCGGCGTTGCCGGCCACTATGCCGGTCATCACGGCGTGCTCGGCGCGGCCGCCGGCTGCCTCTATGGCCGTCACCGTGCCAAGGAGCAGGAGCGTCAGCAGCAGCAGCAGGGCCAGGTCAACGGGCAGGGTCGGACGTAGTTGATCCGCGCGTCCATCGTGCTTGGCATGCCTTCACCTCAAGCTGGCGGCGATGGTCCGGCGTGACCGGGCGTTCGGTCCGTGTCGGAGGTGCCGGCTACAAGGGAGCGCCGCTTGTTCGCGTCGTGGCTTTTTCCGTTACGCCAGCGAGGGTGATGCGCATCGGCCTCAACAAACCCTGTTGTCGTCCCGGCGAACGCCGGGACCCATACCCCCAGGGAGCGGTTTGAGGCACGCTTGCTATTGGCTTCTTGTCCCTCACGACCGCCGCTGCGTATGGATCCCAGGTCGCCGCGCCGCGCTGTCGCGTCGCAGCTTGCCCGCGACGGCAGTGGAGAGAACAACGGATTTACGATTCAAACAGCTAAGGATTGCTCCGAAACATGACGGCGCGGTCTCGCGGCATGTGATGCCCGAGTGATACGATCCGCGTGGCCCTCGTGAGTGCAGAGGGCGCAGGGAATGCCGGGTGAAGGCCTCACCCATGGCCCGCCTGCGAAAAAAATGCAGGCGGCAGGTACCACAGGCAAAGCCGATCAACCGGCATTCCCTGCGCGACGGTCTTCACGCTTATACGCAGTCTCCCTGGTGCGCCGGGCTTGTTGGCCACCATGTCGCACGACGCGCTTGCGCGCGTCATGCTGGATACCAGCATCGGGGTATCAGGACGCTGCGACTTCACGTCCGCGCATTGCCGTTCGTCCGCACGCCGATAAGCATGCTGCGGCAACAACGCGGCCATCGCATCCCCACCTCGCGTGTCGTGACGATCGCGCGCAACGCCCCTCTGCGGTGAGGCGGGATGCGGGGGAGATAATCATGAATTCCGATAAAGCGCAAGAAGTTTATGTTTTTCGGAAGATGCGCGCTTCATCTCTCGCGTTGTCTGGCGGGCCGTCTGATGGATTTCGTGAAGGGCACCCCTAATTTGGGGCCGACGCCGCGAGAAATTCTTCCGCTTTGGCTCGGCTCGAGAACCGCCCGAGCTCTTCATAGGACGGCTCGTCCTCGGCGTCATCAGCCGATCGCAGGACGACAAAGCAATCCTCATTGCTCAAAATCAGCTCTGTCAGGTCCTCGCTCCGGGACGGAGACATGTCGCGGGCGCCGCAATGAGGACACTCGTCGTCGCACATGCACGACCATTCATCGGTCCAGGCCTGCGCGCAACGTTCACAACGATAGAAGTTCAAGAACCAGGCCATTGCCGGACCTCACGTCTTCAAACGATAGCGGCCGCGCGATACGAACTCCAGGAATCCCTGATCGCGCAGGAACTGGAGCTGCTGGCGGATTTTCGGTCGGACGTTCTGGTTGCCGGGATAGAGCAGGCTGAGATGGCGGTCGAAAGCGTAGACATCGTCGAGCGTGAATTCCGCTTTGCCGAGCGACTCGACGCATTTCAAGACCTCGATCAGCCATCCGCGTGAATCCAAGGATTCCTTGCGGAGGAAGAGCGTCCGGCTCCACTCCTGCAGCACGACCTCCTTCGCGCGGACGACGCGATTCTGGACGATGTGAATCTTGCCCGACTCGGGAACGCGATCGAGAAGAATGTTCGAGCCGACCCACCCGGCGCGGCGCGCGGTCGCCGCGAGCGGCTTGCGCTGCTCGATGATGTCGCGGACAAAGAAATGCTTCGGCACGACGAAGAGGTTGATGACCGACCGGGTGTCACGGTCATAGTTCATCAGCAGGAGATTGGGATTGTTGCTGGCGGCCAGCCGCTCGCACTTCGTCCCATAGGCGCCGTCGGCGACCTTGGCGCCGAATACCTTCTTCTGGCTCTTCAGCTCGAACTCTTCGCTGCAGCTCGTACAGAAGAAGTCGGCCAGCGGGCTGTTGTTGGGAAACTGCGCCATGTTCGATCGGCCGCAGTTCGGACAATAGGCTTGCGCGCCGACCCAGGCTTCGGTCCAGGCCCGCGCCTTCTGCGTGCCGCTGGTGTAGGCAATCTGAGGTTCTTCAAAGCCGAGTTTCATGTGAGCAGAGTAGCTCAACATGATATGTTTTCCAGTCGAGATCGCGGGCCGGACGTCATTGCGAGCGAAGCGAAGCATCCAGATCAGGCCAAGTGCATAGACTCGATTGCTTCGTCGCTGTCGCTCCTCGCAATGAGGCGGCGAGAAGGTTTACACCTCACCGCTTCTTCCACCCGCCGCGCTTTCCCGGCGCGCCGCCGGTCGAGCGGGGGCAGGACCGAATTCGGGGCCTGAGTCGCGCGAGTTGGTCGGCTGGATGATACGGACCGGAAAGATTTTTCCGGCAGGGGGCGGTAGGGCAGCGACTCCTCGCCGTGCATTTGGTCCAGATGCAGCCTGTCGACTTGGCCGACGCTCGATCGAGCGCTTAGCCGGTGACGTGGAGCTGCAATCCCGCCTGCTTCTGCAGATAAGCGATCACGCTTAAGAGGTTCTTGGCCTGAGGATTGCCTTGCGGGCCGAACATGCGGATCAGGCTCTTGGGCGGTGTATCGATCGCCTCACCGAGCTTTTCGAATCCGACGGTCGCCTTGATGTAGTCGCGAAGAATGGTTTTCCCCGTTTCCATGTCGCCGCTGAGCATCGCGTCGACGCCTTCGCGAAGAAGCGCCGCCGCGAATCTCGTGTCCGCTGTCCGCCTTCGCCTGCCGATGAAGCAGCTTGTCGAAACGCTTCGTCTTCATGGTCATCGCTTTTCCCCACGGACGACGCTCACCGCTTCTTCCACCCACCCCGTTTGCCAGGCTGCCCGCCGGTAGAGCGCGGGGCGGGGCCGAATTCGGGGCCGGACTCGCGCGAGTTGGTCGGCTGGATGATGCGGCTGGTGCTACCGAACGGTTTTTCGGGCAGCTTGGGGTTGGGGCGGTAGGGCAGGGACTCCGGGCCGTGCATCTCGTCGAGATGCGGCTTGTGGACTTTGGAGGCGGTGCTTGCGCCATGGGCGCCGCGACTCGTGGGCCCCCCACCCCGACCCTCCCCCGCAAGGGGGGAGGGGGAGGAGCGACCGTCCTCGCGGCGCGAGGAGCCGGTGAGTTCGTCGAGGAGTGGCGCGAGCGGATCTCTGTCGCGGGATTTTGCTCCGCGACGGCCGCCGCGACTCGTGGGCCCCCCTCCCTGGCCCTCCCCCACGAGGGGGGAGGGAACGGAGGGACCGCCCGCGCGGCTTGACGCACCGCCGCCGCGTGCTGCCGAGCCGCGGCCCTTCATCGCCGTGGTCGGGAGATTGGCGGCGTCGCCGTACTTCTTGGCGCCGGCGTAGCTGCCCGCCTTGCCCTGCACGGTGCGCTGCTTGGCGGTGGGGTCGTCGACGACGGCGAGCTCGGTGGCGCGCAGGCGCTTGACCTCGTCGCGCAGGCGGGCGGCTTCCTCGAAGTTCAAATCGGCGGCGGCTTCGCGCATGCGGGTTTCGAGATCGGCCAGCACCGCCTCGAAATTGTGGCCGATCGAGATGACGTCGTCGGTAGTGGTGCCGCCGCCGGTCTCGATCAGCACGTGGTCGCGCTCGTAGACCGAGTTGAGGATGTCGCCGATCGACTTCTTCACGCTCTCCGGCGTGATGCCGTGGGCCGTGTTGTACTCGACCTGCTTCTCGCGGCGGCGGTTGGTCTCGGCGATGGCGCGCTCCATCGAGCCGGTCATCTGGTCGGCGTAGAGGATCACCTTGCCGTCGACGTTGCGCGCGGCGCGGCCGATGGTCTGGATCAGCGAGGTCTCGCTGCGCAGAAAACCTTCCTTGTCGGCGTCGAGGATGGCGACCAGCGCGCATTCGGGAATGTCGAGGCCCTCGCGCAGCAGGTTGATGCCGACCAGCGCGTCGAAGGCGCCGAGGCGCAAGTCACGGATGATCTCGATGCGCTCGATGGTGTCGATGTCCGAATGCATGTAGCGGACGCGGATGCCCTGCTCGTGCAGATATTCGGTGAGGTCCTCGGCCATGCGCTTGGTCAGCACCGTGATCAGCGAGCGATAGCCGGCCTGCGCGGTAGCGCGGACCTCGCCGAGGAGATCGTCGACCTGGGTGCGGG
Source organism: Bradyrhizobium sp. SZCCHNR1098 (assembly GCF_032489375.1). Taxonomy (NCBI): domain Bacteria; kingdom Pseudomonadati; phylum Pseudomonadota; class Alphaproteobacteria; order Hyphomicrobiales; family Nitrobacteraceae; genus Bradyrhizobium; species Bradyrhizobium sp. SZCCHNR1098. Next base: position 116,141 of record NZ_JAUEXY010000009.1, read on the forward strand.
CGGGGCGGATGTTGACGGGCGGATCGATCAGCCCGGTCGGGCGGATGACCTGCTCGACGAACACGCCGCCGGCCTCGTTCAGCTCCCAGCCGCCGGGGGTCGCCGACACCGCCACCGTCTGCGGCCGCATCATGTCCCACTCCTCGAAGCGCAGCGGGCGGTTGTCCATGCAGGAGGGCAGGCGGAAGCCGTATTCGGCCAAGGTCGCCTTGCGGCGGAAGTCGCCGCGGAACATGCCGCCGATCTGCGGCACGGTGACGTGGCTCTCGTCGGCGAACACCAGCGCATTGTCGGGGACGTATTCGAACAGCGTCGGCGGCGGCTCGCCGGGCAGCCGGCCGGTGAGATAGCGTGAGTAGTTCTCGATGCCGGCGCAACTGCCGGTCGCCTCCATCATCTCGATGTCGAAGGTGGTGCGCTGCTCCAGCCGCTGCGCCTCGAGCAGGCGGCCCTGCGCGTGCAACTGGTCGAGCCGGATCTTCAGCTCCGACTTGATCGACTTCATCGCCTGCACCAAAGTCGGGCGCGGCGTCACATAATGCGAATTGGCGTAGACCTTGATGAACTCCAGCTCGTCCTGCTTGTGGCCGGTGAGCGGATCGAACTCCTCGATATTCTCCACGGTGTCGCCGAACAGGTTCACGCGCCAGGCGCGGTCCTCATAGTGCGCCGGGAAGACGTCGATGACGTCGCCCCGCACGCGAAAGGTGCCGCGGGTGAAATCGTGCTGGGTGCGCTTGTATTGCAGGGCGACGAGGTCGGCGATGAGCTGGCGCTGGTCGATGCGCTCGCCCTTCTTCAGCGCGAAGGTCATCGCGGTGTAGGTCTCGACCGAGCCGATACCGTAGATGCAGGACACCGAGGCGACGATGATGACGTCGTCGCGCTCGAGCAGCGCGCGCGTCGCCGCGTGGCGCATGCGGTCGATCTGCTCGTTGATCGAGGAATCCTTCTCGATATAGGTGTCGGTGCGCGGGACGTAGGCCTCGGGCTGGTAGTAGTCGTAATAGGAGACGAAGTATTCGACCGCGTTGTCGGGGAAGAAGCTCTTGAACTCGCCATAGAGCTGCGCGGCGAGCGTCTTGTTCGGCGCCAGGATGATCGCCGGGCGCTGCGTCGCCTCGATCACCTTCGCCATGGTGTAGGTCTTGCCGGAGCCGGTGACGCCGAGCAGCACCTGGGTGCGGTCGTTGCGCGCGATGCCTTCGACCAGCTCCTTGATCGCCTGCGGCTGGTCGCCCTTCGGCTCATAGGCCGACTTGATCTCGAAGCGCACGCCGCCTTCGGACTTCTCCGGGCGGGGCGGGCGGTGCGGCGTCCACACCTTGAGCGAGCCGTCGTCCTTGCGGAACTCGGGACGGCCCTCGCGGATCAGCGACTCCAGCGCTTCCGCCGTGGCCTTGACGCCGAGCGCCTCCATCTTGTTGCGCGGCGGGCGGGCGAGCGCCTCCTCGTCGTCCTCGGCCGTGGGCAGGCCAAGCTGCCGCGCCAACTCGGGATCGAGCGTCGGAATGGTGGCGGCGGTGCCGTAATTGGCCTGCGGGGCTTCGGCGAGGCCTGACTCGCCAGCGTTGTCAAAGGGCGCGTCCGCATGCGCTGCGGCGCTCCCTCCCCCCTTGTGGGGGAGGGGTGGGGAGGGGGGTACTCCGGCACGAGCTGTGTCTGAGTCGTCGGCCAACGCGGGAGGGGACTCAGGTCGCGCCGCCACGCTCTCCTCCTCTCCCCCTTGCGGGGAGGCGGCGGGGGTGGATTCACGGGCAGTGTTGCTTGGGGCACCCCCCTCCCCAGCCCTCCCCCACAAGGGGGGAGGGAGCGCAGCGTCCTGCTGGGCTGAAGCTTGTGACGTGTCACGGACGGACGAACGCCCACCCACCGGCTGCGGATTCGGCCGCAGCGGCATGGACCGCGCCGAGGCGTCGCCCGTCGCAACCTCGGCACTCCTGCCCTTGGTCGACGCCCGCGCGCGGTGCGCGGCGGCCTCGCCGCCGCTGCGGCGGTCCCAGGAATTGTCCGGCGGAGGCTTCAGTCCCGTTGAGGAACCGATGCCGCTCTCGCCGCGGTTGATGGCGGGATTGAGCAGCTCGGCGAGCGCGGGCGCGATCGGCTGCACGTCGGGCCGGTGCGCTTTCGATTTCGGAGTTCGGCCAGGCTTCTTGGGGGTGTCGGGGGTCTTCGCCATGGCCCGAATATGGGACGGATGACGCCGACTTGAAAGAGTGATCGGGCGCCGCGCAGCGGCCTTGCTGACAGCATGGTGGCAGCAGGACGGCCCGAGATGCGCCTGCACGCGGAAGGCCACACGAGATCAGCAAGCGACTCGCGAGCCGTGGCGCGCGCGATGGCGCTCCAGCGACGCCTCGCTGCGGTTCAATGCCGGGTCGGCTGCTCGACGATGTCGAGATGCACGCCGTGGCAGGCGACGCATTGCAGGGCCCAGTACTCGGAACCGCCGCGGCCGTTGATGACGCTCAGGACGCTCAGCTCGGCATCGCAGTCCGGGCATCGCGTACGCACCGAATAAGCGAGGTGTTTGACGGCAGGCTCAGCCATGAATTGCAGTCCGCATTACGAATACACTCGGCATTTCGAATTGGCGTTTGGATTGTTGGCTTGGAACCGTCTGGCCGCGCGGATGGACTCTCGGGGACTTCACTCTCGAAGATTGTTCCACGTCGCGCTATCCGTCTTTTCCCGGGGGGCGGTCGATATCCTCCGTTGCATGCTCGAAGCGACGGCCTATCAGCTGGCCGTCGTCAGTCCCACCGCTTGCGGAAGCGGTCGATGTGGCTCTTGGCATCGGCGATCGCCATGTCTGCATCGGACCAGGCAAAGCCGACTTCGAGAGACGGGAACGAAACACCATTGATCACCACCGGGGTCATGTCCGCGCGGCGGATCCGCGCGTGCCACAAGCCGCGTCCTGCTTCGAACGGCTCGATGGCGAAGTCCTCGTACAAATACGTCATTGCGCAGTCCTGGATGTTCCAAACTGCAACAACAGCATGAGTTTGTCCGAGCATTTGTGAACAGGTTCACACGTCAGCGTCTTTTTTGAGCGCGTCCCTGCGCTGAGAATTCCGGGTCGCGGGTTGCGACGCTGCGCGCATGATCCAGCGCCGGAACGCGGCGAAATCACGTTGGCCGGCCTGGAAGTGGCGGTAGACAAGATACCAGCGCTCGCCTTTTGGGACGGTCAGTGCGAACGGTGCAACCAGCCGTCCCGCCGCGAGGTCATCGTCGATATAGGGACGGATGCCCATCGCGACGCCGAGCCCGTCGATCGCGGCCTGCAGCGCGTGCCCGTAATACTGGAACTCGGTGCCGCGCGCGCTGACGCGGGTGACGCCCGCGGCCTTCAGCCACAGCGCCCAGTCCTCGGCCGCATGCGACACCCGCAGCAGGCTCGGGCCCTTGAGGTCGGCCGGTTTCTTCAAGGTCGCGGCCAGCCGCGGCGTGCACACCGGCACGAGATCGGCGGCGAACAGCGGCTCGGCGACGAGACCCGGCCAGGCGCCGTGGCCGAGCTTGATGCCGCAGCTCCAGTCGTCGCCGAACGGCACCGCCGCCCCGCCGGTGGTGATGCGGACCTCGATGTCCGGCTGCTCGGTGCTGAAATCGGCGAGCCGCGGGATCAGCCATTTCATCGCGAAGGTCGGACCGACGCCGAGCGTCAGCACGCGCATCGACGACGGCGCCATGATCTGCGCGGTCAGGCTCGACAGCGCATCGAAGATCGGCGTCAGCCCGCTCTGATAGGCGCGCCCCGGCGCGGTCAGCGCCAGGCGGTTGGCCTTGCGCTCGAACAGCACCACGCCGAGCCGCTGCTCGAGCAGGTTGACCATGCGGCTGATCGCGGCCGCGGAGACGTTGAGCTCGCTGCCGGCCGCGGCGAAGCTGCCGGTGCGCGCAGCCGCCTCGAATGCCTTGATGCCGTTGAGGAACAGCAGCCGTCTCATCGAGCCCTCAGGAAAACTGATGGAGGGCAAGATAACTCGGTTTGTGCGGCCGTCGCCAGTACGACAATCTGCATGGCGAGGAGATCAGCCATGACACCAGCCCTGATTGCAGCGCTCGGATTGCTGATGGTGGCGACGGCGTTCCTGTCGGGTCTGTTCGGCATGGCGGGCGGGCTGATCCTGATCGGCGTGCTCTTGGCGATCATGCCGCTGCCGGCGGCGATGGTGCTGCACGCGGCGACGCAGATGGCGTCGAACGGCTGGCGCGCCGTGCTGTGGCGCCGGCACATCCGCTGGCGGCCGGTCGCGGTGTATCTCGTCGGTTGCGCGCTGGCGCTCGGCCTATGGTCCCTGGTGCGCTACGTGCCTGACAAGCCGGTCGCGCTCCTGCTGCTCGGCGTCACGCCGTTCATGGCGCGGCTGATGCCGGCCGGCCTCAGGCCCGATCCGGACAGCGTCTGGCAGGGCGCGATCTACGGCACGATCTGCATGGGGCTGATGCTGATGACCGGGGTGTCGGGGCCGCTGCTCGACACGTTCTTTCTCGGCGCGCGGTTCGACCGCCGCTCGATCGTCGCCACCAAGGCGACGTGCCAGGTCGCGAGCCACCTCACCAAGCTGATCTATTTCGGCGGCATCATCGATCAGGCCGCGGGCCTCGATCCCGTGCTCGCGCTCGTCGCCGTCGGAGCGTCGGTGCTCGGCACGAGCCTGGCGCGGCGGCTGCTGGAGGCGATGAGCGAGCAGCAGTTCCGCACCTGGGCCAACCGCATCATCACGGCGGTGGCGAGCTACTACATCCTCTATGGCGGCTGGCTGCTGCTGGCCGCGCAGAGCTCGGCGGCGGCAGAGTGAGGTGCGCATGGCCGTATCGGCAGACCCCCTGGTGCTGGACTTCATCGAATGGATCGCGCGCGCGCCGCGCAGCCATGCCGAGGTGGTGGCGACGTGGCGAACGAGCTGCCCGCGGCTGACGGTGTGGGAGGATGCCGCCGATCTGGGCTATGTCACGCGCCAGGCGATCGCGGGCGTCGGCATCCTCATCATCGTCACCGATGCCGGCGCGCGGCTGCTGCGCGACAACGGCCGCGTCGTGCGCTAGAACGGTCCGGAGTTGGAGGAAAGACCGGGAATGGCAGTGAAGCTGTATGAACTCGTCGGGACCGATGCGGGCCGCCCGTTCAGCCCCTATTGCTGGCGCACGCGGATGGCGCTGGCGCACAAGGGGCTGAGCGCAGAATCGATTCCGTGGCGCTTCACCGAGAAGAGCGCGATCGCGCCGCATGGATCGGAGAAGGTGCCGGTCATGCTCGACGGCGACCGCGCGGTGGCCGACTCCTGGACGATCGCCAACTACCTCGAGGACACCTATCCGGACCGGCCGTCGCTGTTCGGCGGCGCCGGCGGCCGCGCGATGGCGCGCTTCCTCAATGCCTGGGGTGACATCGCCATCGTCGGCGGCATCTTCCCGCTGATCATCGCCGACATCCCGAAGAACCTTGCCGCCGAGGATGCCGACTATTTCCGCAAATCGCGCGAGGCGCGGTTCGGCAAGAGCCTCGAAGAGGTCATGGCGACGCGCGACCAGGCGGTCATCGGCTTCCGCAGATCGCTGGAGCCGCTGCGCCAGACCTTGAAGACGCAAGCCTTCATCGGCGGCGACGCGCCCGACTATGCCGACTACATCGTGTTCGGCGGCTTCCAATGGGCGCGCGTGGTGAGCCCGTTCCGGCTGCTGGAGGAGAGCGACAGCGTCCATGCCTGGCGCGAGCGGCTGCTCGATGCGTTCGACGGGCTGGCGCGCAAGTCGCCGGGCCACCCGGTCTAGAAACGCGGCGGCCGGCGCTCGCGCCAGGCCGCCAGCCCATCGGTGAGATCGCGGCTGCCGACCAGGCTCGCGAACTGCTCGCTCTCGACCTGCAGCCCTTCGCCGATCGCCATGTTGAGCCCGCGCGTCGCGGCGGTGATGATGCCGGCGACGGTGTCCGGCCCGTGGCGGATGATGCGCTGCGCCAGCGCGCGCGCCGCCGGCAACAGCTCGTCGTGCGGCACGACGGCGTTGACGAGGCCGATCTCCAGCGCGCGCTGCGCCGGGAAAGCGTCGCCGGTCAGCAGCAGCTCGAGTCCGCGCTTGCGGCCGACCAGCCGCGGCAGCCGCTGCGTGCCGCCGAAGGTCGGCGGCATGCCGAGCCTGATCTCGGGCTTGGCGAAGCTGGCGCGCTCGCTCGCGACCGCAAGATGCACGGCCTCGGTGATCTCGCAGCCGCCGCCGAAGGCGAGCCCGTTGACCGCGGCGACGACCGGCTTGCGGAACGCCTCCAGTCGCGCCGTCATCGCCTGGCCGCGCCGCACGAAGTCGCGCAGCGCCGCGGCGCGCCCCTTGCGGACGCTCTCGGTGAATTCGTCGATGTCGGCGCCGGCCGAGAAGGCGCGTTGTCCCGCGCCGGTGAGGATCACGGCCCTGACGCCGGCATCGGTCTCGATGCGGTCGAACGCGGCCATCAATCGATCGATCAGCGCGTAGCTGAGCGCGTTCAGTCGCTCCGGCCGGTTCAGCGTGATCGTGGCGATGCGGTCGGAGATGTCGAGCAGGATGAGGTCGGTCATGGCGTCTCGCAGGCTGGCGGTTGGAGCAGGCGAAGACTAGGCGTCGCGGCAGCCGAGGTATATTCACTGGTGAGTATACATTGACCGAGACCGAGCGCCGCCATGCCCCGATCCTCCGATCCCACGCCCGCCCGCATCGTCGCCGCCGCGAGCAGGCTGTTCTATGCCGAGGGCATCCGCGCCGTCAGCGTCGACGCGGTGGCGGAAAAGGCCGGCGTTACCAAGAAGACGCTGTATTATCATTTCCGCAGCAAGGACGATCTCGTCGCGGCCTATCTCGCCGCGCGCGACCAGCCGAACCTGGAGCTGTTCAAGCGCTGGTTCGATGAGACCGAGGGCGTGCTGCCCGACAAGATCGCCGGGATCTTCAATCAGCTTGCGCGCGCCGCGCGGCATCCGAAATGGCGCGGCTGCGGCTTCCTGCGCACCACCGCGGAGCTCGCCAATCTGCCCGGCCATCCCGCGATCAGGATCGGCGCCGCCCACAAGAAGAAGTTCGAGGCCTGGCTGCAGGCGATGTTCGAAGAGCAGGGAATTGCCGAAGCGGGCGAGCTCGCGCGGCAGATGCTGCTGCTGCTCGACGGCGCATTCGCGGTCGTGCTGCTGCATCGGGACGCCAGCTACATGGAGACCGCGGGCGCGGCGGCGCGGACGCTGGTCGCGGCGGCGCTGCCAAAGGGGAGGCGATATGCTTCCCGCAGGACCGTCAGCCTGCGCAGCCGCGTCCCCTGACCCGCTCGCCGCGAACGATCGTTGCGACCATCTGGCTGGCCATGCCGTCGAAATCGGATGGCTTGATGTAGCCGCCGGCGTAGGCTTCCTGGGTCAGGCGTTCGATCCGGCGATCCTCGGCGGTCGTCCAGACGCCGGCGATGTAGGCGGCGCCGGCCGGACCATAGGTCTCGGGATAGCGCTCGTTCTGGTTCTGCCGATGATAGTAGTAGTGGTTGAGGCCGCTGATGAAGCTGTCGCGATTGGCGCCGCAGCGGTCGCTCCAGGCCAGATCGAGCGCCTTCAGCGCGTCCTGGCGCTGCGAGCGCCGGGCGTCCTCGGTGTATTTCTCGTGCTCCTGAAACTCCGCGCCCGTGACGGGCGGAAACGCAGCCGCCGCACTCGGCGCGTCGGTCAGGAACAGGCGTCCGCCAACCTGCCAGACGAGGATGGCTGCAATGATGAAGATGAGCCGGTTCATGGCAGCGCTCGTTTGCTATCGCCGGTCGCGTTGCGCCTGCCGGATACGGCACACCGACGATTCGTCGGACCAGAGACCGGGTCCGGCGAACATCGGGACGTCCTCGCGCACATCGGCCGGAAAGTCCGCCTTGGTGATTCCCTTCTCGTCGAAGGCTTCGAACATGGCCTCCTTCACGCGCTGATCGAGCGGCGTGCCGACGCTGTCGGCCGCCTCCTGGAGCGATTTGTCCGTGCAGATTTTTGCACCCCAGAACTGCCGCTTGCAATCCAGCTTGGCGACATAGGCGCGAGTATAGGCCGTCAGTGCGTCCACCAGGTTCTGCTTCATGGTCTTGTCGCATGGCGACAGCTTGTAGGCCGTCGCGGCCTGCAGCGCGTCCATGCGCAACGCGTCGAGCTTGGGATTCTTGTCGCTCTGCGAGGTATGCTCCGCGAGCCACGCCTTGCGCTCGAACTCTTTTGCCTCCGGGCCGCCGAAGGTCTTGTCCACCAGGGGAGATAGAGGTGTCACAACGGCCCCGCTCTCGCGCAAGGGCGCAGCGAGATTTGCCGCGGTTTCAATCGAAGCCGTCCGAGCCATGCCCCGCCACGGTCCATCCGGAAGCGGAAAGCCTCTCACCGCCCAACTCACACCTGCGAACGCAACCAAAAATGCCGCACCTGCGGCGCCAATAAATCGCAACATGAAAGAAGCCCATCCGCCAACGCCTGCACGGTAGTGCGTGCGGGTTAATGCATCCGATAGGGCCGCCGGCGGCGCGCAACGACGTGAACCGATCGTGACCGTCTTCTGCCGCCTTTGAAGACAATGGCTGATGAATTAGCGGCATGGCCGGACGAGCCTGCCGACGTGACGTCATGTCTTGACGGGCAACACCGAACGGCGCGCGAGCAGCGCGATGGCGGCATCGAGATCCGGCAGCACGGCCGCCGCGTTCGCCCGCGAATGATCGTTCGGCGGCACGATGTCCGGCACCATCAAGGTGATCGCGCCTGCGGCGTGCGCCGAGGCGACGCCGGGATTGGAATCCTCGATTGCGACGCAGGCCGGCGCGCGCGTCCGTAGCCGTTCCGCGGCGAGCAGATAGAGGTCCGGATGCGGTTTGGCGCGGGTCACGTCGTCGCGCGTCAGGACCGCATCGAAGCGGTGGTCGATGCGGGCGAGGCGGAGATGCTCCGCGGCCGTGCTGCGCGAGGACGAGGTGACGACGGCCTTGGGCAGGCCGACCGCGTCGATCGCGTCGAGCAGCGCGACGACGCCGCGTTTCAGCGGCATGCCTGCCTGCAGGATCTCGACCGTCTTGGCCGCGAATAGGCGGTTGACTTCGACCAGCGGAAAATTGTCGCCGAAATGGTCGCGCAGGGTCTGCTCGTTGTCGGGTCCGGGAATGCCGATCATGGCGTGGCAGAGCTCGGTCACCCCGTCGACATGGCCGAGCGCATTCAGCGCCGCGATCGCAGCTTCGAGATAGACCTTCTCGGTGTCGAGCAACGTTCCGTCCATGTCGAGCAGGACCGCTTCGACGTGCCAGCGCGTCACGATCCCGCCTCCGGTTCGCCGGCCAGCCTCTTGAGGCAGTTGACGCACAGGCAGTCCTTGAACCGGCTTTGTCCGCTCTTGGGCAGCGGCAGGCGCACGGCCTCTTCGAAGCACCAGCAGGAGCCGCCGGGATCGCAGCTGAACTCCGCGCCGCACGACTCGCAGGTGAGTTGCCGCGCGGTCATGTCCGCTAAACGATTTGTCACGTTCGGAGCCACGTCCGACCAGCCCCTTTTCATGTCCGGTTCATCTGCCGGGGCAAGTATAGTGCGTGACAATCTGCCGCGCCATCGCAGTCTGCGGTCGCGGCAACACAGCGTTTCGGGAGCTCCCGCGATGACAGGCTCGAGGATGTGGCATGGCGCGTGATGCTCGAGCGGCTCTTGTTGCATTGAATCGCTTCGGCTTCGGCGCGCGTGGCGGCGCCTCGGGCGATCTCGTCAATGCGGCGTCGGACCCGCGCGGCTTCGTCAAGGCCGAGCTCGGGCGTCCCAATGGAGCGCTCTTGGAGGCGCCGGGTCTGCAGTCGACGCCCGCACTCGCCGATGCCGTCTTCGCCTATCAGGACGAGGTCAAGCGGGCCCGCGAGGCCGCGAAGTCGGAGGCTGCGCCGCAGGAGCAGCCCAGCCCCACGCGCGGCCTGTCCACGAACGGCGCGGACAAAGCCACAGCCGCAACGCCATCGGCGGCCCCAGCAGCCGGCGCCGACCCTGCACCCGCGATGCAGGGAACGCCGGCAAAGCCCGCGCAGGCTCAGCAGCCGCCCAACGTCGTCCAGAAGACGTTCCGTGCCGAGGCGCTGGCGCGGCTGCAGCGCGCCGTGCTCGCCGATTGCGGCTTCACCGAGCGGCTGGTGGCGTTCTGGTCGAATCATTTCTGCATCTCCGCAGGCAAGGGCGAGTTGGCGCGGATGTGGGCCGGCGCGTTCGAGCGCGAGGCGATCCGGCCGCACGTGCTCGGACGCTTCGCCGACATGCTGAAGGCGGTCGAGCAGCATCCGGCGATGCTGTTCTTCCTCGACAACCAGGAATCGCTCGGACCGGACTCGCGCGCCGGCCAGAACCGCAAGCGCGGCCTCAACGAGAACCTTGCGCGCGAGATCATGGAGCTGCACACGCTGGGTGTCGGCGGCGGCTACACCCAGGAGGACGTAACCTCGCTGGCGCGCATCATCACCGGCTGGAGCTTTGCCGGCCGCAACAGCCGCAACGCGGCGCCCGGCAGCTTCGTGTTCAATGCCAATGCGCACCAGCCGGGGCCGCAGACCCTGCTCGGCAAGGTCTATCAGGATGACGGTCTCGCGCAGGGCGAGGCCGCGCTCGCGGACATCGCCCGCCATCCCTCGACGGCGAAGTTCATCGCCACCAGGCTCGCGCGCCATTTCGTCGCCGATGATCCGCCGCCCGCGCTCGTCGCCCGGCTCGAAGCCGTGTTCAAGAAGAGCGATGGCGACCTCAAGGCGCTGACCTTGGCGCTGGTCGACTCCGACGAGGCCTGGTCGGCGCCGCTGACCAAGATCCGTTCGCCCTATGAGTTCCTGGTCGCCGGCGGCCGGCTGCTGGCGCGCGTGCCGGAAGATCCCGGCTTCTATCTCAGTTCCCTGAACACGCTCGGCCAGCCGCTATGGGCGCCCGCAGGACCAAACGGATTTGCTGATACCAACGCGATGTGGGCTGCCCCTGAGGGCATGAAGCTGCGGCTGGACATTTCCGCGCAACTCGCCGCCCGTCTTGGCAACAATCTCGATCCGCGCGACCTGCTCGATCTCGTCGCGGGCGATGCGACCTCGACGGAGACGCGGCGCACGATCGAGCGTGCGGAATCGCGCCAGCAGGCGCTGGCGTTGTTGCTGATGTCGCCGGAATTCCAGAGGAGATGACGATGGACCGGATCGCGACCTCGCTGTTGACCTCGCGACGCCATTTGCTGCTGGCAGGCGCGTCCTTTGCGGCCTGGGGCTATCTGCCGAAATTCGCGCGGGCCGCCGGCCAGCGCGACCCGCGGCTGATCGTCGTGATCCTGCGCGGCGCGCTCGATGGCCTCGCCACCGTCGCGCCGATCGGCGATCCCGACTACGCCGGACTGCATGGCGCGATCGCGCTGACGACGGCGGGACCAAATCCGGCGCTGCCGCTCGATTCGTTCTTTGCGCTGCATCCGTCGATGCCGGAATTGGCGCGCATGTATCGCGACAAGCAGGCTGCCGTGGTTCACGCGGTCGCGACACCGTATCGCGAGCGCTCGCATTTCGATGGTCAGGACGTGCTCGAAAGCGGCTTCGCCGGTCCTGGCCGCGTGCAATCGGGCTGGCTGAACCGCGCGGTGGAGGCTCTGCCGCGCGGCCCGCGCGTCACGGGCGCGCTCGCGGTCGGTCCGACGGCGCCGCTGGTGCTGCGCGGCGCAGCGCCCACCGTCGGTTGGGCGCCGGTGACGTTGCCGCAGGCCGATGACGACACCGCGATGCGGCTGGTCGACCTCTATGCGCATCGCGATCCCGCGTTGGCGGCTGCGTTGTCGCAAGGGCTCAAGCTCGAGAAGGTCGCGGTCGGTGACGACATGAAGCCGAAGCCGGGCGGCAACCAGATCGCGGCGATGCGCCAGGTCGCGCGCGGCGCGGCGAAGCTGATCGCCGCGGATGATGGTCCGCGCATCGCCGCGCTGGCGTTCGACGGTTGGGACACGCATGCCAATGAAGGTGGTGCGGTCGGTCGGCTGGCGCAGCTCTTGTCGGGTCTCGACGGTGCGCTCGCCGAGTTCGAAAGCGGGCTTGGCCCGCGCTGGCGCGATACGGTCGTGGTGGTCGCAACCGAGTTCGGGCGCACGGCAAGGATCAACGGCACCCAGGGGACCGATCATGGGACCGGGACGATTGCGCTGCTTGCCGGCGGTGCGGTGAAGGGCGGACGGGTGATCGCCGACTGGCCGACGCTGAAGATGGCGAGCCTCTACCAGGGACGCGATCTTGCGCCGACGACGGATCTTCGCGCGGTGTTCAAGGGCGTACTCGCCGATCACCTCGGCATCGGCGAGCACGCGCTCGGCGGCGCGGTGTTTCCGGACAGCGCGGCCGTGAAGCCGATCAAGGGGCTCGTAGCGTAAGGCTTGCTTGCGCCATTTCCTGATCAGGCGTCCTGAAGCCTTCCACATTGCGGCATCAGCGGCCGTCGTCGCAGGCGCATTGCACCGCGAAGTCTGCTACTCCTCGACCTGCGGCATTCATCCCTCAGGAGATCAGCATGTTCATCGCCATGAATCGTTTTCGCGTCGCCAAGGGCTCGGAGGCCGCCTTCGAGCAGGTCTGGCTGTCGCGCGACAGCCATCTCGACAAGGTACCGGGCTTCGTCGAGTTTCACCTGTTGAAGGGACCGGAAGCCGAGGACCATACGCTCTACGCCTCGCATACGATCTGGGCGTCGAAGACGACGTTCGAGGACTGGACCAAGTCCGAAGCATTCCGCGCCGCGCACCAGCGGGCCGGCGACACCAAGGTGCACTATCTCGGCCCGCCGCAGTTTGAGGGGTTCGAGGTCCGCCAAACGGTGGGCAGCAAGACGTAGGACAAGGACCGCCATTGCGATCCGTCTCCGCGACTCGTCTTGGCTGAGCACGGCCGAGCGGACGCTCGTCTTGCGCTGAAGTGACGCGGCGGCCGACAGGACCCGGACGGCCGCCGGTCGTGCGCCATCGCAAGCTGCTCGCGCCGGGCCAGCCGGTCCGCCGGGCCTGCTGGCGTCAACAAGGACAACGCCATAGCGAAGGTCCGGCTGATTCGAGCAGGTGCGACGGTGCGCCGAAGCGGACCAGTCGTAGCCGTCAGCAGACGCGCATGCGACGTCAGGCGCTCTCGGGAACAGGAGCCTCACGAGGCTGTTATCGCGTGTCTGAAACAGGAAGCCGAATGTCCGGCAGGGCGGGCAGCGCCGGCCAGCGCCCTCGGTCGTTCTGTTCTAGCGAAGGCCGGGATGGTTGCTCGGATCGAGACGAACCTTCCGCCATATGACCACCGGCGCCGGCGACATCGTCAGAAGCTTCCCTCCGTTGCAACGCGCCGCCTTCGTCGACGTTGACAGCCTGACCGCATGAGCGACGTGCGCCGCCCTTCCTCGTTCGGAGAGAGAGATTCGATGATCATCAGACAGCCGCTCAAGGTCCGCACCCCGGAGGAAGTTCTCGGGCTGATCAGCGCGCTGGCCGTCGCCATTTTTGCGGTCATCATCATCGCGCTGCTGTATTTCGGTCGTGACATCCTGGTGCCCGTGGCCCTGGCCATCCTGCTCAGCTTCGTATTGGCGCCGTTGGTCGCGCAACTGCAGCGGCTTCGTGCCCCGCGCGGACTGGCCGTCGTCAGCGTGGTCGTTCTCGCGTTCGTCGTGATCTTTACGCTGGGCAGCCTGCTCGCCACCCAGCTCACCCAGCTTGCCAGTGAGTTGCCGAACTATCAATCGACGATGAGCAACAAGATCCAGTCGTTCCGCGACACCAAAGCCGGGAGAGGGACGCTCGAGCGTGCATCGGACATGCTCAAGGATCTGGGCAAGGAACTCGACAAACCGAAAGAGCCGGAAGCGGCTCGGCCGCCGAGCGGACTGCGAACGAATTCCTCAGTCCCTGTGACCCCGATCCCGGTGGAGGTCCGGCAGCCCGATCCTGGAGCGCTGGACAGTCTTCGCACGCTGATTTCGCCGCTCATTCATCCACTGGCGACGACCGGCATCATCATCATCTTCGTGATCTTCATATTGCTTCAACGCGAGGACCTGCGGAATCGGCTCATCCGCCTTGCGGGCTCATCGGACCTGCAGCGCACCACGGCGGCACTCGATGATGCGGCTTACAGGCTCAGCCGGCTGTTCCTCACCCAGCTCGCCCTGAACGGCGGGTTCGGCGTCGTGATCGGCGTCGGCTTGTGGTTCATCGGCATCCCCAGCGCCCTCCTTTGGGGAATCCTCGCCGCAGCGCTTCGGTTCGTGCCCTATATCGGCGCCGTCATCGCCGCGGCGTTTCCGCTTGCTCTGGCGGCAGCGGTCGACCCTGGCTGGTCGATGCTGATTTGGACGCTGGCCCTGTTTCTCGTGGTCGAGCCGTTGCTCGGCCACGTCATCGAACCGATGGTCTATGGGCGCAGCACGGGCCTGTCCCCCGTAGCGGTGGTCGTTTCGGCCGCGTTCTGGACCGCGCTGTGGGGCCCAATCGGGTTGGTGCTCGCGACGCCGCTGACGGTCTGCCTGGTCGTCATCGGACGACATGTGGAGCGCCTGGAGTTCCTCGACGTCATGTTCGGTGATCGTCCAGCGCTGTCTCCTCCCGAGATCTTCTACCAGCGCATGCTTGCGAACGATCCGACGGAAGCAGCCGAGAAGGCAGAGGAGTTCTTGAAGGAGCGCTCGTTGATTGCCTATTGCGACGAGGTCGCGGTGAAGGGGCTGCAATTGGCCCAAGCCGACGCCGACCGAGGGGCGCTCGCCTATGATCGCCTTGCAACGATCCGTGACGCCGTCGCCGAGTTGACCGCCGATCTTTCCGATCAGAATGATGGTCCGCTGGCGAAACGCGAGACCACCAGCGATCCGGAGGCGGCATCGGCCGTCGACAGCTCGGCCAGCAGTGGGGCCATCGACACGATACCCATCCTCAGCAAGAACAATCTCGCCGAAGGATGGCGGAGCGAGCAGCCGGTCCTGTGCGTGGCGGGGCGAACCCCGATCGACGAAGCGGCGGCGGTGATTCTCGCGCAACTGTCGTCGGCGCACGGGCTGGGCGCGAAGGTTTCAGGAGCGGAGGCGCTCTCGACGGCGAACGTCATCAAGCTCGAGCCCGCAGGTGTCGCGATTGCCTGCCTGATCTATATCGGCAATTCCGGCGTCGCACATATGCGCTACTCCGTTCGTCGCTTGAAGCGACGGCTCCCCAGAGCAAAGGTGATGTTGGTCTGCTGTGCGGCCGAGGTCGATCAGGAGGCCGCGAAGGTGCTGCAAGAAGCCACCAAGGCCGATCTGGTCGCGGCGAGCATGGGCGAGGCTGTCAGAATGTGCATCGAAGCCGCGCAGGCGAAGGCTTCTCAGCTGGCACCATTGGAGCAGCAGGACACGACGACGAACGTGGCGTGAGACGCGCCACGTCCAACGACCAGGCCCGACAAAAAAATGCGGCCCCGGTCAGAGACGGCGACTGACGGGGACCGCTGAAACGCGTGACCGGTGACGGGGGGATGATCAGGCGCTCGATGGAGCGTAGGCCGGCCCCGTGACGGCGGCGTGACACCGCCCGCTTACAGCGCCTTGCGGTAGACGATGAAGCCCGAGCGCTCGGCGATCTTGTCGTAGAGCGCCTGTGCCGTGGTGTTGGTCTCGTGCGTCTGCCAATAGACCCGCGGCGCGCCGGCCTGACGCGCTTCGCGGTAGACCGCCTCGATCAGCGCCCGGCCGACGCCCTTGCCGCGGGCGGCCTCGCTCGTGAACAGGTCGTTGAGATAGCAAAGCGGCCCGATCGTGGTGGTGGCGCGATGAAACAGGTAATGCGTCAAGCCGATCAGCTCGCCACCGCTCTCGGCGACCAGGGCATGCACCGGCTCGTTGGCATCGAAGAAGCGCGACCATGTCATGGCGGTCACCTCGGCCGGCAGCGCCGTCGGCCCGGAACGGCCGTAGAAGGCGTTGTAGCCGTCCCAGAGCGGCAGCCAGCGATCATGGTCGTCGCGCGCGATGGCGCGCACAGTGAGTGCTTCGTGCATGAAGGATTCGTCGTCCGTTTGAAAATCTCGACGGACCTTCGATACGCGCAGCCGTGTTCGCGATCAATCAGGGATGGGCAGCACCGGTTCGGCGGTGGGCGGCCGCATCAGCTCGACGTAGACCGACCGATCCTCCTCGGTCAGCGGCGAGAGCGAGAGCTCGCCCCGTCGCTCGATCAGGATCAGCAGTGACGCCGCCAGCAGGATCGCGAGTGCCAGGGTCACGGCAACGATTACGACCGTTGATTTCATCGCCATTTTGTGTGCGAGACAATCATCGCCTGTTGTCGCGAAAACCGCGAAGGGTTGTCAAAATGGCTTCCTGCTAAGCGGGCATCGACAAGACGGCGCGAATCGACACCACCGCAATGGTGACGCTGACACCCAATGAGAGCGTGCTGGCCGCGATCGTTGCGACCACGGCGGTGGTCAGGCCGGGCGAAAGGGTGAGCGTTGCGTGGCCGTGAAAGCCGCTGACGGGCGTGCGGAGCCCTCTACGGTGGTTCGACTCCTGCGGCGACGCGCGGCCGCGGACCCAACTGAACTTCGGAACGGAAGCACAACGCCACCGGGACATGAAGTCGAAATCCCTTACCCATACATCCGCGAGCGAATCACTCGCAGAGGTAAATTCTAAGGTCGCGCTGGGCAGGATTGCGGCGGCAAATCAGCAAAAAAGGCAAGAACATGGCGCTCGTGGTATTTGTTCCCGCCTAAACGTGTATTTTCCCCGCTGTTCTACGGGCGGTCGGTAGTTTTACGGTGAGCATGTCACCCGTAGTCGGCGGCGATGCCGGCCGAATCGATCAGTGCCGGCTGCCAATCCATCGCGACGAAACCGGGTGTCTGTTCGACGCGGCGCAGCCAGTTGCGGATCTTCGGGAAGGTCGACAGATCGAAATCGCAGCGATCGGCGACGTGCGTGTAGCCGTAGAGCGCGATGTCGGCGACCGTCAGCTGTTTCGCGGCAAAGTAATCGTTGCTCTTGAGATGATTCTCCATCACCTGGAGCGCGGCATAGCCGCGCTCCATCCAGTCCTCCAGCGCATGGGTCTGAAGGTCGCGCCCGCCCTTGACCAGGAGCAGCCAGAAATAGGCGGCGCCGATGTTCGGCTCGAGCGCATGCTGCTCGAAGAACATCCACTGCAGCGCTTCGGCGCGCTCGATGCGCTGCTCCGGCACCAGCGGCGTGCCGCCGGCGACATACCAGAGGATCGCGTTCGATTCGGCGATGAAGCGGTCCTCGCCGACTTCCAGCAGCGGCACCTGGCCGCTCGGATTCTTGGCGAGAAAATCCGGCGTGCGGCTCTCGCCGCGCAGAATGTCGATCTCGATCGCCTGATAGGGCGCGTTCAGAAGCGCAAGCGCAAGGCGGACCTTGTAGCTGTTGCCTGACCGCTGCATCGAATAGAGCTTGTACATCCGGCCGATTTCGAGTTCGAGGAATCAAGGGTTGGACGCATCGCGCATCCGGACGCCAGATCGTCCCGCAATGCGGCCAGACAATGATGCCGATGAGCGCAGGCTGCAAGTGCCGGCGGATGGAAAAAGTCGAAATGCGCTACTGCACTGCACTCTCGAATAACAACTTTCCAATAGATTCAAACAATCGAGATCACGCTTGTGCGATGCGCGCGTGTCCACCGATCTCGACGGCGCGATCGGCGAGTGCGCGGCGCAGGGTCAGCGCGAACAGGGCCATCAGAATGATGAGGCCCAGCGGTATCGTCGTCAGCCCGGCGACGCTGCGCGAGAGTAGCGGCACGATCCAGGCGGCCGCGAGCACGCTGAGCTCGTAGTCGCGAAAGCCGTTCGCGAGGCCGTGCCGGACGAAGAAAATGATCGCAACCGCAACGACCACGAGGTCGTAGTCGAGCACGTAGGGCGTCGCCAGCAGGCTCGCGCTCGCCAGTGCCGAAGCCTTGAGATCGAACGCAGCCTCGCTCTGCCACAGCCAGGCAAGTCCGGCCGCGAGCGACAGCGCCAGCAGGCTTTGCAGCGCATAGGCGGACCTGACATCGGCGCCCCAATGGCGCGCGGCGGAGAATACCGACTGGATCTTCTCCCACCCGGTGCCGCCTTGCTCGAGCACGACGCTCTGTGTGAAAGTCATGGACTGGAAGAAGGCGTGCCAGACCTCGTTGCCGAGCGCGGCGAAGCTGATCGCGACCAGCGCGGCCACCGTGGCGGCTGCAGCAGCGATCGTCGGCCAGCGCGTGCCTGCGAGCAGCGCCACGGGAATGAGGACGCCGAATTGCGGCTTGTAGGCGAGCAGGCCGATCAGGATGCCGGCCGCCCACGGCCGGTCGCGCTCCATCAGCAACAGCGCGCCGCCGAGCAGCGCCGCGGTGAAGAACGCGTTCTGGCCGTGACCGATGTTGACGAACACGGCGGGAAAGGCGGTCGCCACCAGCAGGGTCTCGGAACGCGGCAGGATCGCGCGCATGACCGCGAGGTATGCGAGCAGGCTCGACACGACCCAGAGCGCGAGCCCTCCGGCATAGGGCAGCAGGGCGGTGATGGCGGCGATCGCGAAGAAGAAGGGCGGGTAGTGCCAGCCGAAGAACGGCACGTCGCGGCCATCGAACACGGCCTTTTCCATCGCATGCTGCAGCGGCGGATCGTAGGCATCGGCCGCCTTGCCGTGAAGGGTCAGCACGCCTGCCGCATAGACGTTGGAGAAGTCGGTCCCGATCGGCTTGCCGTTGCGGTCGATCAGCCCGTCGGACAGCGCGATCCAGCCGGCGATCGCAGCGATCGTGAACGCGAGCAGAATCCAGCTGTAGGACTTGATCCGCGTGGCCGTGAGCCAGTCGCCGGATCGCAGGGCGCACCCGATAGTGGTCATTTCGGCCTGAGACTCTGGACAATCGTGGGCCCACGCTAGCGGGGCGGCTTTAACGTTCTCTAAAGTCTTGGGAGCCATGTGCCCAAGCTTCTTGCGATGCAGCGCTGGGGATCCTACAATTAGGCGTTTCCCTGACATGACTGGTCGTGGCCCCGAGGGGGTGATCCACGACGCCTGCATAGGAGCTGATGATGTCCTTTCTCGCCGCTGCGCTCGACCGTGTGAAGCCCTCCGCGACCATCGCGGTCACGGATAAAGCGCGCGTCCTCAAAGCGGCGGGCCGCAACGTCATCGGCCTCGGCGCCGGCGAGCCGGATTTCGACACGCCGGACAACATCAAGCAGGCTGCGATCAAGGCGATCCAGGACGGCAAGACGAAGTATACCGCGGTCGACGGAATCCCCGAGCTGAAGGAAGCCATCATCGGCAAGTTCCAGCGCGAGAACGGCCTCACCTATAAGCCGAACCAGGTGATCGTCGGCGTCGGCGGCAAGCAGGTGCTGTACAATGCGCTGATGGCGACCATCAATCCCGGCGACCAGGTGATCATCCCGGCGCCGTATTGGGTCAGCTATCCGGAGATGGTGGCGCTCGCCGGCGGCGAGCCGGTGCCGGTGGTCTGCACCGCGGCGCATGGCTTCAAGCTGCAGCCAGAGGCGTTGGAGAAGGCGATCACGCCGAAGACCAAGTGGCTGATCCTGTGCTCACCGTCGAATCCGACCGGCGCGGCCTATACCAAGGCCGAGTTGAACGCGCTCACCGAGGTGCTGGTCAAGCATCCGCATGTCTGGATCATGACCGACGACATGTACGAGCACCTCGTCTATGACGACTTCGTGTTCACCACGCCGGCGCAGGTCGAGCCGTCGCTGTACGACCGCACGCTGACCGTGAACGGTGTCTCCAAGGCCTATTGCATGACCGGCTGGCGCATCGGCTATGCCGGTGGTCCGGCGCACCTGATCAAGGCGATGGCGACGATCCAGTCGCAGTCGACCTCGAACCCGTGCTCGATCGCGCAATGGGCGGCGGTGGAAGCCTTGAACGGTCCGCAGGACTTCATTCCCGCGAACAACAAGGTGTTCAAGGAGCGCCGCGACCTCGTGGTCTCGATGCTGAACCAGGCGAGCGGCATCGAATGCCCGCGGCCGGAAGGCGCGTTCTACGTCTATCCGTCCTGCGCCGGCACGATCGGCAAGACTGCGCCGTCGGGCAAGGTGATCGACAATGACGAGGCCTTCGTCACCGAGCTCCTGGAGACCGAGGGCGTCGCGGTGGTGCACGGCTCGGCGTTCGGCCTCGGCCCGGCGTTCCGCATCTCCTACGCGACCAAGACCTCCGACCTCGAGGACGCCTGCAAGCGCATCCAGCGCTTCTGCGGCAATCTGAGGTAATCGGGCAACATCCGTCTCGAAACTCCAGAAGCCAAGTTCCAGGCCGAAAGGCGCCATGTTTTGAACATGGCGCCTTTCTCTTGTCGGTCGATAGGTCTGGTGGCGTAGGGTTGGAGTTCGATGCGGCTGCTTCTGCTGTCGATCATGTTGCTTGTGTCGGTTGCTCCGTTCGCGCAAGCCCACGCAAATCGCCCCATGCGCGCCGGTGTGCTCGAGTGCGCGGGACGAAAGACTTCCGGCAAGCTCGTGATGTCCCAGTCACGCCTGCGCTGCGTGTTTCGCAGCCAGGGCCGTCAGCCGGAGCGCTATGTCGCCAAGGTCCGGCGCTACGGCCTCGATGTCGGGCTGACGGATGAGACCAGGATGGCGTGGGCGGTCAGCGCACCGGTCAACGATTTCGGCCGCAGCGAGCTGCGCGGGCGCTACGGTGGATTGTCCGCCAACGCTGCGGCTCTGGTCGGCTTCGGCGGCAGCTTCCTGGTGCGCGACACCGATCGCGCCGCCGCCCTGCAGCCGATCAGCGTGCAGGGGCAGACCGGCCTGAACATCGCTGCCGGAATCACCGAGGTTGAGCTGGTGCCGCTGCTGCCGATCCACCCGAGCCCGAGCCGTTCATCGTCCTATTTCTCGCGCTTCTATCGCTGAGCCGCGGAAGCGTTCGGGCGAACGCGTCGCAATGGCCGGCGCGATGGCGCGTGCTGACGGCGCGGCGAATCTGGTGCGACTGTAAGGCTTATGGCATAGATGTGATGCCCCGTGATCGTCAGTCCGATCGACGGAGCTGCATCACACGTTCATTTCAGCCGGAGTTTTATTCATGCGCTCGACCATCCTCGCCGGGCTCGCCGCTGCGGTCGTCCTCTGCATCGGTGGCGCTGCCCAGGCGCAAGATCGCGTGCGGGTCGGTGTCCTCGAATGCCGCGGCGGCGCCAGCGTCGGCTTCATCGTCGGCTCGGTCACCCATCTCGGCTGCGTGCTGCGCGCCGACGGGCTGCCGGAGGATCGTTACGTCGCGACCATCCGCAAGGTCGGCCTCGATCTCGGCATCACCCAGGAATCGCTGCTGGCCTGGGTGGTCTATGCCCCGGTTGCACGGCTCGGGCCGGGCGATCTCTCCGGCGACTATGCCGGCGCACAGGGCTCGGCCGCCGTCGGCGTCGGCCTTGGCGGCAACGTGCTGGTCGGCGGCTCCGCCAACTCGATCGCACTGCAGCCACTCAGCGTCCAGGGCCAGGTCGGCCTCAGCGTCTCGGCGGGGCTGCAAAGCCTCGAATTGCGCCCGGGTCGGTGATCTTCCCCTTGCCGTGAATAGCCGCTCTTTCCGCCATCGTGCGGGAAGGCGGCGTGCTCCCCGCACTGCAGCGACGTTTTTCGCGGGCCCCCTGCTTGCCAAAGCGGCAGCCGAGGCAGAGCATTCGGCTTTGCCGACCCAATCAAGGGCCGAGCTCCACAACGAGGAGGCGGCGAATGGGACAAGACCTGAGAAGTCCCCGCGGTCCACGGTGCATTGCGCTGGTGGGCCCTTTCCAAAGCGGTAAAACCACTCTGTTGGAGGCGATCCTGGCGCGGACGGGCGTGATCCCGCGCGCGGGCAGCGTCGACGCCGGCACATCCGTCGGCGATGCCAGCCCGGAGGCGCGTCAGCACAAGATGAGCGTCGCCATGACGGCGGCGACCACGACCTTCATGGGCGACAGCTACACCTTCCTCGATTGTCCCGGCTCGATCGAATTCATCCACGACATGCGCGCGGCGCTGCCGGCGGTCGATGCCGCCATCGTGGTCTGCGAGGCCGACGAGAAGAAGCTGCCGCAATTGCAGATCATCCTGCGCGAGCTCGAGGAGCTGCGCATCCCGCGCTTCCTGTTCCTCAACAAGATCGACCGCGCCAATGCGCGCATCAGGGAGACGCTTGCCACATTGCAGCCGGCCTCGCGCGTGCCGCTGGTGCTGCGCCAGATTCCGATCTGGAACGGCGAGCTGATCGAGGGCTTCGTCGACCTCGCGCTGGAGCGCGCCTTCATCTATCGCGAGCACAAGGCGTCGGAAGTCGTTGGGCTCGAAGGCGGCGATCTCGACCGCGAGAAGGAGGCGCGCTTCTCGATGCTGGAGAAGCTCGCCGATCACGATGACGCGCTCATGGAGCAACTGCTGGAGGACATCCCGCCGCCGCGCGACGCCGTGTTCGACGATCTCGCGCGCGAATTGCGCGAGGGGCTGATCTGCCCGGTGCTGCTCGGCTCGGCGCTGCGCGAGAACGGCGTGCTGAGGCTGATGAAGGCGCTGCGCCACGAGGCGCCCGGAATCGCCGAGACCGCGCAGCGGCTGGGCGTGAAGGACGCGAAGGAGGCGCTCGGCTACGTCTTCAAGACGTTGCACCTGCAGCATGGCGGCAAGCTGTCATTGACGCGCCTGCTTTCGGGCCATCTCGACGACGGCGCGACGCTGCATGCCGCTTCGGGCGAGGCGGCGCGCGTGTCCGGCATCCTGGCTGCGACCGGCGCCTATGACAGCAAGCGCGCGGGCGCCGAAGCCGGCGACACGGTCGCGCTCGGCAAGCTCGATGCGGTCAAGACCGGAGATACGGTTGCGACCGGCAAGACGGCGCCGCTGCCGCTGGCAAAGGTCGAGGCGTGTCCACCCGTGCTGGCGCTCTCGATCGCCGCCGTGGACCGCAAGGACGACGTCAAGCTCGGCCAAGCCTTGCAGCGGCTCCACGAGGAGGATCCATCGCTGACGATGGTACAGAACCCGCGCACCCACGACACGGTGCTGTGGGGGCAGGGCGAGATGCATCTGCGCGTCGCGCTGGAGCGGTTGCGCGACCGTTTCGGCGTCAACGTGAAATCGCATCAGCCTGCGATCGGCTATCAGGAGACCATTCGCAAGCCGATCACGCAGCGCGGCCGCCACAAGAAGCAGTCCGGCGGTCACGGCCAGTTCGGCGACGTCGTGCTCGACATCAGGCCGCTGCCGCGCGGCGAAGGCTTCCGCTTTGCCGAGAAGGTGGTCGGCGGCGCGGTGCCGCGCAACTACATCCCGGCGGTGGAGGAGGGCGTTGTCGACGCAATGGCCCGCGGCCCCCTGGGCTTCCCCGTGATCGACGTCGAGGTCACGCTGACCGACGGCTCCTATCACAGCGTGGATTCGTCCGACCTCGCGTTCCGCACCGCGGCGCGGGTCGGCGTCGGCGAGGGGCTGCCGCAATGCCAGCCGGTGCTGCTGGAGCCGATTCACACCGTTGAGATCGTCTGCCCCACGGAAGCGACCGCCAGGATCAATGCGATCCTGTCGGCGCGGCGCGGCCAGATCCTGTCGTTCGACACCCGCGACGGCTGGCCGGGCTGGGATTGCGTCCGCGCGATGATGCCGGAGGCCGAGATCGGCGAGCTGATCGTCGAATTGCGCTCGGCCACGGCCGGCGCCGGCAGCTTCACCCGCCAGTTCGACCACATGGCCGAGGTGACGGGCCGCGCCGCCGACCACATCATCGCCTCCCACCGCGACGCCGCCTGAGCCGAACGCTCCGCGCCGAGCAGCACCGGCCCGTCATCCTCTCTCGGGATGGCGGGCCGGATCGCGTCGGGACCTTTGCTCGGGCGCGCAGGGAACAGTGGGCGAGGGCCGGTTCCAGCTTGCCTCCGAAAGCAATTTATGATGTATTTTACATCATTGTCTTTGTCTCAGACATCATTTATGGTGTCTGCTACGTGAGGCCATCGTGATCACGTCGTTCCAGATGCGAGCAGCCCGTGCGCTGCTCGGGATAGATCAGAGAACCTTGGCCGAGCTGGCCGGCGTGTCGCTGCCGACGATCCAGCGGATGGAAGCCTCAACGGGCAACGTCCGCGGCGTGGTGGACTCGCTGACCAAGGTCGTCGATGCGCTCAATCGTGCGGGCGTGGATCTGATCGGTGAGCATTCCCGCAGCGAGAATGGCGGGCGTGGTGTTCGCCTGAAGGACCCGGGGCCGCCCCGCCGCATGGGCCGTCAAACTGACATTGTGCGCGATGACGCGAGCTAGGCTCATCGCGCGGCACGGGGCCCCTGGGCGCTTCGTGTGGGACGCATCGTCGGCTGCGCCGCGGCCCGATGAGGCGACGGGAGCGTGACGGGCATGAGCATCGCAAATGAACACCGTTCGCACGGGCGGGTCGGACATCATGAGCCGACCTTCGCCGAGCTTTATTCCCCCAAACTCCTGACGGTCTTGCGCGAGGGCTACGGCCTCAGCGACTTTCGCGCCGACGCGCTGGCGGGCCTGACCGTGGCGATCGTGGCGCTGCCGCTGTCGATGGCGATCGCGATCGCCTCCGGTGTCTCGCCGGGGCGTGGTCTCTACACCGCCGTGATCGGCGGCTTCCTGGTCTCGCTGCTCGGCGGCAGCCGCTTTCAGATCGGCGGTCCCGCGGGTGCCTTCATCGTGCTGGTCGCTGCGACGGTCGATCGCCAGGGTCTCGATGGCCTGCTGATCGCGACGATGATGTCCGGCGTGATCCTGGTGATCGCAGGATATTTGCGGCTCGGCACCTACATCAAGTTCATTCCCTATCCGGTCACGGTCGGCTTCACCGCGGGCATCGCCGTCATCATCTTTGCCAGCCAGCTGAAGGATCTGTTCGGTATCACGCTTGCGGGCAAGGAGCCGGGCGAGCTGCTTCCGAAGCTCACGGCGCTCGCGCATGGCGCGCCGACCGCGAGCATGTCTGCGGTCGTGACGGCCGCGCTGTCGATCGCGATCATCATCGGCCTCAAGCATCTGCGGCCGACCTGGCCCGGCATCCTGATCGCGGTCGTGGTCGCGGCCATCATCACCTTCGCGCTGCAGCTTCCGGTCGAGACCATTGGGACGAAATTCGGCGGTATCCCGCGCGAGCTGCCGGCGCCGGCGTTGCCGGCGTTCTCGCTCGCCAAGGTCCAGGCGGTGTTCCCCGACGCGATCGCCTTCGCACTGCTCGGCGCCATCGAATCGCTGCTGTCGGCCGTCGTCGCCGACGGCATGACCGGCCGTCGCCATCGCTCGAACTGCGAGCTGGTGGCGCAGGGCTTTGCCAATGTCGGCTCGGCACTGTTCGGCGGCATCTGCGTCACCGGCACCATCGCGCGCACCGCCACCAACGTTCGCGCCGGCGCGCGCGGGCCGGTGTCGGGCATGCTGCATTCGCTGTTCCTGCTGGTGTTCATGCTGATCGCGGCTCCGCTCGCGAGCTACATCCCGCTGTCGGCGCTCGCCGCGGTGCTGGTGGTGGTGGCCTGGAACATGGCCGAGAAGCACGAGTTCGCCACCCTGATCCGATCGTCCTGGGGCGATGCCACGGTGTTGCTCGCGACCTTCGGGCTGACGGTCTTCCGCGATCTCACCGAGGGCATCCTGGTCGGCTTTGCGCTCGGCGCCGTGCTGTTCATCAACCGCATGGCGCAGATGACCGGCGTCGAGGACAGCACGCCGCTGGTCGCGCAGGACCGTGCGGATTTCGAGGACAGCGCGCGGGTGCCCTACAATCCCAAGCTCAGCACCGACAAGGACGTGCTGGTCTATCGCATCACCGGGGCGTTCTTCTTCGGCGCCGCCTCGACCGTTGGCACCGTGCTCGACTCGATCGCCGACCGCCGCAAAGCCTTCGTGGTCGACTTCGCCGCCGTACCGTTCCTGGATTCGACGGCCGCCAACGCCATGAGCCGCGTCGCCGCCAAGGCCAGGCGCCAGGGCATCCGCCTGTTCATCACGGGCGCGTCGCCGACCGTGCGCCGGGCGCTGCTGACCCACGGCGTGCGGCCGCCGCTGGTGCGCTATCGCGAGACAATCGAGCGCGCCGTGGCCGACATCAAGGGCAAGGAGACGGCGCCGGCGGACGTCGCCGATGGGCTCGCCGCGAGCTGACACGCGACCTCAACGCCGCGTCGCCGTTGGGGCCATGGCGCCTCTCGGCCGCTGCGGCGGTTTTCCGGGGGGCGACTGCCGAGCCCCAGCATTGACTCCAGCCGGGGCTTGTCCGATGTCACGGCCATGACCCTCGCCGCCAAACCCCGCGCTGCGTGCCTGATCGGCTGGCCTGCCGCGCATTCGCGCTCGCCTTTGATCCATCATCATTGGCTGCACGAGCTTGGCATTGCCGGCGGCTACACCATCGAGGCGGTGCCGCCGGAAGAGCTGGCGGACTTCGTCATGCATCTCGACCGTCGCGGCTTCGTCGGCGCCAACGTCACGATCCCGCACAAGGAGCGCGTGCTGGAGCTGAGCGAGCCGGACGCGCGTGCCCGCGCGGTCGGCGCGGCCAACACGCTCTGGTACGAGGACCGCATCCTGCGGGCCACCAACACCGACGTCGAAGGCTTCATCGGCAATCTGGATGCCGCCGCCCCAGGCTGGGACCGCACCGACGAGGCGCTGGTGCTCGGCTCCGGCGGCTCGGCGCGGGCCGTCGTGTTCGGCCTGCTCGAGCGCGGCATCGGCCGCATCCACGTCATCAACCGCACCGCGGCGCGCGCACAGGCCCTGGCTGATCAGTTCGGCAGCCATGTCGTTGCCGAAGGCTGGGACCGCGTCGGCGCGCTGCTGCCGCGCGCGGGCCTGTTCGTGAACACCACCTCGCTCGGCATGCACGGCCAGCCGCCGCTCGAGCTCGACGTCGAGCTGTTGCCGCAGCAGGCTGTCGTCGCCGACATCGTCTACGTGCCGCTGGAGACGCAGTTGCTCGCGGCGGCGCGGGCGAGGGGGCTGCGCACTGCCGATGGGCTCGGCATGCTGCTGCACCAGGCCGTGCGTGGCTTCGAATTGTGGTTCGGCCGCCGTCCGCAGGTCACGCCCGAGTTGCGCGCGCTGGTCGAGGCCGATCTCACAAGGGCTTGAACGCGGAATAAGCGCAGATGGTCGGCGTCTCATTGATCGAGCGTCCGCGTAGCCCCGCATTGGACGCGGATGATCTTCTCTCGCCCTCGGAGCCCTGCATGTCCGCTGGTCTCGTCCTGATCCGTTCCGTCGCTTCACTCGCCATGGTTGCGGCTGTATCCGCGCTCGCCATTGCCCAGCAGGCGCCGGTGCCGACGCGCGTGCGCGGCGCCATCGAAAGCGTCGACGCCGACATGATGACGGTGAAAGCCCGCAGCGGCGAGATCTTCAAGCTGCGCATGGCCGGTGATCTGCGCGTTTCGGGTGTCGTCAAGGCGCAGCTTTCCGACATCAAGCTGGGCTCGTTCATCGGCGCCACCACGGTGCCCGGCCCGGACGGCGCGCCGAAGGCGGTCGAGATCCACATCTTTCCCGAGGACATGCGCGGCACGGGCGAAGGCTCGCGGTCGTGGGACCTGAAGCCGAATTCGAGCATGACCAACGCCACCGTATCCGAAAGCTCGGTCTCGACCGACGGTCACTCGCTGCTCGTCAAATACAAGGGCGGCGAGAAGCGGGTCGACATCGCGCCGGACACGCCGATCGTGACCTTCGTGCCCGGCGACAAGTCCGAGCTGACGGCCGGCGCGAAGGTGATGGCCACCGTCAAGCAGTTACCCGATGGCTCGCTCGAGACCAGCCGCGTCAGCGTCGGCCGCGATGGGCTGACGCCGCCGATGTGACCCAGCTCATCTGGAGCGTATGCCGCATCCTGACAAAAGGTGTCGTCCCTGCGAACGCAGGGACCCATAACCCCAGGATGGAGTGTCGGGGCACGCCAGGGTGTCTTAGTCTGAGCAGATGCCCAAACGCACCATGCAGTGGCGCGACCGCCCGAAATAACTGACAGCGGTGGCTATGGGTCCCTGCGTTCGCAGGGACGACAGCTTTTGCTTGGCAAGCGCTTCGGATCATCACGGTGTGAGACCAGCGTCATGCTTTGTCCCAACCGGTTAAGTGTCGATCAATCCGCCAGCACCTTCCGGTCGATCTCGGCCACCGTGTTGATGCCGCACAGGCCCATCGTCGTCAGCAGCTCGTTGCGGATGATGTCGATCGCCTTGGCGACGCCGGCCTGGCCGCCGGCGCCGAGGCCGTAGGCATAGGCGCGGCCGAGCATGCACGACTTGGCGCCGAGCGCGAGCGCGCGCATCACGTCCTGGCCCGAGCGGATGCCGCCGTCGAACATGATCTCGATCTTGTCGCCGACCGCTTCCGCGATGCCGGGCAGCACGTGGATCGAGGACGGTGCGCCGTCGAGCTGGCGGCCGCCATGGTTGGAGACGACAAGCGCCTGCGCGCCGGTCGCGGCCGCGAGCTTCGCGTCCTCGATGTCGTGGATGCCCTTGATGATCAGCTTGCCCGGCCAGATCGAGCGGATCCAGTCGACGTCCTTCCAGTTCAGCGAAGTGTCGAACTGCGCCGCGGTCCAGGCCGAGAGCTTGGTGAGATCCTCGGTGTTCTTCACGTGGCCGGCGATGTTGCCGAAGGTGCGGCGCTTGCCCTGCAGCACACCCTGCACCCAGGCCGGCTTGGTGGCGAAGTCGAACAGCTTCGACAGCGTCCATTCCGGCGGCACGCTCATGCCGTTCTTGATGTCCTGGTGGCGCTGGCCGATCACCTGCAGGTCGACGGTCAGGCATAGTGCGCTGCACTTCGCAGCAATCGCGCGCTCGACCAGGGCCTTGATGAAGCCGCGGTCCTTCATGACGTAGAGCTGGAACCAGAACGGCTTCTCGACGCTGCCCGCGATGTCCTCGATCGAGCAGATCGACATCGTGCTCTGCGTGAACGGGATGCCGGCGGCCTGCGCGGCGCGGCAGGCGTGAATCTCGCCGTCGCCGTGCTGCATGCCCAGGAGGCCGACCGGCGCCAGGATCAGCGGCATCGATGACGGCTCGCCAAGGATCGTCGTCGACAGATCGCGCTTGGACACGTCGACCAGAATGCGCTGGCGGAATTTGATCTTCTGCAGATCGTCGCGGTTGGCCCGCAGCGTCTCCTCGGCATAGGAGCCGCGATCGGCGTAGTCGAAGAAGGCTTTGGGCACGCGGCGCTTGTGCAGCAGGCGCAGGTCTTCAATGCAGGTGACGTGTTTCATCGCGCTCTTCGACTCCCCACCGACGTCTCGTTTCTTGGGCTCGGCAGTCATCTAGCATCTTTGCGGCGCCTGCCAAATCCAACTTGGGAACCGCCACGGCGTCCGGGCAAGACACGCAAACTGCGAGCGTTCCGCAACAGGACGTCAGGGGCCGCCGGAGCGAGCACATTCCTGCTGCGGGGGCGCTCCGAGGGGGGCCCTCCGGAGCCGTCAGGTCGAGTGAAAAATTAGCCTTAACAATGACTTGCGGCGGCCGTGGCGGTTTCGTGGTAATGATTGATCACATTTTTTGAATCCATCTTAGCTTTAAGGCGACTATAACCCGCGGGCTGACCGGAGGGGCTTGCCATGTGATTCGCCCCCGCCGGTAACGAAATCCAGAAGCCGTTGCTGGGGGTCATATGAGCCGTAACTATTTCGGGACCGACGGGATTCGTGGCCGCGCCAACGGCCTGATCACGCCGGAACTCGCGCTCAAGGTCGGGCAGGCCGCAGGTCTTCTGTTTCAGCGCGGCGAGCATCGCCACCGGGTGGTGATCGGCAAGGATACCCGCCTGTCCGGCTATATGATCGAATACGCGATGGTGGCCGGCTTCACCTCGGTCGGCATGGACGTGCTGCTGGTCGGCCCGATGCCGACGCCAGCGGTCGCCATGCTCACCAAGTCGATGCGCGCCGATCTCGGCGTCATGATCTCGGCCTCGCACAATCTGTTCGAGGACAACGGCATCAAGCTGTTCGGGCCGCAGGGCTTCAAGTTGTCAGACGATGTCGAGAAGCAGATCGAGCAGCTGCTGGACGAGTCGCTCGACAAGAAGCTGGCGCAGAGCGCGAGCCTCGGCCGCGCCCGCCGCATCGACGGCGTGCACGATCGCTATATCGAATTCGCCAAGCGCACCCTGCCGCGCGACCTCTCGCTCGACGGCCTGCGCGTCGTGGTCGATTGCGCCAATGGTGCGGCCTACAAGGTCGTGCCCGAGGCGCTGTGGGAGCTGGGTGCCGACGTGATCTCGATCGGCGTGGAGCCGGACGGCTTCAACATCAACAAGGAATGCGGCTCGACCTCGCCGGAGGCACTGTGCCGGAAGGTACGGGAAATGCGCGCCGACATCGGCATCGCGCTCGACGGCGATGCCGACCGCGTGATCCTGGTCGACGAGCGCGGCCACATCGTCGATGGCGACCAGCTGCTCGCGGTCATCGCGCAGAGCTGGAAGGAGGATGGCCGCCTGGCGCGCGCCGGCATCGTCGCGACGGTCATGTCCAATCTCGGTCTCGAGCGCTTCCTGCAGGGGCAAGGGCTCGAGCTGGTGCGCACGCCGGTTGGCGACCGCTATGTTCTCGAGCGCATGCTGGCCGACGGCTACAATCTCGGCGGCGAGCAGTCGGGCCATATCATTCTCTCGGACTACGCGACCACGGGGGACGGCTTCGTCGCCGCGCTGCAGGTGCTGGCGACGGTGCAGAGGCTGCGCCGTCCGGTCTCCGAGGTCTGCCATCGCTTCGATCCGCTGCCGCAGATCCTCAAGAACGTCCGCTATCGCAGCGGCAAGCCACTCGACGCGGACGAGGTGAAGTCGGCAATCGACACCGGACAGAAGCGCCTCAACGGCCATGGCCGACTGCTCGTGCGCTCCTCCGGCACCGAGCCGGTGATCCGCGTGATGGGCGAGGGTGACGACCGCGATCTGGTCGAGGAGGTCGTCGACGAGATCGTTGCTGCGGTCGGCAACGCGGCTGCGGCCGCCGCATAATCATCAACCGTCATATTCGGCCTTTGCGGCCTGCCATCATCGTCTGATGGCAGGCCTTTTTGTTGGCAGCTTGTCGTCCTGCGCGCGAGAGCGGTGGGCTCGGGTCTGCCGGCGCGATCTGCGGCTCGTCGTAAAGCGGGCAGGGGCCAGGACAGGGCGATGCATCGATGAAATCGGCCAATCGCGGCGGGCAAGTCTGCCAATCTGTTACGTCGTGCCCGGGCTTGAGCCGGGCATCCACGACGTTCCTTCCGAGCGCAACAAGGACGTGGCTGGCCGGGACAGGCCGGCCACGACGATGTGGGAGCAGACGGCGCAAAACGCAGATCGCCATATGCGATCGCTCCGTCTGGAGAGAGGCGATATCGACAATTTTAAGTTGAACTAATTAGTTGATGATTACTACGAGGACGAGACGGAGATGACGAATTGTTAGGAGGTGTTGCGCGGTCGTTAACGGTTCTTGTGCGCTCAGGAAATATCAACCTTAATAATTAGGGTTAAGCGCCGCTTAAGCATTTGGCGCGATTGTACGGTCGTCAGTTGTGATGTGGGGCCGGATTCTCGATCGCCTCACCGGCCAAAGGGACGAAGCCAATGCGTAGCGTTAAGTCTTTGATCGCCGCCGGAGCGGCCTCTCTGTTTTCAACTCTCGCCTTTGCGGCCGACATGCCCATCGCGCCTCCTCCGGTCTACGCGCCGCCGCCGGCGGCCGATTTCGGTGGCTGGTATCTGCGCGGCGACATCGGTTTCAGCAATCAAAAGGTCAAGGACGTTCATTACTCGCGCGAGTCCGCCTACACGCCGATGACGTCGTTCAACCAGACCTCGGCGTTCGACACCGCGGGCATCTACGGCGTCGGCGTCGGCTATCGCTTCAACAGTTGGTTCCGCGCCGACGTCACCGGCCAGTATCGCGGCAATTCGAACTTCAAGGCCACCGACCGCTTCAATGCAACGGCGGGCGGCGTGCCCTACAGCGGCATCGACAATTACAGCGGCAGCAAGTCCGAATGGCTGGTGCTCGCCAACGCCTATGTCGATCTCGGCACCTGGTGGTGCGTGACGCCGTTCATCGGCGCGGGTGTCGGCGGTGCGCGGGTGACGATTTCGAATTTCACCGACACGGGCATCAACAACCTGCCGTTCACGACCACGAGCTTCGCGACGGCGCCGACCTCCTCGAAATGGAATTTCGCTTGGGCGGCCCATGCGGGTCTCGCCTACAACGTGAATCCGAACTTGGTGTTGGAGCTGGCCTACAGCTACGTCGATCTCGGTCAAGGGCAGACCGGCGTCCTGTCCGACTATGTCGGCAACACCACCGGCAACGTCTTCAAGTTCAAGGACATCACCTCGCACGACCTGAAGCTCGGCGTGCGCTGGAATTTCGACCAGCCTCCGCCGCCCCCGATGATGCCGCCCTTGATCCGCAAGGGCTGAGCCGAGCGGTCCTCATCACTGTAAACAATCAAGCGGCGCGGGCCTCCCGCGCCGTTTGGCGTTTCTGATCCCGCTGTTCGAACGCCTCCGCGCTGAAAGAATTTCCGTGCAGAGCGCTGCGACAACGAATGATTAAGGTTAACGCGCGATGATCGGAACAGAGAGTCAAGTGTTGATTGGAGCGTTGCGATGCGTAGCCTGGTGGTGGCGGTTTCGGTGTGCGGCATGATCTCCGCGGCGCAGGCCGCGGATTTGTCCGACCTTCCGATCCTGCGGGGCGGCCTGACCGAGGGCCTGAACAATTCGCGGGTCAACTGGGACGGCTATTACGTCGGCGTCCAGGGCGGCTACGGCTCGTCCGATGAGAATTTCAACGGCTCGACCAAGAACATCACGGCGGCGGTGCTTGCCAACACGCTGATCGAGAGCCAGATGCAGGTATCGTCGTGGAACCCCAATCTCGGCAAGCAGTCCTCGCGCGCATCTGGCTTCGGCGCCTTCGTCGGCTACAACAGTCAGTGGGACGACGTCGTGCTCGGCGTCGAGGCGAGCTATCTGCATGGCAAGTATGGCGGCATGGCCTCTTCGAGCCGCACGCTTGTCAGCACGGCCGCACTGTCTGACGGCAACTTTCACGCCGTGACCTCGACGCAGTCCTCGCAGATATCGATCACCGACATGGCAACGATCCGGGGTCGTGCCGGCTATGCAATGGGCTGTTTCCTGCCTTATGGGTTCTTCGGCCTTGCGCTCGGCAATGCAGATCTCGGCCAGTCCGTGACGGTTCAGGATCGCGTCAGCACCACTTTCCTGGGGACCTACACGCCGCTCGCGCCGCTCAGCGCCAACAACATTCAGCACAATCACCTGATCTATGGCTACAGCGCCGGTCTCGGCGTCGACGTCAATCTCGTCGGCGGCCTGTTTGCGCGGGCCGAATACGAATACATCCGCTTCACCTCGACCGTCGACACCAGCATCAACACGGTGCGCGCGGGCCTCGGCTACAAGTTCTGAGCTGTTTGCAAGCCTGTCCTGAAAGCTCATGTCCATCATGATCCGGCCTGCGCAACGCGACGACGTCGGCGCCATTGTCGCCATGCTCGCCGACGATCATCTCGGCCGGGCGCGGGAGCGTATCGAGCAGCCGTTGCCGCAGTCCTACTACGACGCATTCGAGGCGATCGTGCGGGACGCGAATATCACCCTGGTCGTCGCCGTGGAGGCGGACAGGGTGGTCGGCTGCCTGCAACTCTGCATCCTGCCCGGGCTCAGCTCGCAAGGTGCGTCGCGCGCGCTGATCGAAGACGTTCGGGTCGCAATCGACCGGCGCAGCCGGGGCATCGGCGAGCAGCTGCTGCAATGGGCGATTGCCGAGGCCCGCAGCCGGCGCTGCAATCTGGTCGAGCTCATGACGCATCAGAGCCGCACCGACGCACAGCGCTTCTATGAGCGGCTCGGCTTCGCCAAAAGCCATTTCGGCATGGTGATGCGGTTCTGATCTAATCAGAGCGGCAGGCGGTAGGCTGCGACGGCGTTCGGGCCGAAGGCCTTGTCGCGGACCTCGGCACCGAGCCGGGTCAGGCAGTGCTCGAGCGCCTGCTTGATTTCGCCATAGCTGCCGGCGAGCAGACACACCGGCCAGTCCGAGCCGAAGATCAGCCTGTCGGCGCCGAAGCAGCGTGCGACGTGCGCGACATAGGGAAACAGCCGCTCGGCATCCCAGTCGGTCCAGACGGCTTCCGTGGCGAGCCCCGACACCTTGCACCAGACATTGCCGCAGGCCCCGAGCTCGGCGATGCGATCGGCCCAGTCCTGATCGAACCCGGTTACGATCGGCGGCTTGGCGGCGTGGTCCAGCACGAAGCGTGCTCTTGGAAACGCGCGCACGGTCGCGATCGCCGCCGGCAGCTCGCGCGTGCGCACCAGCAGATCGTAGGTCAGGTCGTGCGCGAACACGATGTCGAGGCCGCGCCTGACATCGCCGCGATAGATCCACGCCGGATCGGCCTCGTCATGGACCTGGTGGCGGATGCCGACCAGCCTGTCGCCGCCGGGCAGGCCGCGCAGCCTGTCGATCGTCGACCCTACCGATGGATCGCTCAGGTCGACCCAGCCGACGACACCGGCGACGAACGGCGTCGCGTGCGCGACGCGCAGGAATTCCTCGGTCTCGTCGAGCGACGACCGGGTCTGCACCAGGATGCTGGCGTCGAGGCCATTTTCGGCGAGCAGCGGGGCGAGGTCGGCGGGACCATACGGACGGCGGATCGGCGCCAGCGCGTCGCCGGCCATCCACGGATAGTCGGCGCGGCCGGGATCCCAGAAATGCTGATGCGCATCGATGACGCGGCTCATGACGCCTCTCCCGGCAGCGGTGCGCGCGCATCGATCAGATTGCTGGCGCGCAGGTCGCGCCAGAACGTGTCGGGGATTCGCGCCTGCGCCAACGCGATGTTGTCGGCCGCCTCCTGCGCATTGCGCGCGCCCTGCAGGCCGACGGTGACGGCGGGATGGGCGAGACAGAACTGGATCGCGGCGGCCTTGAGCTCGGTGCCGTGTTGCTTGCACAGGGCGTCGAGCTGGCGCGCGCGGGCCACCAAGGCGGCATCGGCATCTTCGTAGTTGAACTTCGCCGGCCCGTAAGGATTGGCCAGGATGCCGCTGTTGTAGATCCCGCCGAGAATGATGGCGATGTTCTTCGCGCGGCAGATCGGAAACAGCGCCGTCAGCGCGCCCTGGTCGAGCAGCGTGTAGCGGCCGGCCAGGAGGAAGCAGTCGACCGGAACGGCCTCGGCGAAGCGCGCCAGCATCTCCGACTGGTTCATGCCGGCGCCGATCGCCTTGATGCTGCCGTCGTCGCGCAGCCGCTGCAGGGCACGGAAGGCGCCAGCCACGGCTTCGTCATAGTGGTCGTCGGGATCATGCACGAGCAGGATGTCGACGCGATCCAGGCCGAGCCGAACCAGGCTCTCCTCGACCGAACGCATCACGCCGTCGTAGGAATAGTCGAACTGCGGCCGCAGCGGCGGCGTGCCCTTATAGTGCGTATCTTCGCCCGACGCCGTCGGGTCCGGCCGCAGCAGCCGTCCGACCTTGGTCGAGATCACGTAGCTGTCGCGCGGCTGCCGGCGCAGAAACGCACCGAGCCTCTGCTCGGCGAGGCCGAAGCCGTAGAGCGGCGCGGTGTCGTAGAAGCGCACCCCGCGCGCCCACGCCGCAGCGATCGTGGCTTCGGCATCGCCATCGCTGACCGGCTCGAACAGGCCGCCGAGCGGCGCCGTGCCGAGGCCGAGTCGGGTGATGTCGAGCGGGCTCCTCCCGAGACGGACGCGTTCCATTGTTCTGTCCTTGTTGTTCGGCGCGTACAGATCGCGTCATTGTGCATGGATGCGTTCGGCGAGACAATGACGTCGCTTGGTGCAGCACAACGAAGAGGAGAGGACGATGTCGGCGATCAATCCACTCACGGCCTTCGGTGTCGCCCTAGCGACTGCAGCGACCGATGCGGTTTACGTCATGTTCACTTCGGCGGTCGTTGCCAAGCGGCGAGTGTCAGCGGCGACCTGGAGCTCGATCTGGTACATGCTCTCGTCCTTCGCCGTGATCAGCTACACCGAGAACTGGATCTACGTCGCGTTTGCGGCGGTCGGCTCCTGGATCGGCGCCTATGCCTCGATGACCTTCCTGCATCGTCCGCCGGCTGGTCAGGCACCGGTCGGTGCCGCACCGGAATGAATTGCATTCGCTTGCATGCCAGCACGACTGCGTGAACGCCGACAAGAGGGCGCGAAGTTCCTTGACGCGGAACGACCCTTCCCGTATTCA
Organism: Bradyrhizobium sp. SZCCHNR1098; assembly: GCF_032489375.1. Taxonomy (NCBI): domain Bacteria; kingdom Pseudomonadati; phylum Pseudomonadota; class Alphaproteobacteria; order Hyphomicrobiales; family Nitrobacteraceae; genus Bradyrhizobium; species Bradyrhizobium sp. SZCCHNR1098. Next base: position 152,425 of record NZ_JAUEXY010000009.1, read on the forward strand.
CGCCGGCGGGACACCTCCCCCCAACGGGAGGCTTACTATCTGGAAGGATAGACGATGACTGCAGCGAAGCCCTCGCAGCGGCCTGCCGTGCCGCATTTCTCCTCCGGCCCCTGCGCCAAGCGCCCCGGATGGACCTCCGAAAATCTCAAGGACGCTCCCCTCGGCCGTTCGCATCGCGCGAAGATCGGCAAGGCCAAGCTCAAGCTGGCCATCGAGCTGACGCGCGACGTTCTCGAAGTGCCGGCCGACTACAAGATCGGCATCGTGCCCGCATCCGACACCGGCGCGGTCGAGATGGCGCTATGGTCGCTGCTCGGTGCGCGGCCCGTCACCACGATCGCCTGGGAATCCTTCGGCGAAGGCTGGGTCAGCGACATCGTCAAGGAGCTCAAGCTCAAGGACGTCACCAAGCTGCACGCCGGTTATGGCGAGATCCCCGATCTGTCGAAAGTCGATCCGGCAAGCGACGTGGTCTTCACCTGGAACGGCACCACGTCGGGCGTGCGTGTCCCGAATGCCGACTGGATCAGCGCGAGCCGTGAAGGCCTGACGATCTGCGACGCCACCTCGGCCGCATTCGCGCAGCCGCTCGACTGGCCGAAGCTCGACGTCGTCACCTTCTCCTGGCAGAAGGCGCTTGGCGGCGAGGCCGCGCATGGCATGCTCATCCTCTCGCCGCGCGCGGTGGAGCGTCTCGAGACCTACAAACCGGCTTGGCCGCTGCCGAAGATCTTCCGCCTCACCAAGGGCGGCAAGCTCAACGCCGGCATTTTCGAGGGCGAGACCATCAACACGCCCTCGATGCTGTGCGTCGAGGACTATCTGGACGCGCTCAACTGGGGCAAGTCGATCGGCGGCCTCAAGGCGCTGATCGCCCGCGCCGACGCCAACACCAAGGTGCTGGCCGACTGGAAGGCGCGGACGCCGTGGATCGATTTTCTCGCCAAGGATCCCGCCATCCGCTCCAACACGTCAGTCTGCCTCAAGGTCGTCGATCCCGCGATCACATCGCTGTCGGCCGATGCCCAGGCGGAGTTCGCCAAGAAACTGGTGTCGCTGGTCGAGAAGGAGAACGCCGGCTTCGACTTCGCGCACTACCGCGATGCGCCGGCCGGCCTGCGCATCTGGTGCGGCGCCACCGTGGAAGCCAAGGACGTCGCGCTGCTGACGCAGTGGATCGACTGGGCTTTTGCCGAAGCCAAGGCCGCGCTGCCCAAGGCGGCCTGACCCACGCTCGTCGTGCCGTCATTGCGAGCGCAGCGAAGCAATCCAGGGCCACGAAGAAAGTCTGGATTGCTTCGTCGCTCCGCTCCTCGCAATGACGAAATTCAAGACGCGTAGGGTGGGCAAAGGCGCGAAGCGCCGTGCCCACCATCAACGTCAACCGACGCGAAAGACGGTGGGCACGCTGCGCTTTGCCCACCCTACGATTCGATTGCTTCCACCCATTCCGGCGCCGATGCGCTGTCCCTCTCTCGCGAGAGGCGTGAAGGAACATCGTCATGTCCAAACCCAAAGTTCTCATTTCCGATGCGCTGTCGCCGGCTGCCGTGCAGATCTTCAAGGATCGCGGCATCGAGGTCGACTTCCAGCCCAATCTCGGCAAGGACAAGGACAAACTCGCCGACATCATCGGCGACTATGACGGCCTTGCGATTCGCTCCGCGACCAAGGCCACGGCCAAGATCATCGAGCGCGCCAAGCGGCTCAAGGTGATCGGCCGCGCCGGCATCGGCGTCGACAATGTCGAGATTCCCGCGGCGACCGCCAAGGGCATCATCGTGATGAACACGCCGTTCGGCAATTCGATCACGACCGCCGAGCACGCGATCACGATGATGTTGTCGCTGGCGCGCGAGATCCCGCAGGCCGACGCCTCGACCCAGGCCGGCAAGTGGGAGAAGAACCGCTTCATGGGCGTCGAGATCACCGGCAAGACGCTCGGCGTGATCGGCTGCGGCAACATCGGTTCGATCGTCTGCGACCGTGCGCAGGGCCTGCGCATGAAGGTGATCGGCTTCGATCCGTTCCTCACCGAGGAGCGCGCGCTCGATCTCGGCGTCGAGAAGGTCGAGCTCGAGGAGCTGCTGAAGCGCGCCGACTTCATCACGCTGCACACGCCGCTGACCGACAAGACCCGCAACATCATCGATGCCGCGGCGATCGCCAAGATGAAGCAGGGCGTGCGCATCATCAATTGCGCGCGCGGCGGCCTGATCGACGAGCAGGCGCTGCTCGAGGCCCTCGACAGCAAGCATGTCGCGGGTGCGGCGCTCGACGTGTTCGCCGAGGAGCCGGCGACCAGCAATCCGCTGTTCGGTCATGCCAATGTGATCTGCACGCCGCATCTCGGCGCTTCGACCACGGAAGCGCAGGAGAACGTCGCGCTGCAGATCGCAGAGCAGATGTCGGACTACCTGCTCACCGGCGCGATCTCGAACGCGATCAACTTCCCGTCTATCACCGCGGAAGAAGCGCCCAAGCTGAAGCCGTTCATCGCGCTCGCCGAGAAGCTCGGCTCGTTCGCGGGCCAGCTCACCGAGAGCAGCATCACCAAGATCCAGATCACCTATGAAGGCCACGTCGCCGAGATGAAGACCCGGGCGCTGACCTCGGCGGTGCTGGCCGGGCTGCTGCGGCCGATGTTGGGCGAGGTCAACGTCGTGTCGGCGCCGGTGATCGCCAAGGAGCGCGGCATGATCGTCGACGAGGTGCTGCGCGCCGGCGAGAGCGACTATGAGAGCCTGATCACGGTCGCGGTCACCACCGAGCACCAGGAGCGCGCGGTGTCGGGCACGGTCTACGCCGACGGCAAGCCGCGTCTCGTCGACATCAAGGGCATCCGTGTCGACGCCGAGTTCGGCAAGTCGATGATCTACGTCACCAACGAGGACAAGCCGGGCTTCATCGGCAAGTTCGCAAGCCTCCTGGGCGACGCCAAGATCAACATCGCGACCTTCCATCTCGGCCGCGTGGCGCCGGGCAGCGACGCGATCGCGCTGGTCGAGGTCGACGGTGCGGTGCCGGCCGAGCTGCTCGGCAAGATCCAGGCATTGCCGCAGGTCAAGCAGGCCAAGGCGCTGGCGTTCTGATGACGCGCTAGAGCGCGCGGTGCTTCTTGGTTGAATCGACTTAGCCGCTGGCTCAGTTCACCTCTCCCGTCAAGCGAAGCTTCGCTTCGCCAGAGCGGGGGAGGTCGGCGCGAAGCGCCGGGTGGGGGCTCCCTCCACTCGGGCAGCCTCAATTGAGGAGACACCCCCACCCCAGCACTCCCCCGCAAGCGGGAGAGGGAGCGCACATCCTTCGCGGTTCGCAACCAGACCTCAACTCTTCACGCGCTGGGCCAAATTGACCGACCGGAAAGGGGCAGCACGGCACCGTGGCCGTGCTGCCTTTTTCTGTGCTCGTCTGTGCTCGGCGGAATTTCAACGGCAAGCTTTGCGGTCGCACGATTTGAACCCGCGGACCTCTCGTGGCGTCTAACGCCCCGCAAGGGACCGGCTCCTCCGGTTCTCAGGGCTGGGATACGGAGAGATCGATGGCAATGCGAACGACGTGGCTGGTTACGACAACTCTCGTTCTCGGTGCCTCGCTGGCGGCGGCGCCGGGCCATGCTGCAAACCTCGACACGACGTCCACCGTTGATGCCGTCACCGTGTATCCCGACGGCGCGACCGTGACCCGGGTCATCTCGCTCGACCTTCCCGCCGGCGACACGACGGCGATCGCCAAGGACTTCCCGCTCGGACTCGATGCGTCCTCGCTTCGTGTGGAAGGCGAGGCCGGCGCCAAGCTCGTGATCGGCACCGTCGACGCCAAGCCACCGCGTGCGGCGCCGCCCGTCAACCTGCCCGACATCGACAAGCGCATCGAAGCGCTGAAGGACGAGCGCGCCAATCTCGATGGCACGATCGCCGCGGCCCTGGCGCGCAAAAAGTTTGCCGAGCGTTTTGCCGAGGCGTCACCGGCCGGGCTCGGCGAGAAGGGCGAGGCGCGTCCGATCACAGAATGGCGTGCCGCGTTCGCCGCCGTTGCCGACGAGGTTGGACAGGCCGACGCGGCGATCCGTGATGCCGAGCGCAAGCAGCGCGAGATCGACCGCGAGATCGCGCGCCTGCAGGACAATCTCACGACGAAGCCCCCGAGCAAGCTGGAGGTGCGGATCGAATTGTCGGCTGCAGCAGCGACCAAGGCGACCTTGCGCGTGACCTACGCGGTGCGCAATGCCCGCTGGGTGCCGCTCTACGACGCGCGTCTCGACACGTCGGCGAAGGACCGCAAGCCGGCTCTCGAACTGGTGCGACGCGCCGAGATCCAGCAGGCCACCGGGGAGGACTGGTCCGAGGTCGCGCTGACGGTTTCGACGGTGCGGACCGGACGCGGCGGCAGCGCGCCCGAGCTCAGGACGATCATCGCGCAATATCCGCCGCCGCCACAGCCAGCGCCGAAGCCGGCCGCCGTCAGCGCCGCGCGAGGACTCATGGAGAGCCGACAGGAGTTTCGCTTTGGCGGAGGGACGACGTTCGGAGATGTCGCGGACAAGGCCGTCGAGCAGCAGACGGTTGCGGAGATCAGCGCCTTTCAGACCGTCTTCCACCTCCCCGGACGGGTCAGCGTCGGTGCCAATGATGGCGCGAAGAGCCTGCGTATTTCTACCGCGACGATCACGCCCGAACTGACGATCCGTTCGGCGCCCGTCATCGATCCCACCGCCTACCTCGAAGCGAGCTTCCCGCAGAACGAGGAGGCACCGCTGCTGCCGGGCAAGGTCTCGATCTATCGCGACGGCATGTTCGTCGGCACCAGCAGACTGGCGTCGGCGGGCAAGGACGAGGTCGTTCATGTCGGCTTCGGGGCCGACGACAAGGTCAAGGTCGAGCGCAGCGTCGTCAAGCGCAACGAAGGCTCGGCCGGCCTGATCGTGACGACGGCGAAGATCGACGAGCGCACCTTCAAGACGACGGTCCGCAACGCTCACGACTTCCCGGTGAAGGTCGCGATTCAGGATCAGCTGCCGGTCAGCGAGAACGAGGAGATCGTGGTCGAGATGCTGTCCGCGACCACGCCGCCGACGTCGACGAACGTGCGCGATCGTCGCGGAGTCGTCGAATGGGTCATCGACGCCAAACCGGGCGAGGCCAAGGATATCGCCTTCGCCTGGCGGGTGCGCTGGCCGAAGGACAAGTCGATCGTGATGCAGCCGTCGGGTTGAAGCGGGGCGTGAGGCCACGGGCCGGCGCCGTTTGATCCATGACAAGCCGCCCGGTCCCGCTCCTGTTATGCGCGTGGGAACCCGTTCGATCACGTCCTGTCCGGCCGTGATCGAACTCGACCGAGAGCGCCGCCATGGAATCCGACCCGAACACCCGCAAGCAGGCCGTCGCCGTCGGCTACATCTTCCTCGCCGGCGTCGGCATGCTGCTGCTGCAATGGCTGCTGACGACCTACAACACGGTCGAAACCATTCCCTATAGCCAGTTCGAGCAGCTGATCGAGCAGGGCAAGATCACCGAAGTGGCGGTTGGCCAGGATACGATCCAGGGCAAGTTCAAGGACAAGCAGCCGGACGGCAAGACCTCGTTCATCACCACGCGTGTCGATCCGCCGTTGGCGGCGAAGCTTGCCGCGAAGGGCGTGACGGTGACCGGCGTACCCTCGGGCGGGCTGATTCAGGCGCTGCTGTCCTGGGTCGTGCCGGCGCTGATGTTCTATCTGATCTGGGTGTTCCTCGGCCGCAAGGTGATGGACCGCCAGGGCTTCGGCGGCCTGATGTCGATCGGCAAGTCGCGCGCCAAGGTCTATGTCGAGACCGACACCAAGGTGACCTTCGCCGATGTCGCTGGCGTCGACGAGGCCAAGTTCGAGCTGCAGGAGGTCGTGCAGTTCCTGAAGGATCCGAAGAGCTATGGCCGGCTCGGCGCACACGTGCCCAAGGGCATCCTGCTGGTCGGCCCGCCCGGCACCGGCAAGACCCTGCTCGCGCGTGCCGTCGCGGGCGAAGCGGGTGTGGCGTTCTTCTCCATCTCCGGATCCGAATTCGTCGAGATGTTCGTCGGCGTCGGCGCCGCGCGGGTGCGCGACCTGTTCGAGCAGGCGCGCAAGGCCGCGCCCTGCATCATCTTCATCGACGAGCTCGATGCCCTCGGGCGCAGCCGAAGCGGCGGCGGCCAGTTTGGCGGCTACGACGAGAAGGAGCAGACGCTCAATCAATTGCTGGCGGAGCTCGACGGCTTCGACCCAAGCTCCGGCGTCATCCTGCTCGCCGCGACCAACCGGCCGGAGATCCTCGATCCCGCACTCATGCGCGCTGGCCGCTTCGATCGGCAGGTGCTGGTCGACCGTCCCGACAGGGGCGGGCGGCTTGCCATTCTCAAGGTGCATGTCCGCAAGATCACGGTCGCCGACAGCGTCGATCTCGACAAGGTCGCGGCCCTGACGACCGGCTTCACCGGCGCCGACCTCGCCAACCTGATCAACGAGGCTGCGATCGCGGCGACGCGCCGCAAGGGCCACGAGGTGACGTTCGACGATTTCACGATGGCGATCGAGCGCATCGTCGCCGGCATCGAGAAGAAGAGCCGCGTGCTCAGTCCCGCCGAGCGCCGCCGCGTCGCCTATCACGAGATGGGGCACGCGCTGGTCGCAGCCAATCTCGTCGGCGTCGATCCGGTGCAGAAGGTCTCGATCATTCCGCGCGGCGTCGGCGCGCTCGGCTACACGATGCAGCGCCCGACCGAAGATCGCTTCCTGCTCGCGGTCAGCGAATTGAAGAACCGCATCGCCGTGCTGATGGGCGGACGGGCTTCCGAGCAGTTGATCTTCGACGGCGACGTCTCGACCGGTGCCGCCGACGATCTGCAGCGTGCGACCGAGATCGCGATCGAGATGGTCACCAAATACGGGATGGATGCGACCGTCGGGCAGCGCACATACGCGCCGCGTCCACAGGTCTCGTTCCTGCAGCCACAGGATCAGATCGTGTCGGCGGCGGAGGAGACCGGCCGCGAGATCGATCTCGCCGTGCGGGATCTGATCGCAGACGGCGGCGCCCGCGCTCGCGCGATCCTCGAAAGCCATCGCCCGGACCTCGAGCGCGGCGTCGCGCTCCTGATCGCCAAGGAGACGCTGACCGCCGAGGAGTTTGCGCCGTTGCGGCCGGCCTCCGCTGCGGTCCCGGTCCGGGATGCCGTTGTATCGAGCTGATCCGGGTTTCTACGGGGAGCGTTTGCAACCGAAATCTAACCATCGCCTGATCAGTTGACCAGTAGCTCACCTTGACAGATCGAGGTCGTCGATCGGGGACCGGGCGGAGTTCGTTACGTGCTGCTGAATAACCTGAAGATTGCCCCCAAGCTCGCCATCGTCGTCGGCGTGGCGATGCTGGGCCTTGCCGCGGCCGGTACGTTTGCCGGCACTCTGATGCAAAAGGAGATGGTCGACGCCCGCATCGAACAGTGCCGGGCGATCGTCGAGACCGCGCGTAACATGGCCATGGGCCTCATCAAGGAGGTCGAAGCCGGCAAGCTGACGAAGGAGGCCGCGCTCGACGAGTTCGTCAATCGCGCGAGAACGATGACCTTTGACAAGGGCATGGGTTATCTGTTCGCCTACACGATGGACGGCAATGTGGTGTTGTCCCAGGATCCGAAGCAGCGTGGCTCGAATGTGATCGATTTCGAGCTCAACGGCCGCAAGCTCGTCGTCGAGCTGCGCGACGGCGTTGCCAAGGACGGCGAAGTCACCTTGCACTACGAATATCTGCGTCCCGGTCAGGAGCAGCCGACCCGCAAGATCTCCTATGCGGTGATGATTCCGGGCTGGAATACGTTCGTGGGCACCGGCGTCTATGTCGACGATCTCGATGCGAAGATGAAGCCCCTGAAATGGCTGATCTGGATGGCCTGCGCGGGCATCGCGGTCATCGCCGGCGGGATCGCCTGGCTGATCAGCCGCAGCATCAGCGTGCCGCTCGATCGTCTCGGCATCCGCATGCGCGAGATCGCCGATGGCCGGCTCGATGGCGAGATTCCCGGTGTCGGCCGCGGCGACGAGATCGGCGGGATGGCCGCCACCGTCCAGATCTTCAAGGACAACGCGCTGCGGATGCGCGAGCTAGAGCAGGCCGAGGCCGCCACCCAGCAGCGCGCGGCCGCCGAGCGGACCGCGGCCATGCAGAACCTTGCCGCCGACTTCGAGCGCAGCGTCAACGGCATCGTCCGCTCGGTGGCGTCGGCGGCCGAGGGCATGCAGCACACCGCGCAATCGATGACCTCGACCGCGAGCGATGCCAGCTCGCGCGCCTCGACCGTCAGCGCCGCCACCCAGAGCGCCAATGACAATGTCGGCACGGTCGCGGCCGCGGCCGAAGAGCTGTCGAGCTCGGTCAATGAGATTTCGCGCCAGGTCGCCCGCTCCAGCGAGATTGCGAGCAAAGCCGTGGGCGACGCGGAGCGCACCAATGCGACCGTTCAGGTGCTGTCGACCGGCGCCGAGAAGATCGGCGAGGTCGTCAAGCTGATCCATTCGATCGCGGCGCAGACCAACCTGCTGGCGCTGAACGCCACCATCGAAGCCGCGCGCGCCGGCGAGTCCGGCAAGGGCTTTGCCGTCGTCGCCTCGGAGGTGAAGGCGCTCGCCAACCAGACGGCGAAGGCGACCGAGGAGATTTCGGCACAGGTCGCGGCGATGCAGACCTCGACCCAGGATGCGGTCACCGCCATCAGCGGCATCACCCAGACCATCGCGCAGATGAGCGAGATCACCAATTCGATCTCGACCTCGATCGCGCAGCAGGGCGACGCGACGCGCGAGATCGCCCGCAACATCCAGTCCGTCGCTGCAGGCTCCAACGAGATCAGCGCCCATATCGGCGGCGTCACCAAGGCGGCGGAAGCGACCGGCATGGCTGCCTCCGAAGTGCTGTCGAGCGCGCGCGAGCTCGACAGCCAGTCGGGCCTGCTGCAGCAGGCCGTCGATGGCTTCATGGCGAAGGTGCGAACGGCCTGATCAGGCCGGGCGCGCCGTTGATCCGGGGCTCTCGGATCAACGGCGGCCGTCAAGTCGTAGGCGTGCCAGCCGTCACTTGGCTTTGAGGAAGTCGCCGACCTCCAGCAGCACGAACTCGTTGTCGTCGGCCTTGTTGGGATCCCGGCTGGACGAGAACGGCAGGTTGTTGTCGTTGCCGACGATGATGTGGGTGTCGTCGACGCGGTCGACATTCTCGATCGTGAAGAACGGGAAGGCGAGCACGCCGTCGTTGAGCGGCTTGCGCGCCTTTTTGTCCGGATCCTTGATCTTCATCAGGTCGATAGAGGCGATCTTGCGGAGCGGCTTGCCGACGTTGGCGTCGGAGAGTTCGATCTTGTAGACGCGCTTGAACTTGGCGAGATCGGGAAAGCAGTTGTCGCCGCGCGTGCCCTGCGGGCAGGCCTTGTCGCTGGTGCCCTCGCCATTGTCGCGCTCGATGATCAGACCCTGGGTCGGATCGATCATGTTGAAGTCGCCGATCGCGTTGCCGTTCTGCTCGAACACGTACTGCCAATACCGGCCGGTGAACCGCTCCGCCGCGACGTCGAATTCGAGGATGCGCGAGGCTTCCTTGCCGTCGACCTTCTCCCAATCCTTCTTCTCGGCGTCCCACAGCGGGCCTTCGAGCAGGCCGTAGATGAACTTGCCGTCGACCGAGGACGCGAAGCCTTCGTAGCCCTTCGAGCGCCGCAGGTTGACGTTCGCATAGGTCGCGCCTGGCGCGCCCGGCGATTGCACCGCCCAATGGTCGGGCGAGCGCACCGGCTTGCCGTCGGCGACCGTGTCGAACACGGCCAGCACCTTGCCGGTCCTGTCCGCCTTGATGACGTAGGGACCGAACTCGTCGCCGATCCAGAGATTGTCGCCGATGATCTGGAAGCCCTCGGTATCGAAATCAGCACCGGTCAAATAGCGCTTGGCGGTGTCCTCATGGACGATGCGGAAGGGAACCTTCCTGTCGGGATCATGCAGGAAGATCGTCTCGAGCCGCTCGACCTTGCCGCTGGTCCAGTCGATCTTGTGGTGGTTCAGATAGAGCATCGAGTCGGGCGAGTTGTAGCGCGAGCCCATGCCGTTGTCGGTGAGGACCCAGAACGTGCCGTCGGCCATCTTCTTGATGCCGGAGTGGCCCTGGAGAGGTTGTCCCTTGAACGGGAGCGACACCCCGGTCGGACGCTCATAGGACTTGCCCATCACGCTGCCGATCGCGTCGATGCGCTTGCCGGTGGTGTATTTGCCGGAGGTCTTGAGATCGTTCGGGGCATCGGCCGGCGCCTCGACGAAGGACTCGGCCGGCATCACGGCATGGCCGGAGAGCGTCGCCGGGAATTCGCCTTCGCCCTGGGCGAACGCTGTGCCGGCGCTCAGAACGAACGCGGCAACGGTGGTCAGCAGATATCGATGCATGGGAGGGCCTCCTGGGAGCTTGATCCACGCATCGTTCTGGACAGGAGGCCTGACGCGGCGCTGACATTTCGATGACAGCCGGATGATGCTCCCCGGTCTTCATGAGGCGTCTTGCCGCACGCTCACACCTTGAGCCGGTCACCCGTGCCGGGAGGCCGGATCGGGACCCGCGACGCGATGATCACGCCGGCAATGACCAGCGCGTAGCCCGCAAGGTGGAACAGCCTGAGCTCCTCGCCGAGGAGCAGGATCGCGAGCACCGAGCCGAACAATGGCACCAGATGGAGGAACGGCGCGGCGCGGTTCGGTCCGATCAGGCTGATGCCGCGATTGAAGAACAGGTAGGCCAGTGTCGACGCAAACACGACCACGTAGCCGAGCGTCAGGAGCGACAGCAGATCGGGCTTGAGCACGAAGCCCGACGCGTATTCCCAAGCCGCGAACGGCAGCAGCAGCGCGGCGCCGGCCGCCGTGCAGGCTGAGATCAGCGACAGCTGGTGCACCGCCGGCCGTCGCGTCATGGCGGCCGAGTAGAGCCCGAATACCATCAGCGCGCCCGCAAACATCAGGTCACCGCGGTTGAACTGGATGCCGGCGAGCGCACCGAGATCGCCGCGCAGCAGGATCACCAGCACGCCGATCAGCGACATCGCAATGCCGGCGAATTGGGCCATGGTCAGGCGCACACCGAACAAGGCCAGCGACCACAGCGCGACGAACAGCGGCGTCGAGGATTGGATCAGGAGACCGTTCAGCGCCTGGGTATATTGCATCGCCCAATAGGACAGCGCGTTGTTGATGGCAAAGCCCGTCAGCGACAACAGCAGGATCAGCGGCCAATGCGCGCGCAATGTTCGCCAGTCGCGGGCGAGATGCGCGCGCGCGAAAGGCCACAGCATCAGGAACGTTCCGACCCAGCGGATGCAGGACAAGGTCAGCGGCGGGACATGACCGGCCACATAGCGCGCGAGCACGATGTTGCCGGCCCAGAACAGCGAGGCCAGCGTGAGCAGCAGATAGGGCTGGTTGTTCAGCCAGGAGAGCGGATGACGGTGTGGGGCAGGCAAAGGCAGCCAAGCGTGCTTGGAGAGACGAGGCAATCTGGGCTGAATCGTATCCCCTCGCAAGCCGGCGCAGCGGATTGGTGCCATGCATCGGACAGCAAAGGGCCGCGGGGGCGCGCGCAGGACGTGGATATCAGGTCGCCTGCTTGCGCGACGCCACGAACACGCCGGCCAGCACCAGGACGAAGCCGATCACGTGAAAGATCTGCGGCTGCTCGCCGAGGAACACGAAGGCCATGATCGAGCCGAACACCGGGACCACGTGAAAGAACGGCGCGGCGCGATTGGCGCCGATCAGGAGCACGCCGCGATTGAAGCAGAGATAGGCGATCGTCGAAGGAAAGATCGCGACGTAGAGCAGCGACAACAGGTTCTGCGCGTCGAGCGCCATGACCGGTCGCGCGTTGAGTTCCCAGATCAGCAGCGGAATGAGGCTGGCTGCGCCGCAACCGAAGGTGAAGGCGACCATCGACAGGCCGTGGATCTGCGGCCGCTTGATCGTCAGCACCGAGTAGAAGCCGAACACCGCCATCGCGAGGAGGAAGATCAGATCCCCTCTGTTGAAGCTGATGTCGGCCAGCGCGGTGGGGTGACCGCGCGTCAGGATGAGCAGCACGCCCACGAGCGACAGCACGATGCCGATGGCCTGCGCCAGGGTCAGGTGCACGCGCAACAGCAGCATCGACCAAATTGCCACGATCAGCGGACCAGCCGACTGCAGCAGCAGGGTGTTGAGTGCCTGCGTATATTCGAGCGACCAGTATTGCAGCGTGTTGAAGGCGCCGATGCCCGTCACGGACAACGCGATCATGATGCCGAGCCGCGACCGGATCGCGGGCCAGTCCTGGCGCAGCTGTTTCCAGGCGAGCGGCAGGATCAGCAGGAAGGCGAGCGACCAGCGCAGGAACGACAACGTCACCGGCGGGATGTGGCCGGCGGCGAGCCGCCCGACGATCGAGTTGCCGGCCCAGCACAGCGCCGTGATGCTGAGCAGCACATAGGGCTGGTTGGCGATCCAGGCGCGCGCGGGCGCGGCGGACGCGGTGGGATCGGCGGCGGACATGCGGCGGTGTTGGCCCCGTTCGATGCGCCGCGGCGCGCGGCCGGGATGTCCGGCCGCCGTTCCTCCCGGCGCTTTCGACAGACACCAATTGCAGCTGCCTATCAAGAGGGCAGATGCATCGCGACCATGCAGCGATGGTCGTCGTCAAGATCGCGCACGAGCGTGTCCCCGGTGCGGTCTCCGCGGTCCGGATCGCACCGCGAGCGATTTGAGGCCCTCCGCACTGACCAGATAGGCGACGACGAGGGCGGCGATGGCAGCCACGACGGTGAGGGGTGGTGCAACGAAGCCGAACCATGCGCCGGCCGGTGTGAAGGGCACGACCAGTGCGACGGCGAGCGCAGTGAGCGACGACGCCGTCAGCATCGGATCCGCCCGGTTGCTCCATGGCCGCCCATTGGTCCGGATGATGAAGATGACGAGAATCTGGGTTGCCATCGATTCGAGGAACCATGCAGTGCGGAACTCATCGGGCGTCGCATGGAACAAGTACAGCAGCGCGCCGAAGGTGAGAAAGTCGAACAGGGACGACAGGGGCCCCATGATCGCGGCAAAGCGCATGAGCCGCTTCATGTCCCAGCGCTGCGGCCGCGCGGTCGCCTGCCGGCTCACGCGGTCGAACGGAATGCCGAGCTCGGAGAGATCGTAGAGCAGATTGTTGAGCAGGATCTGCGTCGGCAGCATCGGCAGGAACGGCAGCACCATCGATGCGGCGGCCATCGACAGCATGTTGCCGACATTCGAGCTCGCACCCATTCGGACATACTTCAGGATGTTGGCGAAGGTGCGTCGGCCTTCTTCGACGCCGTTGGCGACGACGTCGAGATCAGAGGCGAGCAGGATGATGTCGGCGGCCGATTGGGCGACGCCGGTGGCGCCTTCGACGGACAGGCCGATGTCGGCGGCCTTCAGCGCCGGCGCATCGTTGATGCCGTCCCCGAGGAAGCCAACGATCTCGCCGGAGGCCTGCAGCGCCTTGACGATGCGCGATTTCTGATCGGGCGCGAGACGGCCGAACGCATCGGCCGAGTGCACCTGCACCGCGAGCGCGTCGTCGCTGAGCTCGGCGATGTCGCTGCCGGACAGCACGCGATCCGCCTTCAGCCCGACCAGGCCGGCCAGCCGCTTGACCACGACGGGATCGTCGCCGGAGAGGATCTTCAGCGCGATGCCGGCGCGGGCAAGCTGCGCGATCGCAGCCGCCGCGGTCGGCTTGGGCGGATCGGCGAACGCGCACAGCCCTTCGAAGATCAGTTCCTGCTCGTCGTCGGTTTCGATCTCGCGCGGCGCGCCGTTCCACGGCCGTGACGCGATCGCGACCGTGCGCAAGCCCTCGCGTGCGAGCGCGTGAACGCGCTCGTACATCTCGGTGCGGCCGTTGTCGTCGAGCGGCGCGAACGTGCCGCCATGCCGCTGCTGCATGCACAACTCGATCACCGCCTCAGGCGCGCCCTTCACGATCAGGATCCGATCCTGGCCGCGGATCGCCAGCACCGAGCCGAGCCGGCGCGAGAAGTCGAAGGTCTGCTGGCCGCCCAGGGACCATCCCTCGGCCGCATGATTGGCGCCTGCGACGAGCGCGCAATCGAGCGAGCCGCGATCACCGCCGAGCGCGGCCGCGATCGCGCCGAGCTCGGCAGCTCGCGGATGGTCGGTGCCGTCGGGCGCGACGCTGCGGGCGAGCGTGATCTCCGCGGATGTCAGTGTTCCCGTCTTGTCGGTGCACAGCACCGACATCGCGCCGAGATCATGAATCGCCGCAAGCCGCTTCACGATCACCTTGCGCTTGGCCATGCGCAGTGCGCCGCGCGACAGTGTCACCGTCGTGATCATCGGCAGCAGCTCGGGCGTCAATCCGACCGCGAGCGCGACCGAGAACAACAGCGAGTCGAGCACATCGCGTCCGAATACGACGCGAACCGTGAGCACGATCACGACCAGGGCCAGCGTAAGCCGCGCGATGACGAGGCCGAATTCATGCAGGTCGCGCTCGAACGGCGTGCGCGCCTGCCCCTCGGCGAGCGCCGCGGCGGCCGCGCCGAACATCGTGTTCGGTCCAGTGTTGACGACGATGGCGACGGCCTCGCCGGTCTGCGCCACCGAGCCGCGGAACAGCGCATTCGACGTGTCGTTCTCAACGGCCGGAATGCCGGCCTGTTTCGTCACGGGATAGGGCTCTCCCGTGAGCGCCGCCTCGCCGGCGGTGAACGCCTTGCTTTCGATGACCAGCGCATCGGCAGGAACGATGTCGCCCGCGCGTACGCGCAGGATGTCGCCGGGAACGACCGCCTCGACGTCGATCTGGCGATAGGCGCCATCCCGCTTGACCTCGGCCTTCAAGGCGACGGAGCGGCGGAGCTCCTCGGCCGCCTTGACGGCATGTCCCTCCTGAACCGTGTCGAGGCCGATCGACAGCGTCAGGATGAGAACGATGATGGCGCCGCCGATCACGTCTCCCGTCACCATCGAGATGATGCCCGCCACCAGCAGGATCAGCGACAGCGGCTCGAGTAGGCGGCGGAGCACGGCGCGCAATGGACCCACGACGTGCGAGGGCGCATCGGCGTTGTGGCCGTAGCGTTGCAGCCGCTGCTCGGCGTCGGCCGCGCCGAGACCGTTCAGGTCGCAGCCGAGCGTCGCGCCCGCCTGTGCGGGCGACAGGCGCCAAAATTGGTGCGGGCCGGAGGTCGTCTCAGTGCTCACGCGGGCCTGTCCAGGTTGGTGGATGAATGGTCGTGGTCATCATGGCTGATTTGCATGAAGCTCTCCGGGCGGCGGTTGACCTAGCGCAACATCCCGCTGCCGTGATGGCCTCGGTTGCCGCAATGCGCCGCATCGCCGCCGTGCTGATCGTCTCGGTGATCCAGCGCTCCAAGGAGATCGGGATCCTGCGTGCGATGGGCACCTCGCGCGGACAGATTTTGCGCGTGCTTCTGCTGCAGGCGGACTGCCCGGCTTCGTCGGCTCGCTGGTCGATCGCGGCTTCCCCGGCCCCGAGATCGAGGCGCAGGCGTCGGAGCTGCTCGACCAGGTCGGGCTGGCGAAATTCGCCGACCATCTCGCGAGCAACATGTCGGGCGGCCAGCAGCAGCGCGTCGCGGTGGCGCGGGCGCTGGCGATGAACCCCGATCTGGTGCTGGCGGACGAGCCGACCGGCAACCTCGACACCAAGTCGGCCGAGGCGGTCTTTGGCCTGATGCGCGAGGTCAATCGGGAGGTCGGCACGAGCTTCCTGCTCGTCACCCACAACCTTGATCTGGCCCGGCGCTGCGATCGCATCATCGAGGTTGTCGACGGCCGCATCCAGAGCTGAGAGCGCGCCGCTTCGATCGTAGATTCGCCGCCGTTCGGGTGCTCAATGGAACCGCCCGGGTCGATGCGCCGCCAGAAGCGTACGGCCGGGTCGCCCGATCCGCAGCCGGGGCGGCATGAAATTTTGGGGCTTATCAAAGGCTTGGTGGCGCTCTTGTGTGCTCCGAAGGCCCGTTCTCGCTTGCCTAGCCCGGCGGCTTCCTTTATCCGGTGGGTCGCCTCGCAAGCGAGCGGTCCCGGCCGCGATTTGGGCTGGGCGCATGGTTGGCCAGGCTGGCCCCTCATCGGAAGCGATTTCGTCCGAACCGATCGTGCTGTTTTGGATCTTGGCAGAGGAAAGAGCTGCGAATGGCTAACGTGGTCGTCGTCGGCGCCCAATGGGGTGACGAGGGGAAGGGCAAGATCGTCGACTGGCTGTCGGAGCAGGCCGACATCGTCGTGCGCTTCCAGGGCGGCCACAATGCCGGCCATACCCTCGTCATCAACGGCGCGACCTACAAGCTGGCGCTGCTGCCATCCGGCGTGCTGCGCACCGGCAAATTGTCGGTGATCGGCAATGGCGTCGTGTTCGATCCGCAGGCCTTCCTCGACGAGGTCGGCAAGCTCCAGTCGCAGGGCGTCGCCATCAGCCCAGACAATCTGCGCGTTGCCGAGAACGTCACGCTGATCCTGCCACTGCACCGCGAACTCGACGCGCTGCGCGAGTCCGCGAGCGCGGCGACCGCGATCGGCACCACCCGCCGCGGCATCGGCCCGGCCTATGAGGACAAGGTCGGCCGCCGCGCGATCCGCCTGATGGACCTCGCCGATCTCGATACGCTGCCGCACAAGATCGATCGGCTGCTCGCGCACCACAATGCGCTCCGCCGCGGCCTCGGCCTCGAGCCGATCGACGGCCAGCAGATCCTGCGCGAGCTGACGGCCTTTGCGCCGAAGCTGCTGCCCTATGCGGAGACGGTCTGGCGTCTGCTCGACATCAAGCGCCGCGAAGGCAAGCGGATGTTGTTCGAGGGCGCGCAGGGCGCGCTGCTCGACGTCGATCACGGCACCTATCCCTACGTGACCTCGTCCAACACGGTCGCGGCGCAGGCGGCCACGGGCGCGGGCCTCGGGCCGGGCGCGATCGGCTATGTGCTCGGCCTGTGCAAGGCCTACACGACCCGGGTCGGGCAGGGGCCGTTTCCCACCGAGCAGGACAACGAGACCGGCCGCAAGATCGGCGAGCGTGGCCGCGAATTCGGAACGAATACCGGCCGGCCGCGTCGTTGCGGCTGGTTCGATGCGGTCCTGGTCCGCCAGGCGGTGCGGACCTGCGGCATTAACGGTCTTGCGCTGACCAAGCTGGACATTCTCGATGGTTTCGACACCATCGATGTCTGTACCGGCTACAGGCTGGACGGCAAGGAGATCGATCATTTCCCGGCAGGTGAGGGCGCGCAGGCTCGGGTCGAACCGATCTACGAGACCATCGAAGGCTGGAAGCAGCCGACTGCAAACGCGCGCTCCTGGGCCGATCTGCCGGCACAGGCCATCAAATACGTCCGGCGGATCGAGGAACTGGTGGGTTGCCCGATCGCGCTGCTTTCCACCAGCCCCGAACGCGAGGATACTATTCTGGTCCAGAATCCCTTCGAGGCGTGACGGGACCCGACAGCTGAGCGCGCGAATTGAGTTGATATGGCCGACTACTACCCGCTGATAGCCCGTGCCATTGCCGGATTGGACCCCAACGCTCCCGGGGAAAGCCGGCGTGCGCTTTACGAGCGGGCGCGGGCGGCCTTGATCGCACAGTTGCGCAGCGTCCAGCCGCCGCTGAGCGAATCCGAGATCACGCGCGAGCGGCTGTCGCTCGAGGAAGCCGTGCGCAAGGTCGAGGCGGAAGCGGCCCAGCGCGCCCGTGAGGCACAGCGGGCCTCCAGCGGCGCCGCCCGCCCAGGTGATGCGCTCCGGCGGGCCGGTGCGCGCAATTCGGATGCTCCGGCCACCCCCGCGGCTCAGCCCGCTCCGACTCCAGACCAGGCCGCCACGACCGCCCCGCGGCCACGACCGGCGGCCCCGGCCGCTGCCCGGGCCGAGCGGCCGCCGCTCGGCGGCGAGACGGCCGAGCCGCGTCCGGCGCGCAATCCGCGACCGGAAGCGCCGCCGGCTGCTGCTGGCGCACCGGCTGTGCCGCCGCGGCCCCAGCCGCCTCAAACGCCTCCACAGGATGGGGCGGCGCCTCCAGTGCGCGAACGTCCGGCGGCCGCCCGCCGCGGTGCTCAGGACAACGGCAATCCGGCAACGCCGCCCGCCATGCGCGGCTTCCGCGACATCACCGCTGATGTCGACGATCTCGGCAAGGCCACTGCCCAGGCCAACCGTGCGGCGCGCAAGACCTACGCCAACGTTCCGACCACCGATCTCGATCGGCTCGAGGGCGACGACGATGATCGGCCGCCGCTGCCCGAGGCGCCATACTCCTATGACGAGTCGGTCCAGGAGGCCGAGCGCTACGCGCTGCCTGCCACCTCGACCCGCCAGCGCGGCGCCGCGCCGGATCGCGAGGGCAAGAAGAAGTCGGAGCGCAGCGGCTCGACCTTTCCGTTCAAGGCCGCCATCGCCGCAGGGATCGTGCTGATCCTGATCGGCGCCGGAATTCTGTGGGGCCGGCCGCTGGTTGGGATGGTCAATGGCCTGTTCAAATCTTCCTCGACGGTCGAGGCGCCCAAGGACACCGGCACGCCGCTGAGCAAGCCGAAGATCACCGACCGTGTCGGGCAGTCGCCGTCCTCGGACCAGATCGCGCCGGTCGCGCAACGCGTCGTGCTCTATGACGAGGATCCCGCCGATCCGAAGGGCAAGCAATATATCGGCTCGGTGGTCTGGCGCACCGAGCAGATCAAGGCGACGGGGACGCAGAAGGCCGACATCGCCGTGCGCGCCGACATCGAGATTCCCGATCGCAAGTTCAAGATGACGATGTCGTTCCGCCGCAACACCGACACGTCGCTGCCGGCGAGCCACACCGCGGAACTGACCTTCATCCTGCCGCAGGATTTCTCTGGCGGCGGCGTCGGCAATGTGCCGGGGATCCTGATGAAATCCAACGAGCAGGCGCGCGGGACGCCGCTGGCCGGCCTCGCAGTGAAGGTCACCGACGGCTTCTTCCTGGTCGGCCTGTCCAATGTCGACGCCGACCGGACCCGCAACGTGCAGCTCCTGAAGGAGCGCTCCTGGTTCGACGTTCCGCTGGTCTACAGCAATCAGCGCCGGGCCATCATCGCGATCGAGAAGGGCGCGCCGGGCGAGCGCGCGTTCAACGACGCCTTCGCGCTGTGGGGTGACTGAGCAGTCCGCACGCGCCTCGCGCGTTGGGCGAATCGGCGAGGCAGGAGATTGGGCATGAAGCGATATCTCATCTTCGTTGCCGTGGGCCCGGCGCTGGGCGGTTTCGCACTGCTTCTGGTCACGACCTACATGTCCGGCTATTGGACCAACACCAATCCCGGCGAAGTGGCCAAGCTGTTCAAGGTCTTCGTCACCTCGCTGCAATACAGCTACCTGTTCGGCTTCCTGCCGGCACTGATGATGTGCGCGATCGACGACATCCTGTTCCACGTCAGGCGCATCGGACCGACCATGCGGATGCTGCTGGTGGGCGGCATCGCCTTCCTGCTCGCCGGCTTCAACTACGCTTCGCACGGCTCCGAATATGGTGCCCTGCAATGGGTCCTTTACGGACTGGTCGGCTTCATTCCCGCGACGGTGTCGTCGTGGCTGGTGCACAAATTCGTCGACGAAACCCCGCCCGAAGCCCCGGCGGCTCAGCCCAGCGAGCACAGCGCGTGACGGCGTGACGCAACTTGCGCCCTGCTGCCGCGTTTCTATGTGATGGGTATGCAAGAGCAGATGACCCCCTCGCCCCGCCGCGCCTCCGGACGCGCCTCGCAGGCACGCTTCAATGCCAATGAGGCGCGCGGACCGATCATCGACCAGGACGGACGTGAGATCCCGCAGGGATCCTTCCAGTCCTCGTTCAATGGCGCCTTCGTCGGCCCGGACGGCGTGCGCTTCGATTTCAGCACCGCCAATCCATTCGGCAATCTGACCCGTGAGCAGCGCATCGCGCGGCTGGAGGCGGTGGCGAAGCTGCTCGACGTCGCCTTCGTCCTGCCCGGCACCAACATCCGCTATGGCATCGACGGCATCATCGGCCTGATCCCTGTGGTCGGTGACCTCATCGCGACCGCGCTGTCGCTGTGGCTAGTGCGCGAGGCCCGTGCGCTGGGCGCGCCCTGGCACGTCATCACCCGGATGCTCGGCAATGTCGCGGTCGAGGGGGTGATCGGCATGGTGCCGGTGGCGGGCGACGCCTTCGACGTGCTGTTCCGCGCCAATATGCGCAACGCCAAGATCTTGCGGCGGTGGCTCGATACCCAGCCGCGTTGACGCGCCGCGAGACCGGGCCAAAAGCCGCACAAACCGACCCCATAAAAAAACTGCCCCGCACAAGGCGGGGCAGGGTGTTGGAGAATGGTCTGGCAGCCGTTAGGCCGCATCGGCGTCCGGCGCCTTGTCGACCACCCGGCGCGGTAGCGGGAACGCCTCGCTCTCATACAGGGTGCGGATGCCGTTCTGGTCGAACCGGGCTTCCTCGACCTGCAGGTAGGCGCCATTCAGCGAATCCGCAGGCAACTCCTCCATGGCAAAGCGCACGGCTTCAGCCGCGGTGCCGAACCGCCGATAGGCAAACCCCGCCCGCTTCTTCTTGCGGATGGCGGCGGGAAACAGTTCGGCAGAGGTGTTGAAGTTGAACGGACGCAGTGGACGCATGGTCTGAGACCTCTTCTTGTCGGCTGGAAGCGCTGACGCGAGCTTTCAAAACATTCAGCTTGGCGATGACGCCAGCGATTGCGGGGGTGGAGGGCGGGATTTGCCGCTCCAGGCGGCCCGGCCCTGCATAGTCAGTTACGACCCCTAATATAGGCCGATTTGGCAGAAATGCGAATCCTGCACGCTCACATCGTAAATCCGGCCTGGTTCGGACCGCGCTGAAATGTCCTCTTTTTTCAATAGTTTAATCGATCTGCAACTTGTGAATGCAGGAGAGCCCGATCTGCACGGCTAAAATCTCACCCCTGGTGGCCGGTTTTGGCCGCCCACGCCTCGCCGGCCGCCAGCCCAGCGGCCCCATTACCGTCCGTAACGGAACCGGGGCCGATGGTGACGTCAGCGCGGCTTCAACTTCAGGGCCGCGGAGTTGATGCAATAGCGCAGGCCGGTCGGCCCCGGACCGTCGGGAAAGACATGGCCGAGATGGCCCGAGCATTTCGAGCACAGCACCTCGGTGCGGACCATGCCGTGGGTATAGTCGGTTTCCTCGTCGATGTGGCTCTCCGTCGCCGGCTGGGTGAAGCTCGGCCAGCCGCAGCCGGAGTCGAATTTGGCGTCGGACTCGAACAGGGTCTGGCCGCAGCCGGCACACACATAGGTCCCGGCGCGATGCTCATGCTCGTATTCGCCCGAGAACGGGCGCTCGGTCGCCTTCTCGCGCAGCACGGCGTACTGCATCGGCGTCAGCTCCTCGCGCCATTCCGCCTCGCTCTTGATGACCTTGTCGTCGGTCCTGGTGTCGCTCATCTCTTTTCCTCCGGCGGACCTAGACTCGTCCGCCCCTGTCATTGCGCTGATCGGCCACCGTCGCGGCCTCAAAGTCGTGGCGACAGGTCGTCGCCTCAGTTCGTCGCTTTGGCCTCGCCGACCAGCGTCGGCTTCTCGATGTAGTTCTCCGCGAAGATCTTCTTCAGGTTCTCGATCTTCGGCAGGTCGTTATAGGCAATATAGGGCTGGCTCGGGTGCAGCGTCAGATAGTCCTGATGATAGGCCTCGGCCGGATAGAACGCCTCGAGCTTGCCGAGCTTGGTGACGATCGGCTTGCCGAACACCTTGGCCTTGTCGAGCTGGGCGACATAGGCCTCCGCGACCTTCCTCTGCGCCTCCGAGGTGGTGAAGATCGCCGAGCGATATTGCGGGCCTGAGTCCGGGCCCTGTCGGTTCAACTGGGTCGGATCGTGCACGACCGAAAAGAAGATCTGCAGGATCTTGCCGTAGGAGATCTTCTTCGGGTCGTATTTGATCTGGACCGATTCCGCATGGCCCGTCGTGCCGCTCGACACCGTGCGGTAATCGGCCGTGGCCTTGGTGCCGCCGGCATAGCCGGAGACCGCGCTGACCACGCCCGCCGTGTGCTGGTAGACGCCCTGGACGCCCCAGAAGCAGCCGCCGGCGACCACGGCGGTTTCCAGCCCGTCGGAGGCCGGCTGATCCTGGGCCGGCGGCGGGATCACGACGGCCACCTCGGCGGCGTGCAGCGGCTGCCAGGCCAGGATGCCGGCCGCCATGGCACCGAGCGCGGCTGTCTTGACGAAAAGGGAGCGGGTGAGGCGCATCTTTGGATCCTCGCTAGGGGTGGCTTGTCTCGTCTCGCCAGCCGGAAACACTGGCCCGGTCCGGCCTCTGCTGCAAGATACGTCGGTGCTCGGCCGGCGTTACGGGGAACGCGACACGACTGCGTGAACGGCCGGGGTGGTGCGAGGCGTGCACAATTGCGCCCTGGGCGCCGGGACGACACTGTGAGTTGTGGCGGGAGCGTTCCAGACATGGCGATTTGTTCTCGCGGCTCGAATGGCCCGAGGGATGCCGGATCATCGGCCCTCCGGAAGCGGAGGGCGCAGGGAAGGCCGGACCTCGGCTGAGGCCCGTGGCCCGCCTGCGGAAAAAATGCAGGCGGCAGGTACCACAGGTTCAGCCGGACAGATCCGGCCTTCCCCGCGCGATGGTGTTAACGCTTATACGTGCTCTCCTCGGGGACCGGCTGTCTTGCCCCCGTCGCCGGCGGATCATCACCACCAGCTTGGCCTCAGCGTCGGGAGGCCAGGACCACACGCTTTCGCCGTCCGCGCCATGTCGTCCGTCCGCAGGCGCTTCGCCCGCTGCAACATGTCGCGTCCATCGCATTTCGCTGCCAACGTCCGTGACGATCGCGATACGTCCCCTGCCGTGCAACGAAACGCGGGCATCATAAGCGTGATTTGGGCAAACCGCGAAACGATTTATGTTTTTCAGAAGACCTTGACAGCTTCTGTCGTCGTTGGCCGATTTGCCCGACGGGCCATCTAGTCCGCAAGCTCACGATGACATCACACTTCGTCGATCTTCGAACCATGATGTGGTTCAGGTCTCGTGGTCGTGATGCCCGCGCGGCGGATACGCCGCGAATATTTCGTTCTCTCTGCGGTCAATACAGAGGCGGACGCGTCTCGATCGTCAGACCCCTGACCAGACATCGAGTGCGCGTTCTCCGCATCTTGAGAACCTGGAGAACAATCATGACATCCTGGAAATCAAAGGCGGCAGCGGTGCTGCTGTCGATGGCGACTGCCGCGCCGGCATCGGCGCAGGGCTGGTTCTACGGCGAGCAGGAGCCGGGGGCGTTTCAGGCGATGTATCCCGATCGCGACGTGCTCAACGGCGGCGCACTGACGCCGGCGGGACGAATGGGCCTGGTGCGCGCCTCCGGCGCGGCGCCCGCGTTTCCGCCGTCCGCTCATCTCCGCCCGTATGATCGGCTGCCGCAGCGGCGATGACGGGTCGCCTGGAAGGCGTCCTACGATCTGCTGCCCGGACAGCGGCTGCAGCGCTACGTCTGAGAGATGGGCACGATCACGAACGGCCGTCACCTCGCGCGGTCGTGATTGGGCTGCCGCTTTCGCCTGCCTACATCATCGCCTGCGCGAATTGGTGCGCAACAGGGAAGACCAATCATGATCGCATTCAGGAGCCTGGCGGCAGCTCTGCTGATGTCGCCACTGGCGGCCACCGCGGCGTCGGCCCAATTCTCCGAGCCGGCGGCCTATGCGGCCATGCATCCCGACCGCGATGTGCTCAATGGCGGCGCGCTGACGCCGGCGGCGCAGGCGGAGCTGGCCCGCCGTGGCACGCCGGCCTTTCCGAATGCAAATGCAGCGATGCCGCCGGCCGATCCCGTGAGGGCGCATCGGCGTCATCGGCGCTGAGCGCGTCGCCTCAGCTCGCGTGCTCCTCGCGCTCGTGGATGACGCTGGCGCGGCCGACGATGAGATCGTCGACCTGCCCGATGCGCGAGACGTCCTTGCCTGCATAGGGCAGGGAGTGCAGCACGCAGCGCATCGCGTTCAGCCGCGCGCGCTTCTTGTCGTCGGACTTGATCACGGTCCACGGACAGTCGGCGGTGTCGGTGGAGAAGAACATCGCCTCCTTGGCGCGGGTGTAGTCGTTCCATTTGTCGAGCGAGGCGGTGTCGATCGGCGACAGCTTCCACTGCTTGAGCGGATGCGCCTCGCGCTCCTTGAAGCGGCGGCGCTGCTCCTCGCGGCTGACCGAGAACCAGAACTTGATGAGATGCATGCCGCTGCGCACGAGATTGCGCTCGAACTCCGGCACCTGGCGCAGGAACTCGTCATATTCGGCCTGCGAGCAGAAGCCCATCACGCGCTCGACGCCGGCGCGGTTGTACCATGAGCGATCGAACAGCACGATCTCGCCCGCGGTCGGCAGGTGCTCGACATAGCGCTGGAAGTACCATTGGCCGCGCTCGACGTCGCTCGGCTTGTCCAGCGCGACGACGCGGGCGCCGCGCGGATTGAGATGCTCCATGAAGCGCTTGATGGTGCCGCCCTTGCCGGCGGCATCGCGGCCCTCGAACAGCAGCACCAGGCGCTGCCGCGCATCCTTCATCCAGTTCTGCAGCTTGAGCAGCTCGGTCTGCAGGATGAATTTCTGTTCCTCATAGTCCTTGCGGTACATGCGGAATTTGTAGGGGTAGCCGCCCTGGCGCCAGTTGTCGGCGAGCTCGTCGGAGGTGTGACGCTTGTCGGGCTTGGCCTTGCCCTCGATCAGCGCCTTCATCAGCTTGGCATCGTCGGGCGCGGCACCATCCAGCATCGCCTTGACCGGCGCAGAGTTGGCGTCGAGGGCCGGCGGTCCGTTGAGCACGGTCTCGAACGCCGACAGCCCGGTGATCTGCGCGGCCTGCATCTGTTCGTCGACCAGCGACTGCGCGATCGGATCGAGCCTGGCGGCGGACTGCCGGCGCGCGACACGCGCGGTGGCGGCTGCGCGCTTCATGCGTTGGCCGTTGGAGGCCTTGCCCTTCGTGGTCCTGGACTTTGCCATGCGATCCCGTCGCCTGCTGCTGGATTAACAGAGATGTGAATCGATCTCTATCCGCCAAGGACCCTGCGTCAGGTTGACGTGGATCAACCGGCCGCAGGCGGGTACCAGCGAGGCGGGCGAAATCGCCTCGCGCGGTAAAGCCGGCGTTACACCACGATCGACAGCCGCTTCGCGGCCCGTGTGATTCCGGTGTAGAGCCAGCGGGCGCGGCTCTCCTGGAAGGCAAAGCTCTCGTCGAACAGCACCACGTCGTCCCATTGCGAGCCCTGCGACTTGTGCACGGTCAGCACGTAGCCGTAGTCGAACTCGTCATAAGGCTTGCGCTGCTCCCACGGGATGTCCTCGATGCCGCCGCCGAAGCATTCGCCGCGCACCGAGACTTTCGTTACCTTGCGTCCGAGATCCTCGTCGGGCGCGACCCGCATCGTCACGATCTTGGATTTCGAGGTCGCGCGCGACTTCACCCGCCATAGCCCGCCATTGAACAGGCCCTTCTTGCGGTTGTTGCGCAGGCAGACCAGCTTGTCGCCGGCGACGGGGAGGGCGTCCTCGATGTCGAGGCGCTGCCGAAAGCGGTTGTTGTAGGCGCGGCGGGTGGCGTTGCGGCCGACCAGCACCTGGTCGGCCTCCATCACGCGCGACGGATCGAGCTCGCGGCGCTCCACCACCTCGCTCTCGCCGTAGCGGCCGATGTCGAGCGTGTTGCCTTCGCGCACGTCCATCGACATCCGCACGATCGGATCGTCCTTGGCCTGGCGATGCACCTCGGTGAGCATCACGTCGGGCTCGCTCTCGGTGAAGAAGCCGCCGCCCTTGACCGGCGGCAGCTGCGCGGGATCGCCGAGCACCAGCAACGGGCAGTCGAAGGACAGGAGATCACGGCCGAGATCGGCGTCGACCATCGAGCATTCGTCGATGATGATCAGCTTGGCCTTGGACGCCGGCGCGTCGTCCCACAATTCGAAGTTCGGCTGCTCCTCGCCGCTCTCCTGCGCGCGATAGATCAGCGAGTGGATGGTGGAGGCATTGTCGCAGCCCTTGCTGCGCATCACCAGCGCCGCCTTGCCGGTGAAGGCCGCGAACTTGACCTCGCCGTCGACGTCTTCGGCGATGTGGCGGGCCAGCGTGGTCTTGCCGGTTCCGGCATAGCCGAACAGCCGGAACACCTGCGGCGTGCCGTTCTTGCCCGGCTTGGCCTTCAGCCAGTCGCCGACGGCCTTGAGCGCGGAATCCTGATGCGGGGAGAAGGTGGTCATGGCTCAACGGGATGGAGCCGCGCGGCGACTCGGGGACATTCCGTGAACCTAAGGGCTGGCGGGGAGAGATCAAGCGCTCGATGCGAATGGGTCCACGCCTCCCCCGCTTGCGGGGGAGGTCGCATCGCATCGGAAGATGCGATGCGGGTGGGGGAACGCTCCGGCGGGACTGCCCGTGTGGCGCCCCCACCCCAGCCCTCCCCCGCAAGCGGGGGAGGGGGCGCAGCGTGCCTGCGGCGATCGCTCGTTCCCCTCCAGAAGAAGCCTACTGCCAGCCCGGGACGCCGCGCATGTCCGGCAGATGATGCGCGATGCCCTTGTGGCAGTCGATGCAGGTCTTCTCGCCGGTGAAGAGGAAGCGCTGGTGCGCTTCGACGGCGCGCGGCGACTGCTTGGTGATGTCCATCGATTGCGCGCTGTGGCAGTTGCGGCATTCGAGCGAATCATTGGCCTTGAAGCGCGCCCATTCGTGCAAGGCCAGCTCCAGCCTGCGGTCGGTGAACTTCTCGCGGGTGTTGATCGAGCCGAACAGATGGCCCCAGACCTCCTTGGAGGCCTGCATCTTGCGCGCGATCTTGTCGGTCCAGTTGTGCGGCACATGGCAGTCCGGGCAACTGGCGCGCACGCCGGAGCGGTTGGAGAAGTGGACGGTCGACTTCAGCTCGGCGAACACGTTGTCGCGCATCTCGTGACAGCCGGTGCAGAACTTCTCGGTGTTGGTGATCTCCAGCGCGGTGTTGAAGCCGCCCCAGAAGATGACGCCGGCGAGGAAGCCCGCCAGCACCAGCACGCCGAGCCCGAACACGGAGCTCGGCTTCAGCAGCACGTCGATGAGGTCGAGAATGAACTGCCAGGCGCGGCGGACAAGGCCGAGCCGCTTCTCGGGGACGGGCGCTTTGGCGCCCTCCGGGATGTCGGCGCTGCTCATCGCTTGCCACCCGGCCTGTCGTGCGCCAGCAGCGTGTCGATGTCGACGAAGTCGTTGCTGACCGGCGGGTTGGCGACGCTCTGCGGCACGTGGCACTGGGTGCAGAAGAAGCGGCGCGGTGACACCGAGGCCAGGAACTGGCCGTCGCGATCCATGAAGTGGGTGATCGACAGCATCGGCGCCTTCGACTCCGCGGTGCGCGCACGGGCATGGCAGGACAGGCATTTGTTGCCCTGCATGTCGACCTGATAGCCGTCGATGGCATGCGGAATCACCGGCGGCTGCTCCGGATAGTTGCGGACCTCCTTCTCGGCGGTGTTCTTCATCGGCTGCATCGGCGGCGCCGGGCCTTCGTCGTTGAGCGGCGCGGGACCGCGCAGGGACGAGCTGACGCTCTGGGCGAGCAGCGCGCTCGACCCGCCTGCAACGCTGGCCGCGACCAGCATCATGGCAAGTTTCCTGATCATGATCGTCACACCCGCTCGATGCGCACGGCGCATTTCTTGTAGTCGGTCTGCAGCGAGATCGGATCGGTGGCGTCGAGCGTCACCTTGTTGATCAGCTTCGACTCGTCGAACCACGGCACGAACACGAGCCCGCGCGGCGGCTTGTCGCGGCCGCGGGTCTCGACGCGGGCGCGGATAAAGCCGCGTCGCGAGGCGACCTTGACCTCGTCGCCGCGCCGCAGGTTGGCTTCCTGCGCATCGTCCGGATGCATGAAGCAGACGGCTTCGGGGAAGGCCTTGTAGAGCTCGGGCACGCGGCGCGTCATCGTGCCGGAATGCCAATGCTCGACTACGCGGCCCGTCGACAGCCAGAACGGGTAGTCCTTGTCGGGCGATTCCGCCGGCGGCTCGTAGGGCAAAGCGAAGATGCGCGCCTTGCCGTCGGGGAAGCCGTAGAACTGCACGCCGGTGCCGGCCTTGACGTAAGGATCGGAGCCCTCGCGGAAGCGCCAGCGCGTCTCCTTGCCGTCGACCACCGGCCAGCGCAGGCCACGCTCCTTGTGATAGGCCTCGAACGGCGCCAGGTCGTGGCCGTGGCCGCGTCCGAAGGAGGCGTATTCCTCGAACAGGCCCTTGTGGACGTAGAAGCCGAACGCCTTGGACTCGTCGTTGGCGTAGCCCGGCTCGATCTGGTCGAGCGGGAACTTGTCGACCTGGCCGTTCTTGTAGAGCACGTCGAACAGCGTCTTGCCGCGCACGTCGGGCTTCTTGGCGATCAGCTCCTCGGTCCAGACCTCCTCGATCTTGAAGCGCTTGGAGAACTCCATGAGCTGCCAGAGATCCGAGCGTGCCTCGCCGGGTGCCGACACGAGCTGGTGCCAGAACTGGGTGCGGCGCTCGGCATTGCCATAGGCGCCTTCCTTCTCCACCCACATCGCGGTCGGCAGGATCAGATCGGCGGCGAGCGCGGTGACGGACGGATAGGCGTCGGAGACGACGATGAAATTGTCCGGATTGCGGAAGCCCGGATAGGTCTCCTCGTTCGCGTTGGGGCCGGCCTGCAGATTGTTGTTGACCTGTACCCAATAGGCGTTGAGCAGGCCGTCCTTCAGCATCCGGCTCTGCAGCACGGCGTGATAGCCCGGCTTGTCGGGGATCGTGCCTTCCGGCAACTGCCAGATGTGCTCGGCCTTGGTGCGGTGCTCCTTGTTGGTGACGACCATGTCGGCGGGCAGGCGGTGCGAGAAGGTGCCGACCTCGCGCGCGGTGCCGCAGGCCGAGGGCTGGCCGGTCAGCGAGAACGGGCTGTTGCCGGGCTCGCTGATCTTTCCGGTCAGGAGGTGGATGTTGTAGACGAGGTTGTTGCACCAGACGCCGCGGGTGTGCTGGTTGAAGCCCATGGTCCAGAACGAGACCACCTTGGTCTTCGGATCGGCATAGAGCTCGGCCAGCGCCTCCAGCCGGTTCAGCGGCACGCCGGACATCTCGGCGGCCTTCTCCAGCGTGTAGTCGGAGACGAACTTGGCATAATCGTCGAACGAGATGTCGGTGGCGTCATTGGCCTTGGTGCGGCCGGTCGCCTTCTTCTCCAGCGGATGCTCGGGCCGCAGGCCGTAGCCGATGTCGGTCTGGCCCTTCTTGAACACCGTATGCGCCTGGACGAACTCCTTGTTGACGCGGCCGGTCTTGATGATGTGGTTGGCGATCGCATTGAGGAGATAGAGATCGGTCTGCGGCTTGAACACCATGCCGATGTCGGCGAGGTCGAACGAGCGGTGCTCGAAGGTCGAGAGCACGGCGACCTTGACATGCGGCGCCGACAGCCTGCGGTCGGTGACGCGGCTCCATAGGATCGGATGCATCTCCGCCATGTTGGAGCCCCACAGCACGAACGCGTCGGTGGCCTCGATGTCGTCGTAGCAGCCGGGCGGCTCGTCGATACCGAAGGTGCGCATCATGCCGGCGACGGCCGAGGCCATGCAGTGCCGCGCATTCGGATCGATGTTGTTGGAGCGGAAGCCGGCCTTGAACAGCTTCGAGGCCGCATAGCCTTCCCAGATCGTCCACTGTCCGGAGCCGAACATGCCGACGCCGGAAGGCCCGCGCTTCTTCAGCGCCTCCTTGTACTTCGCGGCCATGACGTCGAAGGCTTCGTCCCAGGAGACGGGGGTGAACTCGCCGTTCTTGTCGTACTTGCCGTTCGTCTTGCGCAGCATCGGATGCGTCAGGCGATCATGGCCGTACATGATCTTCGAGAGAAAGTAGCCCTTGACGCAGTTCAGGCCGCGATTGACCTCGGCCTTGATGTCGCCATGGGTGGCGACGACCCGGTTGTCCTTGGTCGCGACCATCACGCTGCAGCCGGTGCCGCAGAAGCGGCAGGCGGCCTTGTCCCATTTCAACTCGGAGGCTTCGCGCTCGGTGACGAGGTTTGCCGCGAGCGAGGCGCTCGGCATGCCGGCGGCGGCCGCGGCAATCGCGGCGGCCTCCAGCTTCAGCATCTGGCGGCGATCGATCTTCATGTCGGTCATTGGAGTCTCGTGTGATTAGCCGGCGTCGATGGCGTGGAAGACGAGGCAGGCGGAGTGCACGTGCGGCAGCAGTCCGATCCGGTTCATGGTGGCGCCGAGCGCGCCGGCATCGGGCGCATCGACGACCACGATCAGCTTGCCGCGCTCGTCGCGGCCGTGGATCTCGCAGCCGGACAGCGCGAGGATGTCGGCTTCGACGCGATCGAGCTGCTCGGGGCGGGTCTGCACGATGATGCTGGCGATCTCGCCCTTGGCCGGCGCGACGACGGGATCGGCGGTGAGGACACGGCCGGTGATCAGCGCGCGGCGGTCGAGGGAGGTGCGGTGGGAGAGCATAGGCGTGGTCGTTCCAATCAATGCGCAGCAGGCGGGCCGGGCGGCCCGACCATCATCTGGTAGACCCACACCGTGAGCCCGTAGGAGCCGACGGTGGCGACCGCGAGCGCGGGCATCAGCACGGCGGTGAGAAACAGGAAGGCAAAAATTTCCATGCGTCTGCGACGCGCATGCGCGTTCGCATCGCTGCCAACGAGCGACATGAGAGAATTCTCTGCTAGGGGAGGTTCAGGAGGGATTGCGGCATCCGGGCCGCGCCTAATCTTATGTTTAAGAAAGCTCCGGAAACCGGCGTTGACCTGGATCAAGCGGGCGGAACCTCGCGCACACCGGCGCACCGCCAGAGCGGAGTCGCGCCGGTCCCACCGAGATCTTGGTTGATGGGCCGTGAAGACGCGTGATCGCATCTTTGCTTGCGAGAAATTCTCGCTGCTTTGCGTGGGGGCCTCGATACGATCATCCCCTCTGGTCGTGAGCCGAGAGGACCGGCATCACTATTTTCCAGGGGTGCTCGACACGCGTTTCGCCCGCCACCATCATCCTGTGCATCGCATCAACGTAGATGCACAAGGGTGATCGGAGAGGGCAATGAAGCGGCGTGATTTTCTGAAACTGTCGTTGGCATCGGCTGCGGTGATGGCCTCTGCGACGCCGCTGCGCGCCGAGGACAAGCCGAAGGAGATCCGGATCGGCACCCAGAAGGGCGGCTTCTTCCCGGCCGTGAAGGCGCGCCGCACCATCGAGGACACGTTCAAGCCTGTCGGCATCGACATCGTCTGGGTCGACTTCCAGTTCGGTCCGCCGCTGCTGGAGGCCATCAATGTCGGCAGCGTCGATTTCGGCTATGTCGGCGACGCGCCGCCGATCTTCGCGCAGGCCGCCAGTGCCAAGATCCGCTACGCGGCGGCCGTCAAGCAGAACGGCAGCAGCCAGGCGATCATCGTGCCCAAGGACTCGCCGATCAAGTCGCTCGCCGATCTCAAGGGTAAGCGCGTCGCCTTCGGCAAGGGCTCGAGCGCGCACAATCTCCTGGTTGCCGCGCTGGAGAAGGCGGGCCTGTCCTGGACCGACATCACGCCGGCGCCGCTCGCGCCCGCCGATGCCACCGCCGCCTTCGTCAAGGGCTCGGTCGACGCCTGGTCGATTTGGGATCCGTATCTCGCGCTCGCCGAGCTCAAGGAGAATGCGCGGGTGATCGCGTGGGACAAGGACGTGCACAAGCCGAACTCGTTCTACATCGTCGGCTCCGACTTCGTCGAAAAGTACCCGGCCGTGGTGGCCAGGCTGAACGCCGCCTTCGCCGCGGAGGGCGTGTGGGCCAACAGCCATCACGAGGAGGTCGCCAAGGCCCAGGCCGAGGCCACCGGCGTCGATCTTGAGGCGGTCAAGCGCTTCGTCGACCGCTCGGTCTATAGCGTCGTGCCGATCGACGACGAGGTCATCAAGAGCCAGCAGGCCGTCGCCGACCGCTTCGCCCGGGTTGGGCTCATCCCGAAACAAGTCAACGTCGCCGACATCGTCTGGAAGTGGATGCCGTTCACCTGACGCTCGCCTGCGACACGATCCGAAAGAGAACGACATGAGCAATGCTTCGAAGCCCAATGTGCTGTGGTTCCTGCCGACCCATGGCGACGGCCGCTATCTCGGCACCTCGCAAGGCGGCCGCGAGGTCAACTTCAACTATCTGCGCCAGGTCGCGCAGGCCGCCGACCAGCTCGGCTATTTCGGCGTGCTGATCCCGACGGGGCGCAGCTGCGAGGATTCCTGGATCGTGGCGTCGGCCGTGGCGCCTTTCACCGAGAAGCTGCGCTATCTCGTCGCGGTGCGTCCGGGTCTGCAATCGCCGGCCGTGGCCGCGCGCATGACTGCGACGCTGGACCGCGTCACCAACGGACGCCTGCTGGTCAACGTCGTCACCGGCGGCGATCCGGTCGAAAACAAGGGCGACGGCGTCTTCCTGTCGCATGAGGAGCGCTACGAGGTCACCCGCGAGTTTCTCACCGTCTACAACGCGCTGCTCGAAGGCGAAGCCGTCAACTTCGCCGGCAAGCACATCAAGGTCGAGGATGGCCGGCTGCTGTTCCCACCGGTGCAGTCGCCACGCCCGCCGCTGTTCTTCGGTGGCTCGTCGGATGCCGGCATCGACGTCGCCGTCGATACGGTCGAGAAGTATCTTACCTGGGGCGAGCCGCCGGCAGATGTCGCGGCGAAGATCGCCAAGGTGAGAGCCGTCGCCGACAGCCGTGGCCGCAAGCTGTCGTTCGGCATCCGCCTGCACGTGATCGTGCGCGAGACCAACGCGGAGGCGTGGGCGGCCGCCGACGACCTCATCAAGCACGTCACCGACGACACCATCGCCTCGGCACAGAAGATTTTTGCGCGGATGGATTCGGTCGGCCAGCAGCGCATGTCGCAGCTCCACGGCGGCCGGCGCGACAAGCTCGAGATCAGCCCGAACCTGTGGGCCGGCGTCGGCCTCGTCCGCGGCGGCGCCGGGACCGCGCTGGTCGGCGATCCCGACACGGTCGCGGCTCGCATCCGCGAGTATCAGGATCTCGGCATCGATACCTTCATCCTCTCCGGCTACCCGCATCTCGAGGAAGCCTATCGCTTCGCCGAGCTGGTGTTTCCCAAGCTTGGGCTGAACGTGTCGGAGCAGGCCGGCAACGTGACCAAACTGCGCACCAACACCGGCCCATTCGGTGAGACCATCGCCAACGAGCATCGTCCGTTGCAGAGAGCCTCGCAGTCATGAGCCTGATCGAAAGCCTTCCCAAGGTCCGCAAGCTCGCGGTGCCGAGCGCGGATGCGCTGATCCCCTGGCTGGTGCCGCTCGCGATCATCCTGATCTGGCAGGCGGCCTCTCTCGCCGGCCTGGTGTCGCCGCGGGTGCTGCCGGCGCCGAGCGACGTCGCGCGCGCCGGGTGGAAGCTGCTGTGGTCGGGTGAGCTCGGCCGCAACATCTGGGTCAGCTTCTGGCGCGCCTCGATCGGCTTTTTGATCGGCGGCAGCATCGGCTTCGCCTTCGGGCTCGCCAACGGCCTGTCGCAGCTGTCGGCGAAGCTTACCGACACCACCTTGCAAATGGTGCGCAACGTGCCACATCTGGCGCTGATCCCGCTGGTCATCCTGTGGTTCGGCATCGACGAGAGCGCAAAACTGTTCCTGGTGGCCCTCGGCGTGTTCTTCCCCGTCTACCTCAACACGCTGCACGGGATTCGCACCGTCGATCCGCAACTCATTGAAATGGGCCGCGTCTACGGCATGACCGACGGCGAGCTGTTTCGCCGCGTGATCTTCCCCGGCGCGCTGCCGTCGATCTTCGTCGGCCTGCGCTTCGCGCTCGGCATCATGTGGCTCACCTTGATTGTCGCCGAGACGATCGCGGCCTCTTCAGGCCTCGGCTACATGGCGATGCAGGCGCGCGAGTTCATGCAGATCGACGTCGTCGTGCTCTCCATCCTGATCTACGCCCTGCTGGGCAAGGTCGCCGACAGCGCTTCGCGGGTGCTGGAACGGATGACGCTGTCCTGGCATCCGGCCTTCAGCAAACATTGAGGTTCGTAAATGCAGCAAGCGCTCCGAATTCCCGTGTCCGGCGCCGAGGCGATCGACGGCGCTGACGTGATCGGGCAGGCTGAGGCCTTCCGCCACGCGAGGAAGCCAGGCGTGACCCCGGCCAAACCCGAGACGCGCGGCCTGCCGCTGGTGATCCGCGACCTTCGCAAGGCGTTCGGCGACAACGAGGTGCTGCGCGGCATCGATCTCGAGATTCCGGCCGGTCAGTTCGTCGCGATCGTCGGTCAGAGTGGCTGCGGCAAGAGCACGCTGCTCCGCCTGATCGCAGGTCTGGACAAGCCGACGTCGGGCAGCATCAGCTTCGGTGAAGCCGCGGCGCGGCCCGAGGACGTCCGCGTCATGTTCCAGGAACCGCGGCTGCTGCCGTGGGCGCGGGTGCTCGGCAATGTCGAGGTCGGCCTCGGCCGCGAGCGCAAGGCCGCCGGCGCGCATGAGCGCGCGCGGCAGGCGCTGGAGGAAGTGGGTCTCGCCGACAAGCGCGACCAATGGCCGGCGGTGCTGTCCGGCGGCCAGAAGCAGCGCGTCGCGCTGGCGCGCGCGCTCGTCAGCGGTCCGCGCCTGCTGGCGTTCGACGAGCCGCTCGGCGCCCTCGATGCGTTGACGCGGATCGCGATGCAGCGGCTGCTGGAGCGGGTCTGGGCCGATCAAACCTTCACCGCAATCCTGGTCACCCATGACGTGGCGGAAGCCGTGGCCCTGGCCGACCGGGTTCTGGTCATCGAGAATGGCCGGATCGCCGAGGACATCAGGGTCGATCTGCCGCGCCCGCGCCAGCGCGGCTCTGCGGAGCTTGCGGCGCTGGAAGGCTCGATCCTGGGCCAGTTGCTCGGACCGGGCACGACGGGTTAGGAGATAATATCGCAATGAACTCCATCGTCCGCCTCATGCCCGACGTCACCGCGCTTCAGCCCGATTTCCGCTCCGCGATGCGCCAACTGGTCGGGGGCGTGAGCGTGATCACCGTGGGGCGCGGCGATGAGGTCACCGGCATGACGGTGAGTTCGCTGTCATCGCTCTCGATCGAGCCGGCGTCCGTGATCGTGAGCCTCAATCGGAACGCCTCGTCCTGGCCGATCCTGCAGCGGGAGCGTGTTTTCGGCGCCAATCTGCTCGCCGCGGACCAGATCGGCGTGGCCGAGCGGTTCTCGGGTAAAGGCGGTCTCAGAGGCGCCGAGCGGTTCGCCGGCGCCGAGTGGCGCAAGCACGTGACGGGCGTGCCGCTCCTGGTCGGGGCGCTCGCCGCGCTGGACTGCGAGGTCGAGGAGATCATCGAGCGGCATTCCCATGGCATCGTGATCGGCCGCGTGGTGCATGTCGAGGTGGCGCCGCAAGCGGCAGCCCTGGCGTATTGGCATGGCGGCTATGTGCACGTCGACCGCGACGCGGACATCGCCCGACTTGGCCCCCTCGGCGGGGCCGATCCGCAGGACGTGCCGTAGGGGGTGAGCGGCGGTTGGTCGCAGGGTGGCGTCCCGAAGCTGAACGCCGTAAAAGCACCGCGGCCTTGAGGCGGTGTTTGCGGCGGAGCTGATGAAACGGATCGGAACCTGGGCGCTCTACGTGATCGGCACCGTCGCGATCCTGTATCTCGCGCTCTATGCCTATGCCGTGCTGACGCAACGCGAGTTCACGCCCGGCGATCCCATTCACATTTTCCGCAATCCCGAGGCGCCGAACTATTCGTGAGGTGGTGCCCGGCGACGACGCGCCGGCGTGTTCTCGCGAACCCACGGATCCGGGGACTGCTGACAGTCCTGTAGCTGCATCCAATCGTCGGTCAGAAACTGCACGCGGCAGCGGCGCCACACTTTGATGCGCCCGCCATCCGGCGACGTCTCGGCATCGGACAACGAGAGGGTGGGCGGCCGCCAGCGATAGCTGCGTTCATTGTCCCAGCCGTCGCAGCCCTCCCTGCCACAGGCGATCGTTCGCGAGATCAGCTTGCCCTTGCCTGCGAAGCACCAGCTCCGGGCGCCCCATTCCTGACCCGACGACGGATTGACGAGCGGTGCGTGCGACGTCTGCTCCCAGCAGCCGGACAGCACGCCGCGCGTTGCGGCATCAGCCGGCGAAACGGCAAGCGGCGCGCCGAGGGCCAGCGCGCCGCCGAGAACGATCCGGATGGGCAGATTATACGGCGCTCGGCACGCGCGGCGTGTCGCCGGAGCCTGGCGGCGGGATCGGCACGCCGCCGTCGGCATATTCGTTGAGTTTGTTGCGCAACGTGCGGATCGAGATGCCCAAGATATTGGCCGCATGTGTCCGGTTGCCCAGGCAGTGCTTCAGGGTCTCCAGGATCAGGTCACGTTCGACATCGGCGACCGTGCGGCCGACCAAAGCGCGTGTGACCTGTTCCGCGGCCATCGTAGCATGCGCGACGGCAGGCTGGGTCTTGCCGATGTCGAGACGGGTGCCGTCCGGCGTGAGGATGGCATCCGGCCCGATCTCGTCGCCCTGCGCCATCAGCACCGCGCGATGCATCGTGTTCTCCAGCTCGCGCACGTTCCCCGGCCAGCGATTGGTGGTGAGGATGCGCTTGGCTTCCGCCGAGATCGGCCGCAGCGGCACGGCATTGGCATCGGAGTATTTGCGCGCGAAATGCTGCGCCAGCTCGAGAATGTCGGCGGGGCGTTCGCGCAGCGGCGGGATCTTCAGGTTGACGACGTTGAGGCGGAACAGCAGGTCCTCGCGGAACGTGCCCTCGCGAACGGCGTCGGCAAGGTTGCGGTTGGAGGTCGCGATGATGCGGATATCGACCGGCACCGGGCGGGTGCCGCCGACGCGGTCGATCACGCGCTCCTGGATGGCGCGCAGCAGCTTGGACTGCAGCCGCACGTCCATTTCCGAGATTTCGTCGAGCAGCAGGGTGCCGCCATTGGCCTCCTCGAACTTGCCGATGCGGCGCGCGACCGCGCCGGTGAAGGCGCCCTTCTCGTGGCCGAACAGCTCGGATTCCAGCAGATGCTCAGGGATCGCGGCGCAGTTGATCGAGATGAAGGGACGCTTGGCGCGGGCCGAGCGGGTGTGGACGTAGCGCGCCAGCACCTCCTTGCCGGTGCCGGACTCGCCGGTGATCATCACCGAGGCGTCGGAGCCGGCGATCTGTTGGGCGAGCTTGATCACCTTGGCCATCGCCTCGTCGCGATAGACGAGGTCGCGCGAATCGTTGGCGACGGCGGCGAGCACCGCCGCGATCAGCTCGGGATCCGGCGGCAGCGGAATGTATTCCTTGGCGCCGGCATGGATGGCGGCGACCGCGGCGCGTGCATCACTGGTGATGCCGCAGGCGACGATCGGCACGTGGATGTGCTCGGCGTCGAGCCGCATCACCAGGTCGCGGATGTCGAGCGCGACGTCGACCAGCAGCAGGTCGGCGCCCTTGCCGCCGCGCAGCACGCGCATCGCCTGCTCGTTGTCCTCGGCATGGGTGACGGTGGCGCCGTTCTCCATGGCGATCTTGGTGGCCGTCGTCAACTGGCCCTTCAGCGTTCCGACGATGAGAAGCCGCATGTTGGTCTCCTATTCGGTCGCGCCGCTCTCGATCGGCACGCAGGTCATGCCTGTCAGTTGCGGTCGGACTTGATGATTTCGGTCATCGTCACGCCGAGCTTGTCTTCGACCAGAACCACCTCGCCGCGTGCCACGAGCCGGTTGTTGACGTAGATGTCGATCGCCTCGCCGACCTTGCGGTCGAGCTCGAGCACAGTGCCGGGCCCGAGCTTCAGGAGCTCGCCAACATCCATCTTCGAGCGGCCGAGCACGGCCGAGACCTGAACCGGGACGTCGAACACCGCCTCGAGGTCGGCCGCGATGCGCGCGGCATGCTCTTCTTCGTTGTAGCCGACGTCCCCGCCCAACGGAGGTGCGTCCGCGGAATTGAGGTCGGGAAGCGGGATCTCGTTGTCGCTCATGACTTAAACTCCTTCGGCCGCCACAGCGGCCTAGTTCTTCCTGGACGCCATGTAGCGTCCGACCAGCTCGTTGATCTTGGCGTCGATCGCAGCGCGCTCCAGCACCACGCCGCCATCGGCCCACTCGATGCGGCAGTCGCCGGTCGCGATCTCCGGCTCGGCGAGGATCACGAGGCGTCCCTCGAAGCCGCTCTGCTTGGCGAGCTTCTCGATCTTCTCGCGGGCGAGCTCGTACAGCGTCTCGTTGATGCGCAGCACGAGGTGCGGCGTGGCGACCAGATGCGCGAAGCAGTCGTGCACGAGGCCGATGATCTCGCCGAGCGGCTCCGCCTCGATCAGCGCCGCGCACAGCTTGCGGGCGACGGCGACCGCCACATCGACGGCCTCAGTTTCCATCCGCTGCTCGATGCCTTCGAAGCGGGCGGAGATGCCCTGCAATTGGATGTTGATCTGCTCCAGCGCCGACGCGACGCGGCGGTCGGCTTCGACCTTGGCTTCGCGCTGCGCCGCCTCGTAGCCGTTGCGGTAGGCGGCGGCTTCGGCGGCCGCGACCTTCTGTGCGATCTCGGCGGACGTGGCCGCACGCTCCCGCGTCGTCTTCTCCGGCGCGGCGAAGTCGGTATCGAACAGGAATTTCGCGGGCTGAGCCATCAATACACCAGTTCGTCGTCGGCGCGGTTCTTGCTGAGCATGATCTCGCCCTTGGCGGCGAGATCCTTGGCGAGATTGACGAGCAGGGCCTGCGCCTCGTCGACGTCGCGCAGCCGCACCGGTCCCATGGCGGCCATGTCGTCCTGCAGCATCTTGGCGGCGCGCGACGACATGTTGCCGAAGAAGAAGTTGCGCACCTCCTCGTTGGCGCTCTTGAGCGCCACGCCGAGCTTGTCTTTGTCGACATTGCGCAGCAGCGTCTGCGCCGAGGCGGAATCGAGCTTGATCAGGTCGTCGAAGGTGAACATCAGCGCCTTGATACGCTCGGCTGACTCCCGGTTATCTTCCTCCAGCGAGGTGATGAAGCGGGTCTCGGTCTGGCGGTCGAAATTGTTGAAGATCTCGGCCATGACCTCGTGGGCGTCGCGGCGGCGGGTCTGCGACAGGTTCGACATGAATTCGGTGCGCAAGGTCTGCTCCACCCGCTCGATGACCTCCTTCTGCACCGCTTCCATGCGGAGCATGCGGCCGATCACGTCGAGTGCCATGTCCTCGGGCAGGATCGCAAGCACGCGCGCGGCATGCTCCGGCTTCAGCTTGGACAGCACGACCGCGATGGTCTGCGGATATTCGTTCTTGAGGTAGTTGGCGAGCACCTCTTCCTGGACGTTGGAGAGCTTCTCCCACATGTTGCGGCCGGCGGGGCCGCGGATCTCATCCATGATGCCGTTGACGCGCTCCGGCGGCAGATATTGCTGCAGCAGCCGCTCGGTGGCGTCGAAATTGCCCATCAGCGCGCCGGAAGCAGACATGCGCGAGACGAATTCGAGCATCAGGTCCTCGACGACGTCGGCTTCGATGGTTCCCAGCGTCGACATCGCGAGCGACAGTTCACGCACCTCG
The DNA here is from genome assembly GCF_032489375.1 of Bradyrhizobium sp. SZCCHNR1098. Taxonomy (NCBI): domain Bacteria; kingdom Pseudomonadati; phylum Pseudomonadota; class Alphaproteobacteria; order Hyphomicrobiales; family Nitrobacteraceae; genus Bradyrhizobium; species Bradyrhizobium sp. SZCCHNR1098. The sequence goes on from NZ_JAUEXY010000009.1 coordinate 192,031, forward strand.
TCGTCATCGAGCTGCTGCCAGATCTTGCCGCCATACTGCTCGCCGAGCGCGAGCATCATCACGGCAGCGCGCCGCGGGCCGCTCAAGGGCTCGGTCTTCGGGCGCTGCGCCTGGCGGCTCGCCAGCGTCGCGATCACCGTGGAAATGTCGTTGTTGTTGGCGTTGGCGTTCTGGGTCTGCGGCAGCGACATGGCGTCTACGTTCTTTTCAGTTCAGGCGGTTCACGTCGGTGGGATCAGTTCTGCTGCGGCTCGGCGAGCCACTGGCGGATGATGGCGGCGGCTTCGCCCGGGTTGCGGTCGGCCAGCTCGCCCACCCGGTGGACGGACTGGGCGTGGACCTGGCCCTGGACCTGGGCGACGTCGATCAGGCTGGCGGTCTGCTGGGCGTGAGCGGCTGCCTGGACGGTTTCGTCGGTGAGCGCCGGCAGGCCGCCGCCCAGGGCGGCGACCTCTTCGGTGGCAATGATCTTCTTCACCAGCGGCCGCACCACCATGAACACGACGACAATGCCGAGCAGCATCATCACCGCGAGCTCGATGACGTACATGACGTCATCCTTGGTGAAGTGGAGCATGCCGAGAAAGCCGGTGGGCTCGTTGATCTGCGGCACCGTGGGAGCGTCGGCGAACTTCAGGTTGACCACCTCGACCTGGTCGCCGCGCTTCTGGTCGAAGCCGATTGCGGAGCGGACCAGCGCGGCGATGCGGTCGAGCTCGTCCTTGCTGCGCTCCTGATAGACCAGCTCGCCCTTTTCGTTCTTGGAGTAGGCGCCGTCGACCAGCACCGCGACCGAGATGCGGTTGACCCGTCCGGCCTCGGTGACCTCCGTCTTGGTGGTCCGGGAGATCTCGTAATTGTTGGTCTCTTCGGTCTTTTTGCTCTGGTCCCGCGGCTGCTGCGGCGGCTGGTTCTGCTGGTTGCCCGGCAGCTCGTTGTTGACCGTAACCTGGCCGTTACTCTCGTTGGTCGCCGACTGCTCTTCGCGGGTCTGGCTCGAGCGCAGCACGCGGCCTTCCGGATCGTAGCGGTCGGAGGTCTGGGTGATGCGGTTGAAGTCGAAGTCGGCGGAGAGCTGGACGCGGGCGCGGCCCGCACCGACGACCGAGGAGACGATGTCCTCGACCTGCTTGCGCATCCGCTTCTCGAAGGCGTTGCGGCGCTCGTCGCCGACCTGCTGGTCGATGTCGGTCTGGGTGCCGTCGGCGAGCAGCTGTCCGGCCTCGTCGACGATCGACACCCGCTGCGGCTTCAGGCCGTTGACGGCGGAAGCGACGAGGTGGCGGATGGCGCGGATCTGCGCCGGCTCGAGGGTGCCGCGCACGCGCACGACGATCGAGGCGGACGGCTCCGGGGTCTCGCGCGAGAACAGCGGCCGCTCCGGCAGGACGAGATGGACGCGCGCCGCCTGGACGCGGTCGATGGCGCGGATGGTGCGGGCGAGCTCGCCCTCGAGCGCGCGGAGATGGTTGATGTTCTGGACGAAGCTCGTGGTGCCCAGCGCGTCCGACTTGTCGAAGATCTCGTAGCCGATGCCACCGCCCTTGGGCAGGCCGCCCTCGGCGAGCTTCATGCGTAGCCGGGTGACCTTGTCCTTCGGCACCAGGATCACGCTGCCTTCATTGCGGATCTCGAAGGCGATGCCCTGCCGCTCCAGATCCTTGATGATGCTGGAGGAGTCTTCCATGGTCAGGTCGGTGAAGAGGGTGGTCATCTGCGGCGCCGTCACGCGCATGATGACGAAACCGAAGAAGCCGATCAGAGCAGCGGTGACTGCGATCATGGCGGTGAGCCGCGCGGCGCCCAAACCCTTCAGAAAGTCCAAGAGACCTTGCAAGCAACTGCCCCATAGTTCGGCATTTCGACGGGTGGCTGCTGAAAGGTGATTTGAGCTTCGCGGGCCTTTACGGCCGGTTGCATAGATCGCGAAATTCAATCCTTAACCTTCACCAACACCCGCATTCCAGGTGGCGATCCGATGTCAGCCGCTGCCCCCGCCATTCGCGGGACGGGTTGCGGAGGTTGAAACGAACCACTGGGCAATTATTGCCTATGGGAAGGTTTCGATATGGTTAACGGTGGTTAAAGGGTCCTAACAAAGTGTAGACATGCAAAAAATCGGCTTGGCAGGGCCAAGCCGATTTTCGAAGAAGTCCAGTCGCGTCGGTAACGATCTATTGGCGATATTGCTGAATTCGGGTGGTGCGCAGGCCGGCCAGACCGTGCTGGTCGATCGAGAACTGCCACGACAGGAATTCGTCGACGGTCAGGGTGTAGCGGCTGCACGCTTCCTCGAGGGATAGCAAGCCGCCGCGAACGGCGGCAACGACTTCCGCCTTCCGGCGAATGACCCACCTCTTGGTGCCTGGGGCAGGCAAATCCGCGATGGTGAGCGGGCTGCCGTCAGGCCCGATGACGTATTTCACCCTCGGGCGATGGGGTTCTGTCATGGCGTACTCACAAACTCTTAACCACTGAACTCACGGTAAGACCCTACGCCGCCTCGCTTAAAATTTGCCTAAGCCAAGGGCGCGAATCCGGCGATGTGCGCGAACGCCGCCACTTCCGGTGGCGAGACGCCCCGGGAGCGGAATCGTGGTAAATGATTGGTTAAGAATTTCCGGCGCTTACGCTGACGTGTCGTCGCGGCAGCAGAGCTTGATGTTCAAGCTCAGCTGCAGGCGCATCCGCGGTCTCAGGAGCCGGTTGCTTGGGGGCTAGCCGACGATCTGCCGGATCTGGTTGACCGTGTAGGTCTGGCCGCCGATCGTCAGCAATGGCGGCTGCTGGGTCAGGTCGACCGAGGACACCGCGCCCTGGACCTGGGTCTTGATCGCAACCGGATTGCCGTTGGTGGCGTCGGTCGCCACCGTCGTGATCTTGTACTGTCCATCCGGCCATTGCGTGCCGTCATTGCCCTGACCATTCCAGCTGTAGGTCTGGTTGTCACCAGCGTTGGCCGTATATTTGCCGGTGAAGACGGTCTGCCCGGCCTTGTTGATGATGTTGACCGTCAGATTGCAGTTCTTGGGGATGGTGAGGCCCCAGCTCGCCTTTCCACTGGACAGGCTGGTGGTGTCGCCGGCGACGACCGCGGTCTTGCCGACGAAGGCCAGCGCCTGGGTCGCCTGTGCCGTCTGCTGCATCGTGAGCAGCGATGCGAGCTGGTCGTTGGTCTTGAGCTGCTGCTCGACGCCGGCAAACTGCACGAGCTGCTGCGTGAACTGGTTGGTGTCGAGCGGATCCAGCGGATTCTGGTTCTGCAGCTGCGTCGTCAGCAGCGTCAGGAAGGTCTGGAAGTTGCCTGCAATCGTCGAGCCCGCGCTCGAGCCGAGGTTGCTGTTTCCGGATGACGAATTGGTGTTGGTCGTGCCCGAGACTGGCGGGCTTGACGTGATTGCGTCGCCGATTGCCATGGAAGCCTCCTGTTAAACCCTGATATCCACGCCGCCTTGCGCGCCGAACATCCGTCCATAGGACCGGCCGGCGAGCTGGACCGGGACGTTTTCGTCCTCGGTCACGATCAGGCGTTGTGCGTTGCCATTCTGTTGATAATCGCCGCCGTTCTGGCCGGACGAGTTCTGGTCGCGGAGCGAGAACTGCAATCCGCTGTTGTTGCTCTTGAGGCCGGCGTCCTGCAGCGCCTGCTGCAGCTGCGGCGCCGTCTGCTGCAGCATCGCCAGCGTCTCCGGCTTCTCGACCCGCAGATGCGAGGTCACCTGGCCGTTGCGGTCGACGTCGATCCGGACGTCGATGCGGCCGAGCTCTGCCGGATCCAGCCTGATCTCGAAGCGGCTCTTGCCGTTGAGCGCGGAGGCTGCGATCTCGACGGCAAGCCCGTGCAGCGGCACAGCGGCCGCCGTGGCGGCTGTCGCGGTCAGGTTGGCCGAGGTGATCTGGCTGGTCGATACGGCCGGCGTCGACAGCTGGGGCTGCACGGCGGCCGTGGCCTGTGCGCTCGGGTCGGGCGCCGGCGCGTTGGTCGGGCTGGTCGTCGGCGCGGCGTTGCGATCATGTGAGGCTGGTGCCTGCACGTTGCCATTCGCCTTCCCGTCGCCGGCCTCGACGGAGTCCGGCTTGGCTGCAACAGCGGGCTGTTGGGCGAGGGCGCCATGGCCCGGCTGCTGAGCGGCCTGGACGTCGCCATTGCCCGGTTCGGTGACCTTGCCGGCTGCGCCGTCGGCGAGCCCCGTCTTGGTCTGGGTGCCCGGCTTGCCCGTCGTCTTGGTGCCGCCGGGAACGGCCGCATCGAGCGCGGCGGTGAAGGTCTGATCGGCAGATGCGGCAGCGTCGCCGGAGGCCGCCGTTGCCGTCTCGGGCGCCGCCGCGGCGGATCCGGCTCCGTCGGCATCCTTGGCCGCACCGGTGGATTTGGCTGCGGCCGCAAGCAGATCTGCCGCGGCATCGACCGAGCCCTGCGGGCCAACACCGGATGCTCCGACGGGCGCGGTGGCGCCGGGCGCATTGGTTTTGCCGTCGCCGCCCGCCGTGCCATCGCCGGTGGCGGGGTTGGCGAGGGTGATGTCGGGCTGGATGGCGACGGCGACCGGCGTCGGCACGGCCACGGTCTGCTCGGCTATAGCGGTCGTTGCAGCGCTCGCATCCGTGCCGGCCTGATCGCCGTCCTTCTTGTCGCCCGTCTTGCCGTCGCTGGTCTTTCCGTCGGCGGTCCCGGCCGCATCGGTCTTGGTCGGCGTGCCGGTGGTCGCGTCGGCCGTGGTATCGGGACCGCTGGCGTCGGCGCCCGCACTGCTGCCGTCGGCCTTGTCCGCCGGCTTGTCCTGCGACCTGGCCTGGGTGGTGCGATCGGCGTCGCCGGCCCGCGCCGGCTCGCGGCTCGGGGTGGAGGCGCTGCCGGCGCGCGGTGACGGCGACGCGGAGGTGGGCGGCGACGCTGTCGACGGATCCGGAGTCGCGGCGTCGACCAGCGCCGAGAAGCTGTCGGCCGGCTGCGGAGCGTCCTGACGGGACTGTCTCGGCGCCGTGGTCTTGAGAGCCGTGCCGGCCTGGATGTCTGACGTGACGCTGAACACCTTGGAACCTCTCGCGATGAACTCGACGAAGCAGTTCAGCAAGGAGCGGGCCAAGCCAGCGCTGTCAAAAATAGTCAATGAATTCAATTTCTTATGGAATCGATCGCGGCGTGGATCCCCCGCCGCGTCCTCGCCATTTCTGCCCGGCCGGCAAGATTTGCCGCCGGCATCTGCGACCGGCGCAATTGCTTCGCAGGAAGTGCGCCTATATTAGAGACAGATGCTTTCGTGTTGTTTCCGATCAGGACATCCTGTCGGAGATCGCCGGAAGCAAGCCATCCGCAAAGACGGCGCATGCGAGGCGTTCCCGCGCCGGGAACCCGTTGCCTGGCGCCGCGATCGCAGTGACCGGATCATGCTCAACAGTCTCGATCTCGAAGGCCGTCCCGAAGACACCAGGGTCGTCGTCGCCATGTCCGGCGGCGTGGACTCGTCGGTGACGGCCGCGCTGTTGAAGTCGGAAGGCTACGACGTCGTCGGCATCACCCTGCAGCTCTACGATCACGGCGCGGCGACGCACCGCAAGGGCGCGTGCTGCGCCGGTCAGGACATCCACGATGCCCGCAACGTCGCCGAGCGCCTCGGCATCCCGCATTACGTGCTGGACTACGAAGACCGCTTCCGCGAGTCGGTGATCGACAATTTCGCCGCCAGCTACGCTTCGGGCGAGACGCCGGTGCCGTGCATCGAGTGCAACCGGGCGATCAAGTTCGGCGATCTCCTGAAGACCGCGCGCGAGCTCGGCGCCTCCGTGCTCGCCACCGGCCACTACGTCGCCTCGCGGCGGCTGGCGGACGGATCGCGCGCGCTCACTTGCGCGGCGGACAGCGATCGCGACCAGAGCTACTTCCTGTTCGCGACCACGCGCGAGCAGCTCGATTATCTGCGCTTTCCGCTCGGCGACATGACCAAGCCGGAGGTGCGCGAGCTCGCGCGCCGCTTCGGCCTGGAGGTCGCCGACAAGCACGACAGCCAGGACATCTGCTTCGTGCCCACCGGCCGCTATACCGACATCATCGGCAAGCTGCGCCCGAACGCCATGGAGCCGGGCGAGATCGTCGATCTCCAGGGCCGCGTGCTCGGCGTGCATCACGGCATCGCGAACTACACGATCGGTCAGCGCAAGGGCCTCGGCATCGCTGCCGGCGCGCCGCTCTACGTCGTCAAGCTGGACGTCGCCACCCGCCGCGTCGTGGTCGGCCCGCGCGAGGCGCTGCGGACGCATCGCATCACGCTACGCGAGGTCAATTGGATCGGTGACGGCGCGCTCGACGCGGCCGCGCGCGAGGGCCTCGAATTGTTCGTGCGGGTGCGCTCGACGCGGCCGCCGCAGCCGGCCTGGCTGCGCGGTGCGGACGGCCATTACGAGGTCGAGCTCGTCGCCGGCGAAGAGGGCGTCTCGCCGGGCCAGGCCTGCGTGTTCTACGATGCCGCGTCCGGCCGCGCCCGCGTGCTCGGTGGCGGCTTCATCCAGAGCGCTGTTGCGGAAAGCAGCAGCTTGGGCGGCAACGTGATCAGGCCGCAGCGCGTGGCCGAGCCGGTCCGCGGCTGATCGGCATCCATCATTCGGGGCAGGGGCATGGGGGACATCGACCGCGCGGGGGTCGAAAAGGCCTATGAGCGCTGGGCGCCGATCTACGATCTGGTGTTCGGCAAGGTCTTCGATCAGGGCCGCCAATCGACCATCGCGGAAGCCGATCGCATCGGCGGCCGCATTCTCGACGTCGGCGTCGGCACCGGCCTGTCTTTGTCGGACTATGCCCGGACCACGAAGATCTGCGGCGTCGATATCTCCGAGCCGATGCTGCGGCGGGCGCAGGCCCGCGTGCGCGAGCTGAAGCTCTTCAACGTCGAGACGCTTGCGGTGATGGACGCGAAGCATCTCGCTTTTCCCGACAATTTCTTCGACGCGGTGGTCGCGCAATACGTCATCACCGCGGTGCCGGATCCCGAAGCGACGCTCGACGATTTCATCCGCGTGTTGAAGCCCGGCGGCGAGCTGATCCTGGTCAACCACATCGGCGCCGAGAGCGGCCCGCGCCGCCTCTTCGAGCTCGCCTTCGCGCCGATCGCGCGCCGGCTTGGCTGGCGGCCGGAGTTCCCCTGGGCCCGCCTCGTGAACTGGGCCGCGAAGCATGGTGGCGTCACGCTGGCCGAGCGCCGGCCGATGCCGCCGCTCGGACACTTCTCGCTCATTCGCTACCGCAAGGGCTGATCGCCAGATACTCTGGCAGGCGCTTTGCCATGCCCTCCGCGCGGAACGCGAGCGCGGGGTTTGCGTTGCCCCGCCATGAGCATCAGGCAATCCTTGTTCCTCTCGTTCGCACTGGCCTCGGCCGCGGCTGCGGCCCACGCCCAGGCGCCCCCGACGCCGGCCACGCCGCCGCAGGCGACGGCACCGGCCCCCGACGCGAATGCCGCCTGCGCGCCGAACGTCCGCGCGACGGCGACGCCCGACGGCATCACCACCGGCCGCGCCGGCGAGCCGCTCGGCGACAAGCTGGCGAAGACCAACGGCGTGTTGTGTCCGCCGAGCGGGGTCGATCCGGAGATGCACGCGCCGACCCCGGAGGGCGGCACGACGCCGGTGATTCCGCCGCCCGGCAGCCCCGGCGGCAATCCGAACGTGCAGCCGAAGTGAGCCTTTTGTGATCTGCATTGCCGAGCTGCCTCTCTCTCCTGCGCGCGTCGGCCCGTGCCCCTCGGCGAGCGACGGATACATTCGCAAGGCCTTGGAGAGTCGCCTAGAATCCGCTCGTGCGAAAACCGCTGCGGCCCGCGAGCTTTGCTTGACAGGGGCGGAGACGCCTCCTTATATGCCGCCCGTTCACAAGGCCCGGCGCCCGCTTCGGCTGGTCTTGCCTTGATCGAACACCGTGGCGGGGTAGCTCAGCTGGTTAGAGCACGGGAATCATAATCCTGGGGTCGGGGGTTCGAGTCCCTCCCCCGCTACCACCTTTCCCCACACTCCTTTGACCTGGTTCGGATAGGCCTTTTCCCCGAGCAGGGCATTTAGCCGGCCAGCTATCTCCACGGCTGCACCACCTGGGCGCGCTGGATCGCGGAACACAGTGACCGTGTCGACCAGCTCTCTGATGGCCTCTGCGGCCTCCCCGTCGGCAGCACTGACCCCTTTCGCTAGTGCTTCTTCAAGGCGACCGAGTTGCTCCTCGTATCGTTTGAGGATGGCCGGATGCAGCGCGACTTCTTTCGGGGTGGGCGGTTCACTCCGTAACTCTTCAGATATCCGCTTTCGTTCGGCATCTAAGGCAGTCGATCGCGGCCCGAGAACAGATGGGTCGCCATGTCCTTTTGCAATCGCATCCACCAGTCGTTCGATTTCCCGGTTTAATTGTCCAAGCCGCTGCTCAAGGCGCTGCCGTTTTGCATTTGATGAAGCCGCGAGGCGCTTCCGCTCCTCGAGATACGTGCGTACGTATTCCGAAATAACCTTCGGCGCGCGCAATTCGGCCTTTAGGCCGCTGAGAACGGCACTCTCGACCGAATCCAAATAGAACGTTTTGGCGTCAGGACATGTGCCGCTCTCTGTCGCTGCCGAGCAGCGAATGCGAACGCGCCCCGATTTGTCGCGCCCATTCGTTGCCATGCCCGAACCGCATGAACCGCAACGGAGCAGGCCAGATAGCATCCGACGAGGCCGACGTTGATGGCTGGGGTGACCGTGACTGCGCTCCCCTTTGCGTTGCTGGGCAGCTGTGAACAGTTTTGGACTGACAATTGCAAGATGCGGCACTTCAGCTATCTGCCAGTCACTCTTGGGATTCGGTCGTGACAGGCGCTTTCCCGAGTCGGGATCTTTCACCATCCTGACCTTGTTCCAGACGAGGCGCCCTACATAGAGCTCGTTCTGCAAGATGCCGGCCCCCCTCTCAAGGTTGCCGTTAATAGTTGAAGCATTCCATGCGCGCCCTCGCGGAGGTGATACTCTCTCTTTGTTGAGATCGTGCGCGATTTCACGAGGCGTTCGACCGTCCACGTATTCCTGAAAGATGCGCCGGATCACTTGTGCCTCGGCCTCGACGATGACCCGTTCGCCGCTTTTTCCCGCGACCGCGGCATAACCGTATGTCAGGCCGCCTCCAGCCAGACCTTGCTTGACGCGCCCTGCTTGGCCACGACGCACTTTATGAGCGTTGTCCTCACGATAGAGTTGTCCGACCAGGCCGCGAAGACCGACCAGCACGGTGTTGACGACGCCTTCGTGAACCGCCCGAATCTCGATCCCCAGAAAAGATAGCCTCTTATGGATACCGGCCAGATCTTCCATGTCGCGAGAGAGGCGATCGAGCGCTTCGACGATCACGACATCAAAGGATTTCTCCCGCGCTTGGTCCAACATCCGCAGAAGGCCTTCGCGTCCCATGACCGAGCCACCTGAACGAGCCCGATCTTCATGGGTGCTGATAACCGTTAAGCCTTCGCGTTCGGCATAGCTTTGACAAAGTGAAAGCTGATCTTCAATCGACCGCTCATTCTGAAGATCGGTTGAGAATCGAGCATAAATCGCTGCTCTCTTCCTTGTCGCTTTGATTGGCGAGCTCTCTTTCATGATCTTCCCTCGCGGCCAGACGGGCAAGTACCCGTGCGAGGCGTAAGATCGCTTTGTCTGGACTCGCCTGCAAGGAAAATTTGAGACCGCTATCTCGCACGACCGTGGCCTAAGGCACCGCAAAATCCGACATGGCACACGCAGTTGTGCCGTTGCCCATCGAGCAAATTTCGGAAACGCTGATCATACCGAGCATTTTTGCTCGGGTGAGGTTCAAGCGGAACTTCGGCTATGAACTCATCTTACGATTGGATACGACAGCGAACAGAAAGGACAGAAACTTGCGATGGCTTAGACGGTGAATTGCTCAGATTTCTGATTACCGGGCTCATCAGGTCTCATCTAATTCACGTTTCGGACTCCACGAGACGGGATCTACGATCCAGCGATTGATGTCGGATTCATGCCAGCCGGCGCCGTTGGTGCTGATCTTGAGCTGAGCGGGGAACGTGCCCTCGGCAATCTTGCGGTAGATGGTGGATCTGGACAGCCCGGTCCTGGACAGCACGGTCTTGAGGCGAATGATCCGGTCTGGCTCGGGCATGGAAACGCTGGCTCTTGCTGACTGTTGGTGATCCAGACAGAACAAGCACTGCCTCGCACGCAAGTGCGTTTTTCAGGTTGTCGTAGCGTGGCGGACGAGCGGCGGCGAATAGGTGTGATCGGCGATCAACGCACGTGGTGGGATAACGACATGCATCGCGTCAGAGCCCGAGCCCACGGCCTCGGCCGAGGTCGAGGCCATGGCTGAAGGCGAGTTCGAGGCTGAGCCTGCGGCCTGTGTCGAAGGAGATGCCGAGTTCGATCTTGCGGTTGGCGAGGATCGATTCCATCTGCGGATCGTGCTCGAGGCCTCGCGCCATGTCGCTCATGGCGGATCGCGTGGCCCTGTAGCCGGACATGTCGCCGGCTTGATATTGGCGTTCGCTGGTCTGGTCGAGCCTCTGCCAGCGCTCCACGAAGCGGTCGGCGAGGCGGGTTGGATTGACGCGGATTTCGGTCTCAAACTGGAGCGCGCGGATAACGCGGCCGAGATTGTTGCCTGACGCAGCCTCCTGAGCAAGTTCCGGGTTCTTCTTGTAGGCGGCTTCGGCATCGTGCGAACCGTGGGGGCGCAGCTCCTCAAGAATCTTGCGGGCGTGCTGCAATTCCTTCACGTGCTCGGGGCTCGCCTTGCCGCCCATTTCTTGCACCTCGAAGATCGCATTCACCGCGCGGGCATGGCGGACCAGCGCCCGGGTGCGGGCCTTGCGCAATGCTACATCCGGATCCTCCGCTACGTTCCCTCCCTGCGCTTCGGTTTCGCGGCGCAGGGCTGGCGTACCGCCCCTTTCCATTTCCGGGGTTTCCCGCTCCGGCCCGCGTCTGCCATCCGGGCCTTGTATATCTCCAGGAGAGCGAAGGCCGTCGAACATGTTGCGCAGCTTTTCCGGCACGACCTTGCGCACGATCTCGGCCACGCGCTCGCGGAAGGTGATCCCGCGCCGCTCGGCGTAGCTCTGTAACGGATCGGCACGGTCGTAGTCCGAGGCCATGTCCTTGGCCCGGTCTCGCGACAGGGTGCGAGCAAGCCGGTCCTGATTGGCAAAATCGTCGCGGCCATAATGCAGATCCACGCCGTCGCGGTGCCGCGACAGGGCGACATAGCTGCTGTGGGCGTCCATGCCCGGCGTCGCCAGGACATGGGCACGATCCACCGTCATGCCCTGCGCCTTGTGGATGGTGGCGGCATAGCCGTGGTCGATCTTGCTGTAGTCCTTCAGGTCGAATGAGATATTTCGCCCGTCGTCGGTGCGTACCGACATGGATTGCGCGCTAACCTGTTCGATGGTTCCGAGCGTGCCGTTCTTGACCCCGAGCCCGCGTTCGTTTTGCAGGAACATGACGCGGTCCCCGGTGGCAAAGTGGCGCTCGCCGCGCTCAACGGTCAGGTACACCTCATCGCCCAGATCGCCTGCGGCCCGCATCCGTTCCCGCGCAGCTTCATTGAGCGCGCGGACTTCGTCGTTGGTGTGGGTGAGGATGATCCGGCTTTCGTCAGGCGACACCTGCCGGTCGCGGTCCCAGTGATCGATCAGATCGCCGCGCGCCTGCGCGCGGGTTGGGGCCTCATGCACCATGCTGCGGGCGCGGTAGGCCTCCAGCGCATGGCCGGTTTTGCTGGTCGCCAGGTCGTGCGTGGCGTCCCGCTGCCAGTCCTCCCGCTGGCGGCGCACCTCGCCGATTTCCGCGCCGCCATGACGCTCATGGATCGAGCGGAAGGCCGCACCCGCTTCGATGGCTTGCAGCTGTTGGGGATCCCCGACCAGCACGACCTTGGCGCCGGCCTCCGCCGCATGGGACAGCACCCGCTCCAGCTGGCGCGTGCCGACCAAGCCCGCCTCATCGATGACAAGCACATCGCGCGAGGTTAGGAGGTCGCGGCGCTGTCCCCAGCCATGTTCCATGCTGGCAATGGTGCGGGACGATATGCCCGATCCGCTTTCGAGATTTTCCGCCGCGATGCCGGATAGGGCAACGCCCCGAACCTCGTAACCCGCCGCTTTCCAGACCTCTCGCGCCACGCCCAGCATCGCGCTCTTTCCCGTTCCGGCATGGCCGACCACGACCCTGAGATCGCGACCGTCCGTGACCTGTGCCAGCGCGTTGGCCTGCTCCGCGGACAGGACTAGGCCGCGCTGTTCGGCACGTGCCAAAGCGGACTGCCGGTGTCTGTCATTCACCGCATGGCGATCCCGTTCCGCCATCGATTCTGCTGCGCGGTGCAGGCGCTGTTCGGCCGAAATCATCTCGCGGGTAGTGAAGCGATCCTCGCCGCGAGCGTCCTTGCCGAGTTCGACCAGATCGGGTGCGTTACGTATCGCGCCCGTGACTTCGTTGAACTGGTCGATCCCGTCGCTATGCCGATGCGCGAACTTCGCCATGTCGCGGCGTGTGAAGGTCGATTGCTGATGCGTGATCGCGTCCAGCCCAAGGGCAGGATCGGCGATGATGCGCGCGCCATTGCTCCGCGCGATTTCACGGTGTATCTCCGCGCGGTCGGCCTCGGTCCGTTCGCTGTCGATGCCCCGAACCTCGATACGTTTGGCCGGCGCTCCGATCTGGCTTTGCGGCTCCAGCGCAATCCCCTGCGCTTCCAGACTGCGATGGTCGATCCGCGCGTCGATGTCGAGTTCAGCCAGCCGTTCGTTGGCAAGCTCCGCCCAGCGTTCGCGCCAGCGCTCGACCATCTCCGTGCGGTTCCACTCCCGCACCTTCTGCCCAAAACCGTTCTCGTCTACGGAGCGCATGGTCAGCATGACATGAGCGTGGGGTTTAAGGCCCCCGTCCTCGGCCATGTCCCAATGCACATTGAGATCGGCGATCATGCCCCGATCGACGAATTCGCCCCGAACGAAGTCGCGGGCCAGTTCGATGCCGTCGCGCTCACTCATCTCCCGCGGGATGGCAAATTCCACCTCGCGGGCAAGCTGGGCGTCCTTGCGGACTTCGCAGGCTTCGACATCGTTCCAGAGCCGCTCCCTGTCGCTCCATGCCTTCGGCGCGTTCTCCGGCAGCAGTACCTCGGAATGGACGACGCCGCGCTTTCCGGAAAAATCGTGGCTGCGTTCAAGCCGCTCGTCGCGCAGCCGCGAGGCCGAGCGGTAGGCGGCGGATGCTACCGCGCTGCTTCCGGCCTTGCGGCCAATGACCTTGACGTGAAGATGATAGATCGCCATCGCGATCAGACCATCTACACGGCGAAGCGCACGTCGGCACGACGTATAAGCGCGCCCTCGAAACTAATTTCTCGGGACTGCCCGCGCTGTCCCAGACCGTCCCGGCAACCTTACAGCGTTCGGCCACGGGCTCGACTATCATCTCTTCATCGACAGTTTACACGGCTTACGGAGGATACAATGCGCAAGCCACGGAACTTTGATGCGGAATTGAAAGCGCTCGAAGACAAGGCGCGAGGGCTCAAGATACGCAAAGTACAGCAGCTCGGCGAACTCGTCATTGCCACCGGTGCTGACACGCTCACGGCCAATGAACTGGCGGGCGCGCTGATCGTGCTGGCCGAGACCAAAGAGGCCGGAAAGAGGGAGGCATGGGCCAGACGCGGGGCCGCGTTCTTTCAGGGACGGTTGCGGCAAGCTGCACCTGCAACTGAAGGCGACACGGATGGCGCTCCGGCGCAACCGGGCGGCTCGCAACCGGCATCGGGCCGCAAGGGCGCGGCATGACATGCGCATATGGCAAGTCGAGCGCCGCAAGCGCACACGGTACCTCATCGAACTCGGCGGCCTCGTCGTGAAAGCAGGTGTCGTGGACCTGACCGGCGACGACCGTGCTATGATTTATGGCGCGCTGCTCTGGATGGCGGACAAGCTCCAAAGCGATCAGGGCGAACAGGCACGAGCCCTGTGGGTAGCAAAAAGGAAGCAAGTGTTCGAGGCGGCTCCGGCGACACACAACGGAAAAGATCGAACCCTTCCAACAGTTCGTTCTTGAGACACGACAACGGCATGTCAGCCGAGCGACTGGGTGCCCGGAGCAAGGTTCAGGCATGCGATGGGCGCCGGAGACAGAAGTTTGTTCCACTGCACTCCTCAAGCTGTCCCAGCCGCGGTAAGGTCGCGGTGGGAGCTTGACCGCATCAAACGGACATTCTCGGTCGAGGGAACTGATCTGACATGCAATACTCCAATCTAGGTAGAATTTCCGAATTGGCCCCGCCTCCGAAAAGGCGAACCCCGCCGTCTGAACAGGCCGATGAAGCGCCGGGCCTCGTCGAGAAGGATCAAGTCGACGTCGAACGTGAAGCCCCCTTGGGGGAAAACGAGTCGATCGAGCGAAGTCCCCGCGACAGGCCGGACGCGGAACCACCGGCCTTTGAGGAATGAGCGCGGTACGGGCCGAGGTCGGCACGCGCAGCAGCAAGGACAGAATGGCGCGGCAGGTTTCCGGCCTGTCCAGTTATAGCAGCAAGCGCAACTTTCAGCATACGCCGGAGCCAGGGCCGGCGCGCCGCCGCAAGCAACACAAACATCTCGCCTTCGTGGTGCAGAAACATCGGGCGTCACATCTTCACTATGATCTCCGGATCGAACTGGATGGCGTCCTGAAGAGCTGGGCAGTCCCAAAGGGACCTTCGCTCGACCCGAGACAGAAACGGCTCGCAATTCGGGTCGAGGATCACCCGTGGGAGTATCGGAATTTTGAGGGCAGGATTCCCGAAGGCAACTACGGTGCCGGCGAGGTCATTGTGTGGGACAGGGGAACGTATCGCTGCATGGAGGGTGGCGGCGAGGAGGCCGTACGACGACAGCTGCGCAAGGGCTCGCTGAAGGTCTTTCTGCGGGGTCAGAAGCTCAGGGGCGAGTTCGCACTGGTGCGTCTTGGCACGCCGCGCCGGTGGCTCCTCATTAAGGCAAATGATCAATACGCAACGCTGCGGGACGTAACGCTGGACGACCGATCGGTTAAGACCCGTCGCAGGCTGCCGGATATGGAGCCTGTCAGCCGTCAGAAGAAATTACATCGGCGATGACCGGACAAAAACGCAAGCAGAGGATATCAAAAGCCGCGCTCAGCCCGATGCTCGCGACGCTGATTGATGCGCCGTTCGACGATCCGGACTGGATATTCGAAACCAAATGGGACGGCTACCGAATTGTTGCCAGAATCGACGACGGGAACGTGAAATTGCTGTCGCGCCGGGGCAAGGATGTCACGCGGGATTATCCACGAATTGCCGCTGCGCTTGCAAAGCTAAGGCGCGCACGCCAGTCCGTCATCGACGGCGAACTCGTTGCACTGGACAAGAGCGGCCGGTCGCGGTTTCAGTTGTTGCAGAATGCCGCCAACACCCGACCGCGCCTAGTATATTATGTGTTCGATCTCCTGTTCCTCAATGGCAGGGATTTGCGCCGGCTTCCCCTTGTCGAACGCAAACGCCAGCTGAAGTCGTTGCTCGTTCCGGGTAGGGTGGTCCGTTACAGCAGGCATGTCACGCGCAACGGCAAGACCGCCTTTCGCAATGCCAGGCGCCGGGGCGACGAAGGCATCATGGCCAAGCGCGCGCAAGGGTCATATGTCTCCGGCAGACGCACCCGAGAGTGGCTGAAGATCAAGACCGGTTTACGTCAGGAGGTTGCCATCGTCGGATACACGCGCCCGCAACGATCACGGCAATATTTCGGCGCGCTGGTGCTCGCCGTCCGCCAGGGAAGCAATTGGAAGTATGTCGGACGCGCCGGGACAGGGTTTGACCGGGACAGTCTCAAGCTGATTCATGCGAAGCTCGTGCCGTTGCGCACGGTGCGCAAGCCGATCGATGCAATCGTCCCCGGCGAACGCACGACCATTTGGGTTCGTCCGCGTCTGGTCTGCGAGGTCAAATTCACGGAATGGACGCACGACGGGCAAATGAGACACCCCGTCTTCGTGGGCTTGAGGACGGACAAGCCTGCGCGCAGCGTCGTTCGCGAAAGGAGGACGCCGGCATGAGTTCGGTCGAACTGAAGAATCTCGACAAGACATTCTGGCCGAAAGAGGGTCTCACCAAGGGAGATGTCATCAGGTACTACGATCGGATGTCGAGCCTCATCCTACCCTATTTGAAAGGCCGGCCGATGGTGCTGGTCCGCCATCCGAACGGTATCAAGGGGGCCAGTTTCTTTCAGAAGAACGTTGGTTCGATCCACCTGCCTTCGTACGTCAAAACAGTCAGTATCCGAGCCAGGAGCACTGGCCGAAACGTGCGTTACATCATCTGCAGCAACAAGGCGACGCTGCTGTACCTGGCGAACCTCGGATGCATCGAAATGCATGTCTGGGGCTCGCAAGTGAGGAAGCTTCATTGTCCCAGTTACATGGTGATCGACCTCGACCCCGGCGGAAACCCTTTTGCTCAGATTGCGGCCGTCGCAAGGGAATCGCGCAAGGTCATTGCGGCTGCCGGCGGGACCTGCTTGGTCAAGACCTCCGGCAAGAGGGGAATTCACGTCTACGTTCCGCTGCGGCCCATTTATGATTTCGAAGAGGTCAGGTCCGTCGCGAGGCTCGTCGCTGAAATCGTCAACCGCCGCATGCCGAAGCTGACAACTGTCTCTCCAAGGCTCAGCGGCCGCAGGAACAGGATCTATCTCGACTGTGCCCGCAACGGCTTCGGCCAGACCACCGTCGCACCGTATTCGTTGCGGGCTTTCCCCAAGGTCACCGTGTCGACCCCGCTCGACTGGCGCGAACTCACGGCTTCCTGCAGTCCAGGACGTTACAATCTGCGATCGATGGCGAGACGGGTCCGAATCAAGGGCGATCTCTGGCAGACGTCCATGCACAAGCCGAACAGCCTGCGGAGGCTCGAAGCGTCACTAAAGTCGATACTGTTGGCGGGTAAGAACGCTGGAGGGAAACGCCGCGCAAAGCCGCGTTAGTGCGACATCAGGGTCGGCACCGTCATCGACTGGAGCATGCCTCTCGTAACCCCGCCAAGCAGGCGCTCCTGAAGCCGGGAGTGGCTATAAGCTCCCATCACAATCAAGTCCAAGCCAGCATCGGCGGCAAGGGAGAGGATGGTGGCCTGAATGTCCACTCCGTCGGCGGTGGCGCGCTCAAATCTGGCCGTCAGACCACGTCGCGCCAAATAGGCCGCCAGTTCAGCCCCGGAGGGGTTCTCCGGTTTCAAAGGTTCATTGACGTTGATAATCGCAACTTCCTGCGCGTCTTTCAGAAATGGCGCCGCGTCGCGGAGGGCGCGCGCAGCCAAGCGGCTCCCATCCCACGCAATGCCGATGCGTTTGAACTGGAGCGGGCCCTTGTGGATGTAAGGGACAAAGAGGACGGGGCCACCACACTGGAACAGGATTTCCACGGGAAGATTATTGTCGAATGTGTCCCGTTCTTACTCGGGCTGCAGCAAGATCGTAAGGTCGGCAAGGCGCGCCATGGCACCGATTTGTGCAGCAGCATCGTACATCGCCCCGGTGATCGCCTTAAGGCTGTAGGCAACCCCGGCGTTGCGCGCTTCCGTATCGAACGCGGACAGGGCCGTGTCGGCCCTTAGTTGGGCGCTCTTGTGCTCCATCTCGAACACCGCAGCAACGGCCGCACCGCCATCGAGGGGAACCCCGATATTTGCGGTCTCGTACCCGATGGACGCGGCTTGAAGGCGGGCTTTGTGGGCTATCGCCAGCGAAACTGCGCCGTCGATCACCGGACGGGCCTGACGCTCGCTGGGAACGTGAACCAGAAGATCTCTGAGCATGCGGGCCTCCGACGCCTGTTGCTGCTCAAACATCATTAAGGACCAGGGACGCAAGGGGGGCTTGATGCAGGTCAAGCGGCGCTCAGCAGCTTGAACGAATAATGCCGCCCAGAGAAAATGAGGGCCAATGCCAATGCATGACAGCGAGTTGCGGCAACTCGTCACCGACGAGTTTGAATTCGATCCGGGATTTGATGGCGCTCACATCGGAATTGCCGTAGAAAATGGCATCGTAACGTTGACGGGTCATGTGGAGAGTTGTGCGCAGAAACTTGCCGCAGTCGCGGCAGCCAGACGCGTCAAAGGTGCGCGCGGTATCGCCGACGAGATCGAGGTCCGCTACCCCGACGGCAAAAAGACCGCAGATGATCAGATAGCAAGTCGCGCGCTCAACGTTCTTAATTGGGATTCGACGGTCTCGCCCTACCAGATCGATGTTACCGTCAGCGCCGGCTGGGTTACGTTGAGAGGCACCGTCGACTGGCAGTTCGAGAAGGAAGCGGCCGAGCTGTGTATAGGCAAGCTGTCCGGGGTTGTCGGGGTACGCAACGAAATCAAATTGAAGCAGCGCGCGACGGTCGAGGACGTGAAGTCGAAGATCGAAGCGGCACTCAAGCGCCATGCCGAAGTCGAGGCAAAGGCAATCCGGGTTTCCGTGACCGGTGGAGACCATGTGATCCTGGAAGGCGAGGTAGACAGTTGGGATGAACGGCGCGCCGCCAAGGCGGCGGCTTGGTCGGCACCCGGTGTGATGCTGGTGGATGATCTGATCACGGTCCGGTGACGTCCCCCATGTGAGTCCGGGAGGAGACGATGAAGCGTTCCAAAGGCTTGAAGAGCCTCTCTGGGGGATGCGGACCGAACAACGCACCCATTAGGTCGGACCTGAACTATCTCGACGAAGTTGATCCCGCCTCGGCCCGTGTCGCCGGCGAACGCTATGGTTGCCTGACACCGTGGCAGCGCAATCCCGCCACTCCATTCGGTGTGTGATCCCGTTATGAGCAGCGATGCGACCGCTTACGTTCTCGCGAAACTGAACTGGATGCGTGTCGAGCGGATTTGGCCCAATGGCTTGCGTTATCTTTGGACCGATGCCTTCGGACTGGTTTTGCTTGTCTCGCTCTATGCGGAACTCGGCGACAAAAAATTCCTGGACCAAGCCGAGCAGCTGGTCGCGGAGGTGGACCGGGTTCTCGGGCGCGCTCGCGGCGTTCGCATCGGGGAAGCGCCCGATCGCGACGGACAATATTTTCACTATTTGGCCGTCTGGCTGTACGCTTTGTCGGTACTGGCGCGCTATCGTCCGGCATACCGGCGCAAAGGGATTGATCTCGTCCGCCAGATCCATGGCGCATTTGTTCTGCCGGGCAGGGGCGTGATCTGGAAGATGAGAGAGGATTTGTCCGCGTCCTATCCCGGCTACGGACTTGGCGCGCTTGATGCGTTCGACGGCTACATTTCCTATCGATGTCTCGGTGAGGAGGCGCTGCACCGGGAAATCGCGGACATGAAAGTGCTAATCGACTTGTCCGCACCGGAACTGTTCATAACCCAGGATCTCGGGCTTGGGATGATGCTGTGGATGACCCACTTCTTTCCGAATGAAGAGTGGGCGGTGTCGCAACGGGGCCGTTGCCTGAGGCAGCTTGAGGCGATGTGGCAAAAGGACAGTTACTTTTGCCGCGAGCCGGATTTGCCCGACGTGAAGATAGCGTTCACCAATTACGGCGTCTCGGTCGGACTGCAGGCGGTAGGCGCAATGGCGCGGCGCGTGCAGCTGCTGAATGAATTCTTCGACGGCTTCCGGTCCGGCGATGAATATGATCGCGAAGCCATCACGCATGTGATGTCCTGCAGCTCCCATTTCCCTGGATTTTTCCTGCGCGACTTCCGCGGCTCGGCTAATCCTCCCTAGCAGGCTGTTGAAAAAGGCGCTCGCCGCCGACCGCCGACCATGATTCATTGGCTCCGACGAGATTCGGAGATGGGGCGTGCGCGGCGGCGACAATCGAACGGGCGAGCTGTTCAGCTACGTTGACCTGGAGGCGCGGGTACGGCGTGATCATCCGCTGCGGACGATCCGGACGATCGTGAACGAGGCGCTGTCAGCGCTGGAGCGCGAGTTTGCGGCGCTGTATTCGCCGATTGGGCGGCCGTCGATCCCGCCGGAGAAGCTGCTGCGGGCGATGCTGTTGCAGGCGTTTTATTCGATCCGCTCGGAGCGGCTTCTGATGGAGCGGCTGGAGTATGACCTGCTGTTCCGCTGGTTCGTTGGCATCGGCGTTGATGTTGCGGCCTGGGACCATTCAGTGTTCTCGAAGAACCGCGATCGGCTGCTGGAAGGTGACATCGCGGCCAAGTTCCTGGCGGCGGTGCTGGCGCAGCCCAGGGTCGAGAAGCTTCTGTCGAGCGATCACTTCTCGGTCGATGGCACGCTGATCGAGGCCTGGGCCTCGATGAAGAGCGTCAAGCCGAAGGACGGCTCGGGCGAGCCGCCGGCGCAAGGTGGTGGGCGCAATGCCGAAGCAGACTTCCACGGCCAGAAACGATCGAACGACACCCATGCGTCGACCACCGATCCCGATGCCAGGCTCTACCGCAAGGGCAAAGGCAAGGAGACGAAGCTATGCTTCATCGGGCACGGGCTGATGGAGAACCGCCACGGCCTGCTGGTCGACGCCTGCCTGACGCAGGCGGACGGGCATGCCGAACGGGTGGCCGCGCTGCACATGATCGAGCCTCGTGCCGACCGGCCGACAGCGATCACGCTTGGCGCCGACAAAGCCTACGATGCAGAAGACTTCGTCAACGAGCTGCGTTCGATGAACGTGACGCCGCATGTGGCGCAGAACACTAACGGCCGCAGCTCTGCGATCGACGGGCGAACGACCCGGCACGGCGGCTATGCCGTCAGCCAGCGCATCCGCAAGCGCATCGAGGAAGCATTCGGCTGGATCAAGATGGTCGCGGGGCAAGAGAAGACCAGCTTCCGTGGCCGTGATCGCGTCGCATGGGCTTTCACCTTCGCTGCCGCCGCCTACAATCTGGTGCGGCTGCCCAAGCTGATCGCGGAGGCCGGCTGATGGCCAAGGTCCCCAGCTTCGCCAAGGCCTTTGCCGGCCGCTGGCGCATCGCCGAAATGGACAACTGGGACAGCGACTTCCTCGATCTCGTCGAAGAGGCGCATCTCACGTTCACGGGTAGATCCGACGGTGAAATTGCCTTCGGTGCGCTGAAGGGCTTTCTCGACGTCCGCTACGCCACGCGAGATGGTTCGGCTTGCGCGGAGTTCTCATGGGAAGGGTACGACGAGAATGACCCCGCCTGCGGTCGCGGATGGGCTATGATCGGCACTGCAGGCAGGCTCGTTGGCCACTTCTATATACACAAGGGCGACGATTCAGCCTTCGTTTGCGAACGGGGCTGACTTCTTCAACAGCCTGCTAGCGAGTAGGCCGGCGGCCGGCGCTGTTTTTCTGGTAACCGACACAACGGCGCAAATCTGAGCGGAGCGTCGCCATGTTTGACTTATCTCAACAATGATCGTCGCGGTTGCGGTTCAAATGATCATGTCGCAATCACCGCTGAACTACCAAGAATGGATGAGAAGAATATCGAGGTGAAGGTCGATAATGCCGGGCTGACCATCAAGGGCGAAAGGCAGGAGGAGAATGAGGAGAAGCGGAAAGAGCTACCATCCCAAGAATGCAGCTTCGGCTCATTCGAGCGCTACTTTGCCGTTCCGGAGGGCGCTGACAAGATCGAGGCAAGCTTCAAGAAGGGTGTGTTGACGGTGACGCTTCCGAAAAAGCCGGAAGCGCAAGAGCCCGCAAAGAAAATCGACGTGAAGGCAGGGTAAGTTCTGCCCGACAGCTTCCGGGTTGCAGGCAAGCCGCCCGGGAACTGATGCTTCAGTTGGCTGGCTTGGAGCAGCGCCATGCGGTTATTGACAGTCGTTTTCATCGCGATGCTTGCATCGACGGCGGTTGGTTCGGCGCAAGGGCCGCTCGGTATTCCCTCTACGGGAAGCCCGGACGCCGCAATTCCGACCCTTGCGCCGTTGGTGAAGAAGGTTACGCCCAGCGTCGTCAATATTGCCGTCAAAGGACGCGTTGCCCAGGAGCAGAACCCGCTTCTCAACGATCCATTCTTTCGAAAATTCTTCAATGTTCCCGACACCCCTGCGGAGCAGGAGATCAGCGCTGCCGGATCAGGAGTCATCGTTGACGCGCGCCAAGGGCTCATCGTCACTAACAATCATGTCGTGGAGCATGCCGACGAAATTTCGGTGACGCTCACGGACGGCCGCCATTTTCAGGCAAGACGTGTTGGCACTGATCCGGACACCGATGTCGCGATCATCAAGGTGCCTGCCGAGGATCTGGTTGCGATACCGCTCGGGGATTCCGACAAGCTCGAGGTCGGAGATTACGTCGTCGCAATCGGCAATCCCTTCGGCATCGGCCAGACTGTCACGCAGGGTATCATCAGCGCGCTGCGCCGCACCGGCCTCGGTATCAAGGGTTATGAGGATTTCATCCAGACCGACGCGCCCATCAACCCAGGTAACTCGGGTGGTGCGCTAGTCAGCCTGCGCGGAGAACTAGTAGGTATCAACACCGCCATTGTCGGCCCGAGCGGAGGCAATGTAGGCATCGGCTTTGCTATTCCGGTAAATATGGTCCGCGAAGTCATGGATCAGTTGGTCAGGTTCGGCGAGGTGCGGCGCGGCCGGCTTGGGGTAGCTGTTCAGGATTTGACCCCCGACCTCGCCGGCGCGATGGGGCTACCTGCGCATCAATCGGGTGCGGTGGTCGCCAATGTCGAGGCCGGATCGGCAGCGGAGCGCGCCGGTCTTAAAGCAGGCGACGTGATCACGGCGATCGACAAGGCACCCGTGCGCAGCGCTGGCGATCTGCGCAACAAGATTGGGCTATTGCGCGTAGGTGACGCGGCGGAGTTGGCCGTGCTGCGCGCCGGAAAATCAATGGTCATCCGCGCGACTGTGACGAAACCTGTCCAGAAACTCACCCAAGGCGGACAGATTAATCCGCTTCTTGAGGGCGCCACGTTTGGTCCGGTCACGGTGGACCCTTCGACAAAGGGCGTCCAGGTTGTCTCCGTGCAGACTGGTAGCAAGGCAGCGCGTGCAGGTCTGCGCAAGGGTGACATCATCACCTCGGTGAACCAGGAAGAGGTAGCCGGACCCGACGAATTCGCTGCGCAAGCCAAGGCCAGCGCTAGGCGATTGTTGCTCACCCTAATCCGCGACGGCCACGCGCTTTTTCTCGTCGTGCAGTGAACTTACCCTTGCCGTGCGGCCTTGGTTTGTCCGGTGGCGATACCTCGTAAATATCCCCAAAGTGGACGCAAATCGCGCCTTGCGTTACTTCAGGTGCGCGGGAAGCGTTGCGACTTTCCGGCTTTGATTCACATCGTATCCGTCAGCATAAGCTCTTGCGGCTTCAATTGCGGCAGCATCGCCTACGCGATCGAAGATACGCCATTGATGAAAGTGAACGCAGTGCATTGCGGTAGATCAACAGGGGCGATCCAAAATTATGGTCCACCCACGCCGCTCACAAGCAGGCAGCTATGTGCTATCAACGCGACTTGACCCACCTCAAAACCGCAGGCTTTCGCTCCGCCAATTATGGCTTTGGGTTGCGGGAACCAGCTGAATGCCGCGCTTATTCGAAAGGTGATTCTATGAACGTGTCTGACATCATGCGCCGTTCAGTAGCGACAATCAAACCGGATGCGCTGCTCTCCGAGGCGGCGCATTTGCTGATGGAAACCAATCAGCGCGGTCTGCCGGTGGTCGACTGCGAGGGGGCGCTTGTTGGCGTCATTTCGGAGGGCGATTTCCTGCATCGGACCGAGCTCGATATCAGTCCGCCGCCAGGTAACTGGTTGGAAGAATTGCTCGGTATCGAAGAGGATACCCCCGCCCGCCGACGCATGGGTGCCCGGCTGGTTTGTGAAACGATGACGCGTGATCCGGTCTGCGTCGATGAGGAAGCGAGCCTCGACGAGGTCGTTGCTTTGATGGATGCGCGGCACATCGCGCAGCTCCCGGTCGTCTGCGGAGGCTCCGTGGTTGGCATCGTCAGTCGCTTCGAATTATTGGGCGCAGTCGCACGCGCCTTGGGTGCGATTGCAGTAAAAGCGTGAGCCCGTTCCGTCCGACGGCGCACTATGTGGACCTTCATTCCGAAAAGGTGCAAGAGCCGCCGACCGGCCGGTCCAGCAACCGACGAGAGTAGAACTTGTCATAAATCAAGTTGGCAAAGGCACTTGGGCTGGTTCTCCCGCTTACGATGGCCTGACGCAGATGGCCGGGAGTTGATGCGTGTCAACGCGACCGGTCTGGCTCCGCCTGGTCGTTGATCTTCCTCAAATCCGGTCTCCCCACCCGTGGTCGAATGCGGCCATCACAATGGAGATCACTCATGCAGACGCCGGCCCGGATTGAGTTTGAGGGTATCACCCCGTCGCCCGAGACGCGCCAAGCCATCGACCGGCATCTTGCCGATCTGGAGAGGCACTACGGACGGATTACCGCGTGCCGCATCGTGATCCGTGGTCCGGGCGAGCATCATCAATCCGGAGGACAGTACGAGGCGAGCATCCGCCTTGCGTTGCCGGATGGTCGCGAAGTCAATGTGCGCCGTACCCCAAATGCGGATGGGCGCTACGCGGACCTCACCTTTGCGATCGACAACGCCTTCGACCGCGCCCGTCGGCAACTGCAGGATAGCGCCTGGATTATGCGCGGCGATGTCAAGCATCGCGCGCAGGGTCGCGGTGCATAGCCGACGAACCGTTGTGAGGTCGTCATGCTGATCGGTGTGCCCGCCGAGATAAAGCCGAAAGAATACCGGGTGGGGCTTGTTCCCGCGACGGTGCGCGAACTCTCCGCCCGCGGCCATCGCGTCGAAGTCCAAACCCGGGCTGGTGTCGGGGCGGGGATATCTGATCGCGAATATCTGGAGGCGGGTGCAAATATCGTTGAAGCCGCAGAGCCGATTTTCGAACGAGCCGAGCTGATCGTCAAGGTTAAGGAGCCGCTGGCATCGGAGCGTCGGCGCTTGCACCGCGGGCAAACCATCTTCACCTATCTGTATCTTGCGCCCGACCGGGCTCAGCTGGACGACCTCCTGCGGTCTGGAGTTACGGCCATCGCCTACGAAACGGTAACCGACCCGATCGGAAGATTGCCCTTGCTGGCGCCGATGTCGAAGGTAGCCGGCCGCATGGCCCCGCAGGTGGCGGCGAACTTCTTGCAATATTTTCACGGTGGTCGCGGCATTCTGCTCGGCGGGATCGATGGCGTGGCTGCGGCCAGCGTCGTGATTGTCGGCGGTGGCACTGTGGGGGCCAGCGCCGCCGATGTCGCGATAGGTATGGGAGCCGAGGTCACGATCGCAGTCCGCAGCCGGGCGACCGCCGATCGGCTCGCGAGGCGGTTCGATGGCCGGGCCAAGGCGATCGCGGCTGACGAGAAGACGGTGGCGGAGCTTTGCCGGTCGGCCGATGTCGTGATCGGGGCCGTGTTGATCCCCGGCGCAGCGGCGCCAAAGCTGATTTCGCGTGAGACGATTGCGGCAATGAAACGCGGCACTGTCCTGGTCGACGTGTCCATCGATCAGGGCGGTTGCGCGGAGACTTCGCGGGCGACGACGCACGATGAGCCGATCTATGTCGTGGATGGCGTTGTGCACTACTGCGTCGCGAACATGCCGGGCGCAGTGCCACGCACGTCGACCTTTGCGCTCAATAATGCCACCGGTCCGTTCGTGCTGGCCCTCGCCGAAAAGGGGATCGTGCGGGCACTGCGGGAAGATCCCGGCCTTCGCAGCGGACTCAACGTGCACGATGGCAAACTTACATGTCGTGCTGTCGCCGACGAACCAGGATTGCCCTACGTATCTCCCGATGACCTCTTCTAGCCCCGCGGATCTCGCGAGTCCCGGCGCGCATCTAGTCGAGTAGGCTCGTTTGATCTTGCGCAATCCCGGCGTGAGCGAACACAGCTAGGCTGCATTTGTACTGCGTTGGAGGACTGAAAGATGCGAGCAAGACGGATCATCACCATTGCGGCCGCAGCGCTGCTTGCGACCGCAGCCATGGGCCCTACCACAGCGGATGCGCGCAACGGCAGGATCGCCGCCGGCGTCATCGGCGGCATTGCGGCCGGGGCGCTGATCGGTGCGGCAGCCGGCGGCTATTGGGGTCCCGGACCTTACTACTATGGCTACCCCGCTCCCGTCTATTACTATCCGCCTGCACCGTATTATTATGCGCCGTATGGCTACTATGGTTACGACGGCTGCTATCGCCGCGCCGTCTGGACGGGACGCCATTGGCGCCGCGTCCTCGTCTGTGGCTGACGGATCCGTCACGGAAAGGGCGCAGGCATGGCATCGGGCCTAGACTTCGCTGCGGATGTGCAGGCGGTCGAAGACTGGATTGCCGTACTCTTGCATCGTCTTGACTGGCATGACCGACGGCGGGCTTGGTCAGCACTGGTCGCAGCACTCCACGCAATACGAGATTGCCTCGGCCGCGACGAGGCAATTTATCTCGGCGCCAACCTACCGAGCCTATTGCGTGGGTATTACTATGAGGGCTGGCACCCGCATGCGCACAGGTTGACCAGCCGGGCTGGCTTTCTTGAGCGCATTCGTGACGGGGTCAATCATGACTTGGCAGTCGATGCCGAGCCGGTCGCCCGCGCGGTCATGCTTGAACTCGCCAGGCGCAGGCCTGCCACAGTGTTGGAAGATGCAAAAGCAGCTACGCCGCCGGAAATTCACGGACTTTGGCCGGCCTAGTCGCGCCGTTTGCGCGCCTGCTGCAACGCCCTGAATGTCTAGGCATTCAGCTCCCTTATGGAAGCCGGCAGGTGCTGCATCACTTTCTCAAACTCGCCGGGATCAAGGTGTTCCCACAGGATTTCGAACACGCCCCGGGTCACGTTCAATGGGTCGACGGGAAATTGCTTCGGCAGCTCCGACCATACGTGGTCCACGAAATCGCCGAGGTGGCGCTCTTTGGTCGGCGTTCCCGCAGCATGCCAGCCCTCGTAATAGATTCCGCGCAGCAGCAGAGGGAGTTGTGCCCCCAGCTTGATCGCGACTTCAGGAGGAAGCCGGTCCCGCAGCGTGTGAAGCACTGCCCGCAAGGCGTTATAGGCTTCCTGTCGCGTCTCCAGGTTCATCTCCTCCTGGACGTCTTTGAGCCATATGTTGGTTTCCTGGACCGTGTGGTCGAGACTGGTAACGCCTGTCGCACTCATTGATCTGCTCCACTAAGAAGATGATTGAAAGTACATACCGCGCGGGAAGCCGGTCAACTTGCTTTCGCGTACTCCTCGTCCTCCGGGGACTCAATCGTTATTCCCGACATCGGATCCATCCAGCGCAGGTGATCATGCACCTTGACGACACCCTCGACGTTTTCCGCCGCGACGATGGCCGCCTGCCGACCCCCCACACTGGTCAGAATGCCGCTGAGGTGAACGATCCCGTCCCGGACGATGACATTGAGGCCGAACGGGCACCACTCCTGCTTCTCCATCGCCTGGATGATGCGATTGCGGATGTGGTCGTCATCGGCCGTAGGATCGGAAACATGTCGGGCCAGGCTTGCGACGGCCTGAAGGAGATTGGCACGTGTGACAATGCCGACGAGCTCGTTGCCGCGGGTTACGGGTAGCCGCTTGACGTTCTTCGACTCCATCAGCTCAACGACGTCAGCCAGCGGAACCTCCTCGGTCACGGTAAACGGTTCCGGTGTCATCACTTCCGATATCTTGCGACCATGCTCGTTGACGTAATCACCCGCGGTAGAGCCCGGTCCAAAAAGGAAGCTGAGCCAGCGGCCGCGGCGACGCTGGGTACCGGTTTCACTCCTGCGGAGGAAATCGCCTTCAGAAATGATGCCGACAAGCTTGCCTGCCGCGTCGACGACCGGCAGGCCGCTCACATGATGCTTGAGCATGATGTTTGCAGCCTCGACGATTGTAGCTTCGGGCGCGACGGTGATGACCGGCCTGGACATGATCTGATGAGCACGCATGGGAGGCCTCAATTCAGCTAGAGAGGGACGCCTTTCGGAATCGCTTGGTCTGCGCAGGTATCGCGCCGGATCAGTAAACGAACGCCGGCACTCGCATCAGGTGATCATTGACCGCGACCACGCCTGGCACGGATTCGGTGGCAATCCTGATGGCTTGTCGCTCCTTGTCGGACTCCGCAAATCCCCAGAGATCGACAACGCCGTTCGTTACAGTGACGTTGAGGTTGTGAACGTGGGACCAGGAGTGTTTCTTGAGTTCCGCGATCAGCTTCTCCCGGATCGCTGTGTCAGGAAGGCTGATCTCGAGCTGCGGGCGCGCGCTCGCAACGGCCTGAATGATGTTGGCACGGCCGACGATGCCGACCAGCTTGCCCGCAGCATTTACGATTGGAACCCGTTTGATGTGCTTTTCCTCGAACATGTCGGCGATTTCGACGAGAGGCGTGTCCGGCTGCGCTGTCTGGACGTCCGTCGTCATCACGTCTTTCACTTTCAGCGCGTGACTCTGGACGTATTCGGCTGCGAGAGCACTCTCACCAGAGATTAACGACAGCCACCACGAGGAAGGACGCTCGGTGCCGGCTTCCGCGCGGTGCATCAGGTCAGCTTCGCTGACAATTCCAACCACCTTGCCGCCGGAATCGACCACCGGGACTGCGCTGATGCGATTGGCGAGCAGGAGTTTGGCCAGATCGCGTACCGTGCTGTTTTTGCCGACGGTGATGACCGGCGAAACCATGACGTCTCGGGCTTTCATGCGCGGCTCCAGGAACGGGGGTTATTTAAAAAGATTAGTCTAGGGTCGCCTGCCGGCATTGATTCTGCTCAATGTGAGGCCCATCGGGTTGCCTAGGCTGCCATTTGTCGAGGCGTGAAGGAAAGTGGCGCATGGCACCGCAAATTGCGAAGGAGCGTCCTGCCGCGGAAGCCGAGTTTCGTTCGCGCAGGCTGGAGATGGTCGAACACAGCATTGCGGCACGTGGTGTTCAGGACGAGCTTGTTATCGAGGCGATGCGCAAAGTGCCGCGCGAATTGTTCCTTCCGGAGCAGCTTCGCGAGTTCGCCTATGACGACTCGCCATTGCCGATTGCTGCCGAGCAGACCATTTCGCAGCCCTATATCGTCGCCTTCATGGTGGAGGCCCTGTTGCTGAAGGGAGGCGAGAACGTACTGGAGATCGGAGCCGGCTCCGGCTATGCGGCCGCAGTGCTCTCGGAGATCGCGGCCGATGTCTATACCGTCGAGCGTGTCGGCTTGCTGGCGGAGAACGCGGCTAGGACGCTTTCCGAGCTTGGGTACGATAACGTGCATGTGCTTCACGGCGACGGCACCAAGGGTTGGCCAGAGCACGCGCCCTATGATGCCATTGTCGTGGCTGCTGGCGGGCCGCAAGTGCCGGAATCGCTCAAGTCGCAGTTGAAGGTTGGCGGCCGCCTGGTGATGCCGGTTGGCTCGGACCAGCGTGTCCAGGAGCTGGTGCGCGTTACGCGTGTGTCAAAAACCGAATATCGAAGCGAGGACATCGCCGACGTGCGGTTTGTTCCCTTGATCGGCGAGGAGGGGTGGACCGGCGAGGGGAGAAAAGCGGAACGCACCGGGCGACGCTTGCTCCGGCGCACACCCGGCGACGAAGAATTGCTGGTGCAAGAGCTGGCGGACGGCGCCGAGCCGTTCCGCTCCATCGATTCCGCCGATCTCAACCCGCTGCTGGAACGGATCGGCTCCGCCCGGGTCGTGCTGCTGGGCGAAGCGACGCATGGGACGTCGGAATTCTACAGGATGCGCGCGCGCATCACGCGCGACCTGATTGTCAAGAAGGGCTTCAGCTTCGTGGCCATCGAAGGCGATTGGCCGGATGCCGCGCGGGTCGATCATTACGTCAGGCATTTCAACTACCCACCCTCGGAATGGACGGCATTCGCGCGTTTCCCGACCTGGATGTGGAGGAACACCGAGTTCAGGGAACTGGTCGACTGGCTTCGTAAGCACAATGGGGCCGTTCCCCGGGGCCGACGTGTCGCTTTCCATGGCCTGGATTTGTACTCTCTCTACGATTCCATCAGGTCAGTCCTGGCGTATCTCGACGAGATCGATCCGGAATCTGCCAGGATTGCCCGCGAGCGCTATGCCTGCCTGACGCCGTGGCAGCGCGACCCTGTGACCTATGGGCATGCAGCGCTGAGCGGCAGGTTTCCGATCTGCGAAGGCGATGTGGTGCGCAACTTGACCGATCTCTTGGCGAAGCGGCGTGCCTATGCAGAACACGATGGCGATCGGTTTCTCGACGCCGCCCAGAACGCGCGGCTGGTCACCAATGCCGAGAAATACTATCGCATCATGTATTACGGCTCGCGGGCGTCATGGAACTTGCGCGATACGCATATGTTCGAGACGCTGGAGAATCTCCTTGCGCATCATGGCCCCGATAGCAAGGCGGTGGTCTGGGCGCACAACTCCCACGTCGGAAATTCGCAGGCGACGGAGATGGCTGCGCGAGGCGAATACAATCTCGGTCAGCTGTGCCGTCGCGCCTTTGGCGCGCAGGCCTATCTCGTCGGCTTTGGCACTTACAGCGGAACCGTCGCCGCTGCTTCCGACTGGGGAGGCCCGATGGAGATCAAGCAACTCCGGCCCTCGCTGTCCGGCAGCTATGAGCGGCTTTGCCACGCCACCGGGCATGCGCATTTCCTGCTTGGCCTTCGCGGCCGCGACGACCTGTCGGGCCCGAACGCGCTTGGCAAAGAGCGACTGCAGCGCGCGGTCGGCGTGATCTATCGGCCTGAGACCGAACTGGCCAGCCACTACTTCCGCACGGAGCTGCCGCGGCAGTTCGACGAGTATGTGTGGTTCGACAACACGCGTGCTGTCACGCCGCTGGATACCACAGAGCTGAAGGGTCTGCCCGATACCTATCCGTTCGGCCTTTAGATAGGGAGTGGCTCGATGAGCTTGGTGAAGATTCCACACAATGCCTTTGTGTTCGTGGGGGATGGCCGCAAGGCTCTCTTTCTGAGGAACGAAGGCGATGAAATGTATCCGAACCTGAAGACGGAAAATGTCTTCGAGGACGTCAATCCACCAACGCACGAGCAGGGAAGCGAACGGCCCGGACGCGTGAGCAAGGCGCAGCATTCGGGCCAACGCGGCGCGGTCGAGCCCGTCGACTGGCACGACATCGAAGAGCACCGCTTCGCCAAGCATGTCGCTGCCAAAATGGAGCAGGTAGTCCGTCAACGAAAGGTACCCGCTCTCGTCGTCGTGGCGCCGCCCAGAACACTTGCCGATCTCAGAAACGCCTTCCATTCCGACGTTCGGGCGCTCATCGTTGCCGAGATCAACAAGGATCTTACCAGGCACCCGATCGGTGAAATCGAGAGACACCTGACCGGCGCATCGGCCGCTTGATTGGGCTTGACGGAAGGCTGCCAGATCAGTGGCGCTTACTCATCGAGCAAGTCAAGGATGCGGCGGCGTTCTTGCCGGAGCTGAGCCAAGGTAGTGCGCATCGTGATGAGGGCGGCCTTCATCTCGGCGGTATCTTGGCCGCCTACCTCCATCTTCGTGATCAGATTTTCCTGACGCACAAGCTGGACTTCGCCATCAGCAATCTGCTGTTCGAATAGAAGCAGCTTTTGCAAGAGCGCATCTCGATCCATGCAGCGCTATTGGTTAGGGCTGCGAGTTTGCGGAGCAGCAGCGACAGGTGCCTCTCTGGCTTCTTCTTCTGCCAGGAGCTTTCTTATCGTCTCACGCTCGGCCTCGCCGGTATTTGGATCGGCAAGCTTTTGATTATAAAGCTTCAGGTTTTGATTGTGAATGAACCGTTCCATGGGACTGCCCTCCCGACGCAGGAGCAGTTTGTCTTCTACCACGGCGAGCAAGGGGATTTACGTATGTTGGTGAAATATATTGCTCACGTCGTCCTGTAACGGCCGCAGGCTCGCCGTCCGATTCTGAATGAATTGCAGAGGCTTACGCCTGGCGCCGGCTGAATTCCACTTGCCGAAGTTTGAGGGAAGGCAGACCAGCGTCCGCTAAGCCCCACATCCTTACATGCCCATTTCGGGCTCCGGCATCCGCTCCCTCTTTGGTTCGGGAATTTCCGTCATGGTCGCCTCGGTCAGCAGCAGTACGCTTGCGACCGAGACAGCGTTCTCAAGTGCAATCCTCACCACCTTGGCCGGGTCGACAATGCCTGCCTCGACGAGGTCGACATATTCCTTGCGCGAGGCGTCAAAGCCGACATTGCCCTCGCTGGCCAGCATGCGCGCGACCACCACGCCGCCGTCGGTCGCAGAGTTCTCCGCGATCTGGCGGGCAGGGGCCTCGAGCGCACGCTTGAGGATCTGGACTCCCGTCCTTTCGTCGCCTTCACTGGCCCCTTCTTCCTTGCTGACGGCATCCACGCATCTAAGCAGGGCAAGCCCGCCACCCGGCACGATGCCTTCGGCCACGGCGGCCTTGGTCGAGCTGATGGCGTCGTCCAGCGCCTCCTTCTTGGACTTCATTTCGGCTTCTGTCGGAGCGCCCACCCGGATTACCGCCACGCCTCCGGACATCTTTGCCAGCCGCTCCTCGAGCTTCTCCTTGTCATACTGGCTGGTGGTCTTCTCGATCTCGTGGCGTATCTGCTGCACGCGCGCCTTGATCTGGACGCTATCGCCTTTGCCGCCGATGATGGTGGTGTTTTCCTTGTCGGCAACGATGCGTGAGGCCTGGCCTAGCTGCGCCAACGTTGCGTTTTCCAGCTTCAGGCCGACATCGCCGGAGATCACCTGGCCACCGGTCAGGATCGCAATGTCCTCCAGCATGGACTTGCGCCGATCGCCGAAGCCTGGCGCTTTGACCGCGCATACCTTGAGGACGCCGCGCAGCCGGTTGACGATCAGCGTGGCAAGAGCCTCGCCTTCGATGTCCTCCGCAACGACCAGCAATGGCCGGCCTGCCTTCGCGATGTCTTCGAGCAGCGGGACGAGGTCTCGCAGCGCATTGACCTTCTGGTCGCACAGCAGAATGAGGGGATCCTCGAGAACCGACTCCATCCTTTCCGCATCGGTGACGAAGTAGGGTGACAGGAAGCCGCGGTCGAACTTCAGGCCTTCGACGACATCGAGCACGGTTTCGGTTGTCTTCGACTCCTCGACAGAGATGACGCCTTCGCCTCCCACCTTTTCCAGGGCGTCCGCAACCAGGCCACCGATGGACGGGTCGTTATGGGCCGAGATCGTGGCGACCTGCGCCTTTTCCGCCTTGGTCTTGACGGGCCGCGCCATCGCATGAAGTGCAGCCGTCGCCGCCCGCGCGCCGCGATCCAGGCCGCGCTTCAGATCGATCGCGCTAGCGCCGGCGACGACATTCCTGATGCCGTCCGCCAGCATGGCGTGCGCAAGAATGGTCGAGGTGCTGGTGCCGTCACCGACGACATCGCCGGTCTTTTCGGCCGCCTGCCTGAGCACTTGGGCGCCCAGGTTCTCCTCAGGATCCTTCAGATCGAATTCCTTCGCGATGGTGACACCATCGTTGCAGACGATCGGGGTACCCCAGCTCTTCTGAATCAGCACGGATTTGGACTTCGGGCCCAGCGTGACCCGCACGGCATCCGCGAGCAGGGTGGCCCCGCGCAAGACCTTTTCGCGTGCGGCGGAGTGAAACAGGACTTGCTTGTGAGGCATTGCTGGCGTCCCCCGGGAAAAAATGCGGCCCCGCCATCGAAGGACGGCGAGGCCGGTGCATGCACTACTTGGTCGTGATCGGGATAACCGTCTGCTTCTTCTTGGCTTCCTCGGATTTTGGGAGCTTCACGGTGAGAACGCCGCTCTTGTAAGTGGCCTCGATCTTGGCTGGATCGACGCTGGAGGGAAGTTGAAGGGAGCGGCGGAAGGAGCCGTAACGCCGCTCGGATACATATCGATCCTTGGTCTTCTCTTCTTTTTCTTCATTCTTCTCGCCTTTGATGGTCAGGACATCGTCCGAGAGGCTGAGCTCGATGTTCTTGGCGTCGAGTCCGGGGATCTCCGCGGTGAGTTCGAACGTAGTGTCCTTTTCGACGACGTCGACGGCCGGCGTCACCGGGAATCCGAGGTCACGGCGCCAGAATGTATCGATGTCGCGATAGAGCGGCGATTGCAGAAATCCGTGCTCGAAATCGCGGAACAGGCGGTCGACCTGATTTCGCAAGGTATCGAACGGCCGCCATTCCTGGACGCGCGTTGAGGGTGTCGTCTGAGACGGCTCGTTCTTCACCGGCAGCTTCGTTGCAGCTTCCGCCATCGGATATCTCCTTGTTGGAATGAATGGCGGGCGAAGAATAGAAGCGTGCTCGGATCGCCAATTGATTTTCATCAAACAACGCATCCCTGCCTGCCGATAGTTCTGCAACAACCGGTGGGCATTGAGACCAATCAACGACCGTCGGGTCGGCGGCGCGCTGATACTTGGGCTACGGATCGATGATGTCGCGCCAGCCTTGTTCCTGGTTAGGTCTGCCCTGCTTACATTTTCTCCATCCAGGGAAGCGCTTCCGGGACCCAGATCGGCACACGCACGTGCGGTGACGTGGAACCGATGCGCCGTGATCGGATGCGAAGCAGCGACAGGTTGACAAGCGCAAACGTCGTCAACGTGGCGAGTGAAGTTCCTTCTGCGAGCATTTCGATCTGAAAGGCGAGGGCAAGGAAAGCAACAGACAATAGTACGGCAATGGTAGCGGTCAATGGTGTGCCGGTTCGTGAATGAACTTCCGAGAAGTGTACGGGGAGATCGCCCTGCCGTGAGACTCAGCGGCGCTGAGGATGCGGCGAGCTCGCGTGACGGTACGATGGTCACGGATATGGCGGCTATCAGGACGTAGAGCACGGAGGTCAAGATAAGCGTCAGCGTCATCGCCCAGGAATGTTCCTGTGCGGGACTTTGGCTTCTTCCACTACATTGGCGAGGTCTTCAAAACCGACAAATGCGAAGAATGCGAGCAGGCTGGCAAAGCAGATGCCCGAAAGATTCCCCATGTCCAGCGGTGGGTGGATTGCTGGCCTACTCGGTGGACCTATCGGACGCGCTGCGGCAGATCGCGCGACAAATCGTCAGCATCTTCCACGGTACAAGACCTGGCGACATTCCCGTGTTCCAACCGACAAGATTCCAGCTCGTCGCCAACCTCAAGGCGGCAAAGCAATTCGATTGACGCCGCCGGCGACTCTGCTGTCCCGTGCAGACGAGGTTATCGAATGAGGCGGCGTGACCTCGGCATGTGGCCATAGCTGTCTTTGCGGCCAATCGGCCGGATGTCATCTTTACGTCGGCCGCTGGCCTGAGCCTATTTTGAACGCGGTAGGCAGGTTCAATCCATTGTCAGTCTTGTAGGCCCTGGCGCGACGCTCGAAGGCGGCTCGGATCGAGCTTTGAGTGGCCGAATCTTGCTGTCTGATAGCAGCGCCGGTTAGAACAAGACTTCCTAATTCGCCTCGCCAAAGGGTTTCCGTATCGGGGACAAAAAGAGTCGTGGTGTGCTCGGCAACTGCTACCTCGGTGAGCCCAGCCCCCTCCAGCAACCGTAGGAATTCTCCTGAATTGGAGAAGCGGAAAACGTTGTGGCCTTGTGGCAAGTCCAAAGCTACCGATGCGCCGATCTCGGCAATAGCTTCACGGAAAATGCCTTGGATTCGCTGGCGAGATGGATCATCCCACCAAGCGAATGCAATACGTCCACCGGGTAGTAAGGTTCGCACGCACTCTGCGACCGCAAGTTCTGGCCGGGGAAAATGTCCGAGGCCGAACGCGCAGACAACCGCATCAAACGTATGATTGGAAAATGGGAGATGCTCTACGTCTGCCTCGCAAAATTCGATGGCAGGGTATAGTCGCCGGGCAAGTTCTATCATCTTCGGCGATAGGTCAACGCCGACTTGCTACTTGAGGCGTAGTCAACTGTCCGCGACGTTTCGAACGCAGCGCATTCCGCATCGAATGGCTTGGTGATCCTGCTCGCTACCGCGGCGATGCCGAAAAGAAGCGAACTCACCGGCTCCATTGGTCCTTCCTGCTTTACGATGCTGCCGACATGGATGTCGTCGTAATGGCTCGGCCGAGTCTCTTGATTGGCGCCAACATCGCGGCGGCCGCAGGAGGGTGGGCCATGGCGAGCCATTTTTCATCAACCGAGCCGAGGTGCCCCTATTGTGCCCGAGCTTTTCTGGGGCACGGCTTTAGGGAATTGATTTGCTAAATCATTGATGTGACGGCTGAACTGGTGGACGCACAAGGGATCGAACCTTGGACCTCTCCCGTGAGAAGCATGCCCGCCGGGTAGCTGCGGCGCTCCAATAGGGCGAGCAACCATTTTGCCGGGACATTGTATGATGGTGGCGCCGAACGTGCGCCCCTTTCGAATTTCCGCGAATTTGCCCCTTTCGCCGGATACTGAGGTTCGCGGCCCTCCAAGCCACGTAGCTTAGAGCGTAAGAGCCGGGCTTGCTGCCGCCAACATGAACTGCCTCATGCAAAGGATTGGATGAGATATCGCAG
Organism: Bradyrhizobium sp. SZCCHNR1098; assembly: GCF_032489375.1. Classification (NCBI taxonomy): domain Bacteria; kingdom Pseudomonadati; phylum Pseudomonadota; class Alphaproteobacteria; order Hyphomicrobiales; family Nitrobacteraceae; genus Bradyrhizobium; species Bradyrhizobium sp. SZCCHNR1098. The sequence goes on from NZ_JAUEXY010000009.1 coordinate 228,491, forward strand.
GTTTGGTTGGTGTGGGGAAAGGCGGTAGCGGCCCCCCGCTACCACGCGTGACCCACTATTGTAGCGGGCCTCTGGGAACACATCTCCCCGAGCAATGCGGCCAGCTTTCCCTTGACTTCAATCTCAAAGCCCTCCCGGGGTCCCTTCGGGTGAACCGCGACGCCATGCACGAGGGCCCGGAAATCGTCGAACAGGGTGCCTCGGTCGTCGTCGGCACTGGCGTGGCCCGCCATCCTTTCCGCCAGCGCCGTCGACGGTCGCGACATGGCGATCCAAGGTTGCCGGATGCAGGGCCACAGGGATGGGGACTTCCTCAAGCGCGGCCCGTTCCGCCTCGACACGCTGTCGTCCCCCGTTCAGCTCTGCAATGCGTTGCCGGGCATCTTCCTCCGAACTGACATAGCTGATCACAAGATCGATGTTGCGCTGCCGCTCGCCCTCGATCCGATCGCGCTTCGCCTCCAGTCGCGTGCGCGTTGCGGCCGCGTCTCCGGCAAGCCGCTCTCTTTCACGATTGTAGTTGCGCACGTAGATTTCGATCAGCCGAGGATCCTTCAATCCTCGGCCATGCCGCTTAGGACCAGATTCTCGACGTCCCGAACGTACAAGATCCTGCGGTTCGAACAGCTGCCGCTTTCGCGCACGGCCGAACAGCGGACCCGGGTCTTAGCAATCGCGCGATTTCCGGGTACGAACCTCCTCCGTGCGCAACAGCGCACGGACGCAACGGCGTAGCGCTCCATGCGCGGCGTCCACACGCATTGCGTTGCGTCGCGCCCAATCCTCAAGCCCAAGGATCACGCACAATGTTGCTGCGCTGATTGTGGTTCTTGATGTGCAACTCATGCATTGCGTACGATGTACGAGATAAGTGACCTGTTACTTGGAGCGCGAACAAATTCAAACTTGCCACTCACCGCAGTGCCTTCGATGGACGTTAGCACCAATCGATGTCGATCTATTCGGTAGAGCACAGGCGTAGGAGATATCGTTCGCGATCGGCGATAGTGGGCATCGTTCTCAAATTGTAAGGCTTGGCCGCGTATCTTAAATTTAGAATGAGGCATATTCGACTTGATGAAACTGATTGAGGTCAAGTCAAGCATTCAAGACCGGTAAGCGGGCGCTGTGCTATTTCGAAAGAATGCGATCAGGCACCTCGGAGGCCGTTCCTGATCGGTCGACGGGGAGGCGCTTCGCGTCGATTGGGACGAACCCGATCGAAATGAAAGCCAGTAGCATCGTTGATCCAGATCAATAGCAGTCGGCTGTAACGGCGCGATCTTTTTACAAAAGAGGTGCACCATGTCCGTGCAGTCGCCTTTGACTGACTCACCGGGACCTTCGAGCCGAGACGAACGCACTCGCCAGATCGATTCAGCAGCCTGGGCGGTGTTCTTCATCTGGGTCGGTGTCGTCATGCTCGCCGACCTGCCCTGGGCTTGGTTCCTTGTAGGAGTCGGCGTCCTCATTGTAGGCGCGCAGATCGTGCGACAGCAACGGGGCCTGAAGGTCGAGATGTTTGGTGTAATCGTGGGGCTCATCATGCTCGCGGCCGGCATCTGGGATCTTGTTGCTCTGCCCTTGCCGCTTATGCCCATTATCTTGATCGTGCTCGGCGGCTATCTGCTTTGGAAGACGCTTTCGCGAAGGGCTGAATCTTCGTAGGCGCGTGGTAGTGCGCGGCGCAGGGAGGCCGGGATGACTTGGATGACCAAATTGGTCGTGCTGGGGTTGGCCGCAGTTGGCGGCGTGGTCGCGCTCCGGTGTCTTCCGGTCGAGCCGCGGCATCGCTTGACGCGCACAGCAGGTGATTGGGTGAACAAGAAGATGCTCGCCCACATGGGGCGGATAATGGCGAGCCTTCCGGAAGGCGCCCCACCCAAGCTGGTTATGTCTGTCCTGCCCAAGCTCCAGGCGCAGAATGAAGAGATACTCGAGCTGCTACGCGTGCAGAATGAGCTTCTTCGGCGAGGGCAGAACATCAGCGAGTTAAGTTTGGACGCCTGACGCTCCCTAAGCACCCGGAATGACAATATCCGCCGGTCCCCCCATTCGCGCTAACGTTTGTCGCGCAGGATTCTGGACCATGCTGGTCGTAGCCGCTGCCTTCGCCAGTGCGGCGGATGCGCGGCAGGCGCACCGGATGCCGATCTCCGGCCGGGGTGACGGTTACGACGGATATTGAAATGGTCTCATCATCACTGACGCCGGCACGTGCGATCGCACCTACAGCCTTCCCGTCCATATCGCAGGTGGACATGTGCTGTCCGGAGGAATGGCCGAGGTTGCTGGCAGTGTCCCTCGCAGCGGTGATCCCAGTCTCGCTGGTCCATCATTCGGTTCAGACGATGAGTGTCCTTTCGCCTACTTCATCTTTGGGTTCAGTCGAGAGTCCGCTAAACCATTGTGGGCGCAAGTTCCAGGCACATTGGGCCGGTCGTGACGATCGGCGTCTCGCACGCGACTATCTATGATACAGGCCGACCAGAGTGGCCTCGGCAAGGGTGACCTTGCGCGCCTCGCGTTCGACGTCGCGGCACGAAGCATTCGCCCGTAGATTCAGATGATCCGCCGAGAGCGCAAGGAGCCGGAAATGATAGTGGTGGACGCCACGTCCCGGCGGAGGACACGGTCCTCCATAGCCAATCTTCCGGAAATCGTTGGCGGCCTGCTTCAGCCCGGGCTTCTGTGCTGCGCCATCCACAAGGCCGGTTTGCGTGGGTGGGATGTCGTAGACCGCCCAATGATGCCAGGTGCCGCTTGGGGCATCGGGATCGTCACAGAGCAGGACATAACTGCGGGTTCCCTCGGGTGCGTTGGCCCACTGCAGGTGCGGGGACAGGTTTTCGCCGTCGCAGGTGAAGCGTCGCGGAATAGTCGATCGGTCGACAAAAGCGCCGGACAGGAGTTCCATGGTTCTCTCCTAGCTTGAGGTGGGGACAGGCGCTGGTGTGCGCAGATATCGCTCGAACCACTGGCTGGCATGGTCGATGACGGTGTTCATTGCGCCCGGCTCTGGAAACAGGTGCGTCGCGCCGGGAATGATTTCCAGTTCCGTTGGCCCGCCAAGCCGGGTGAGCGCCTCCTCGTTCAGCTCGATCACGCCGGAGTCGGCGCCGCCCACGATCAGCAGGGTTGGCGCATGGACATGAGGCAAGGCCTCGCCAGCCAAATCCGGACGGCCGCCGCGGGAGACTACGGCGGCAATTCGATGAGGCAATTGAGCCGCGGCAACAAGGGCGGCCGCGGCGCCGGTGCTGGCGCCGAACAATCCAACCGGGAGGCCGGCAATCGCCGGTTTAAGGCCTTGAAGCCAGTCGATGGCTGCGACCAGCCGCTTTCCAAGCATTCCGATATTGAAAACGTTCGAGCGGTCATGCTCTTCTTGCTGTGTGAGAAGATCGAATAGCAGCGTCGCAAAGCCGCGCTCATTCAGCCCCTGCGCGACCGCAATGTTCCGGATACTGAATCGGCTTGAGCCGCTGCCGTGTGCAAAGACGACCAGGCCGCGTGCATTTTCCGGCAGGGTCAGCGTTCCTGCCAGCCCGAATGGCGGAATGCGAACGTCGAACGTTTGATCGATCTTCATGACGCATCCGCAGCCCTTCTGGATCAGCCCTGGAGGTTTCTGAGTTGGGCCGGAAGATGGGCCATCAATTTCTCGAATTCGCCGGGATCCAGCTTTTCCCATAGCACTTCGTAGATTCCACGCGCGGCCGTGAGGGGATCGATGGGAAATTGCGGCGGAAGCTCTCGGCCAACATGCGCTACAAATTCGTCGATGTGCCGCTCCTTGGTCGGAGTCGCCGCCATATGCCAGCCCTCGTAGTAGATGCCGCGCACGATGATCGGTAGCTGCGCGCCGAGCTTGGCTGCGACCTCCGGCGGCAGACGGTCGCGCAGCGCGTGCAGGACGGCTCGCAACGCATTGTAGGCATGGTGGCGGCTTTCCAGGGCCAACTGCTCATCGATCGCTTTGAGCCAAACATTGGTTTCCTGAACCGAATGATCCAATGCAGTCACACCCGTTGTTGTGCTCATGGTCTCGCTCCCAGGACAGAGACAGATGGTCAATTAGTCGCAGCCTGTCCTCGGCCTGCTTTGACCTGCCGCAAAGTTCCCCGAAGGAGGGCAACAAAATGAGCGCCGCCGGGCGTTCTGGACCGGCGGCGAGTTACCTGGTTGAGGGCGTCGGGCCGGGTTGATTTCGCGCAAGGCCGTGCGCGGGCGGCGTGCTCAGATCGGTCGCCTTTTCTGAGGAGCAAGATCATGCAAACCCCGGCTCAAATCGAATTCGAGAATCTGACGCCGTCTCCTGAGCTGCAAGCTGCGATCAGCCAGCACATTTCCGAGCTGGAAAAGCGCTTCGGTCGAGCGACCGCAGGTCGCGTCATCGTGCGAGGCCCAGGCGAGCGTCACAAGACGGGCGGTCAGTACCAGGTAAACATCCGGCTCGTTCTTCCCGACGGGCGCGAAGTCAACGTGGGCCGGACGCCCAAGGAGGATGAAAGGTATGCCGACCCGACCTTTGCAGTGGACGACGCTTTCAAGCGGGCGCGGCGGCAACTGCAGGATCAGGTGCTTGTGATGCACCGCGAGACGAAGCACCACCAAGGAGAGCCGGTTGGCACCGTGCTACGGATCGATCCTAGCGGCGAATTCGGGTTCCTCGAGGCGGACGACGGCCACGAGGTTTATTTCAATTGCAACAGTGTTCTGGAAGGCCGCGCGAACATCGCCGTCGGCGCGCGTGTCGGCTATGTCGAGGAGCTCGGAGAAAAGGGGCCTCAGGCCAGCACGGTCAGGCTCCTGAGCAAACACGGCATGCGGACGTAGGTGGTTCCTCATCTCAATTGGTGGTGTGCTCACAATGGACAGTAGCTGGACGCCTCGTACCGCACGGACGCGGAGCGATCGGTTGCGCCTTTTTGCCTTGAATGGCAGCACGGAGCTGGGCGAGCGGATTGCGTCCTCATTGGGCTGCAAGCTGGCGGCCCACGAAGAGCGCAGCTTTGAAGACGGCGAGCACAAGGTCCGGCCACTCGATACGGTTGCCGGGTGCGATGTCTTTGTCGTTCACAGTCTTCATGGAGGTCCGATTGAGAGTCCGAACGACAAGCTTTGTCGTCTGTTGTTCATGATCGGCGCACTGAAAGACGCAGGTGCCACGAGCGTGACCGCAGTCACGCCATATCTTTGCTACGCGCGAAAGGATCGCAGAACGAAAGAGAATGACCCCGTGACGATCCGTTACCTGGCGTCGTTGTTCGAGGCGGTCGGCACGGCCAGGATGGTGACGCTCGATGTGCATAACGAGGCTGCCTTCGAGAATGCATTCCGCTGTCCTTCGATTGCACTCACCACGGCGCCGCTGCTGATCGGAAGGATAAAATCAATCGCCGGCGACAGGCCGATCAGCGTCGTCTCTCCCGATCTCGGTGGTGGCAAGCGGGCCGATCTGTTGCGGGAGGCATTGCAAAAGGCCTTGCAGAGACCCATAGGCAAGGCCTTCGTCGAGAAACATCGCAGCTCCGGCCGGGTGTCCGGCGACCTCTTTGCCGGCGACGTGGCTGATGCGTTCTGCGTCGTCGTCGACGATCTCATCAGCAGTGGCGGAACCCTGGTGCGTGCGGCGAAAGCGGCGCGCGCGCACGGCGCAGGAAGTGTCATTGCGTGCGTCGCTCACGGCCTGTTCATGCCGGGGGCGGAAACGGCACTTGCGGACGCGTCTATCGATCACATTATCGCGACGGACACCGTTCCGCCGTTTCGGCTGCGCCCGGGTCCGGTTCTTGCCAAGCTTGAGGTGATCTCGGCGGCTCCGCTGCTGGCAGAAGCCATCAGACGGCTGCATCAGAACGAGTCGCTGGCCGATTTGATGATGTATCAGGCCTGACGAAGCTTTGCTCGATCATCGGGCGAGCAGCCGTTCTAGCCGCTTTGCATCGGCTTCGGCCAGGGCGAGATAGTGGTGCGCGACGCGAGGCCATTTTTCCGGCGTGCGCGGCTGGGCATCGAGCAAATGCGCGATGGACAAGCGCGCCCGTAGCATCGCGCGACCAACTCGATAAAACAGGAATACGCCGCTTGCCGGATCATCGTGCAGCGTGCGTGCCAGCCCTTGTCGGATCGTGTCGCCGAACCATCGGCTGCCAAGCCGTTCGCATTCCAGGTGCAGAAACGCGATCTCGTCCAGTGCATCGCTGGCCCGCAAACGCGAATTGAACTCGAGACAGTCGATGATCGGATGGGCAGGCGTGAGCCAGATGTGCTCTGGTCTCAGGTCGCCGTGACCATCGACGATAAGCCTTTGCGAGACCCGATCGATGAGGATCCGGGCGTTCTGCTTGAGAAATCGTCGTTGAACGGATGCAACGCGCAAGATCGTGCCGTGCGGCAGGGCGAAGCGTCGATTCAGCAGGACTTGCAAATCGAGGACGGCGGCTTCGTACAACGAAGCCAAATAGGTCTCTGGGTCGATCAGGACCCGCGAAGCATGCGAATAGAACCCGGCGAGAACCGCTGCGAGCTGGTCGGCATCGGTCTGGCGAGCCGTGCCGTTGCGCAGCATGGCCTCGAGCGTTTCGTCCTCGTTCAGTCGGCGCATGACGACGAGCCAGTCAGCCACCGGACCGGAGCCGCCGATCGCGTACCCCGAAGCAGTCTCGGTCAGCGGAACGACGCCGAGATAGACGTCGGGTGCCAGCCGGTGGTTGAGGCTGGCTTCTGCCAGGCAGGCCGTCCTGCGGCGAGCCAGAGTCGAAAAATCGAGATAGGCAAAACGGACCGGCTTCTTGAGCTTGTAGACCCGCCCGCCATTCATGAAGACCCAGGACATGTGGGTCTCGCGCGTCTGAAGGCGGTCGGGAACGGGAGTGTAGCCCTCGGGGCGGCTCAGGAATGCGACCTTGCCGGAAAGGGCAGAAACGCTGACGTTCTCGGCACCGTCCGTCGTGAGCTCGTTCTGGCGGTCCAGCATGACAATCACTTGCCAAACGAAGACCGAGACAGTTTGACACCGATCAACGATCCCGGGCGCCGGAGCAATAATCTGGCAAAAATTCAAGCGGATCTGCGGACATGTTGTTTCAGGACCGGGAAGACGCCGGCCGTCAGCTGGCAAAAACCTTGCTGAAGTACAAGAGCCGCCATCCCGTGATTCTGGCGTTGCCTCGCGGCGGCGTTCCCGTGGCCGCTGAGGTGGCCGAACGGTTGGAAGCGCCGCTCGATCTGGTTCTGGTGCGCAAGATCGGCGCGCCCATGCAGCCGGAGCTCGCGATCGGGGCGGTGGTGGACGGAGACGATCCGATCATTGTTCGCAATCAGGACGTCATCGATCTGACCGGCGTGAGCGAGAAGACGTTCGACGCCATCTGCGCCGGTGAGCTTGCCGAGATCGACAGGCGGCGCGAACTTTATCTTGGCGGTCGCCTGCGGTCCGACGTCAAAGGGCAGGTCGCGATCATCGTCGACGACGGCATTGCGACGGGGGCGACGACGCTCGCAGCGATCCGCGCGCTGCGAAGGCGAGAGCCGAAGGAGTTGGTCCTAGCCGTCCCGGTCGCGCCGCTCGAGACCTTGCAGCGGTTGCACACGGAGGTCGATGCAGTCGTTTGCCTGGACACGCCGCGAGACTTTGGCGCGATCGGCTACTATTATCGTGACTTCGGCCAAGTCAGCGATGACGAGGTCATCGCAACCTTAAAGCGGTTCCCGGCGAAGACGACGACGACACCGGCCTCCTGATCTCGGGGTTGCTCATGAATACGTCGTCAAGCGCGCTCCTGACGGACCTGTACCAACTGAACATGGTGCAGGCGTATCTGGAAGCGGGCCAGACGCAGACCGCCGTCTTCGAATTCTTCGTCCGGAAGCTGCCGCCCCAGCGCAACTTCCTGGTGGCGGCCGGTCTGGAGCAGGCGCTCGAGTTCCTGCGAGGTCTGCGCTTTTCCGACGACGAACTGAGCTGGCTGGTACGAAGCGGCCGGTTCAGCGCGAGCCTGATCCGTTATATCGCGGATTTCCGCTTCAGCGGTGACGTCCACGCCATGCCGGAGGGCACGGTATTTTTCGCCAACGAACCTATCCTCCGCGTCACGGCGCCTCTCCCCGAGGCTCAGCTCGTCGAGACCCGCTTGATCAATCTGTTGCATTTCCAGTCGCTGATCGCGTCCAAGGCCGCCCGCATGGCGCTGCTCGCGCCGAACAAGCTGTTGGTCGATTTCGGGCTGCGCCGGGCTCATGGCGCGGAAGCCGGTCTTTTGGCAGCCCGCGCCAGCTATATCGGGGGCTTTGCCGGGACTGCGACCGTTCTCGCCGAGAAATGCTTTGGAATCCCTTCCTATGGCACGATGGCGCATTCGTTCGTCCAATCGTTCGATGACGAGACGGCAGCGTTTGAAGCTTTTGCGCGGGCAATACCGAAGGATCTCGTGCTGTTGATCGACACCTACGACACGGAGATGGCGGCCAGAAAGGTGGTGGCCTTGGCTCCCCGGCTGCGGGCCCTTGGCATTTCCATCCGTGGAGTACGGATCGACAGTGGTGACCTGGTGGCGCTCTCGAGAAGCGTCCGGCGGATCCTTGATGAGGGCGATCTCGAGGACGTGACCATTTTCGTCAGCGGCGGCATCGACGAAGAAGCACTGTTTTCCTTTGCTTGCGAAGCCGCCCCCATCGACGGTGTCGGGATCGGCACCAGCCTGGCGACATCCTCCGATGCCCCCGCCCTCGACTGCGCCTATAAGCTACAAGAGTATGCAGGCACGCCGCGGCGAAAGCGTTCGACCGGCAAAGCGACTTGGCCGGGCCGCAAGCAGGTGTGGCGTCGCTATGATCCCGACGGCCACATGGCATCCGACGTGCTCTCGACGGAAGATGATGTCCGAGAGGGAGAGGCCCTGATCGTCCCTGTCTTGCAACAAGGGCGTCCGGTCACGCATCAGCCCTCGCTCCAGGATATCCGCGCCTACGCCCGGACTCAATTGGGGCGACTGCCGAGAGCTCTTGAGGGACTCCAGGTCGGCTCGTCCTATCCGGTCCATGTGGCGGCACGGCTCCGAGAATTGGCCGCTGCTGTCGACTTGAAGACGAAGTAGGTTGCTGCGGCTAATTCTCGTCATCGGTATCAAGAGCGGAACGCCCGGTGTGCGCCTAGAAGGCGTGGAGAGCGCCTATGCCGGTTCAGAATGCCGAAATTGCCAAGATGTTCGACCAGGCCGCGGAGCTCCTGGAGATCAAGGGCCGTTCTCGCGCGTATCGTAACGCAGCCCGCCTGATCGAGTGCCTGCCCAAGAGCATCACCGGCCTGCTGAAGGCAGGCGAGGATCTCTCCGAGCTACCTGGGATCGGCAAGGACCTCGCGGGCAAGATCGAGGCCATCGTAGCGGCCTTGCCGTGTTTCCTTTGGTGCTGCTCTGGTTCGGAGGTCCGATCGTCTGGACTGCCCTGCGAACTGGGCGGCTGCTTGGTCGTGGCGCCGTCTACGATCGTGACGTGCAGCCCAAGATGTACTTTTTTGGCTTGGTGTTCTGGCTTTGCATATTTCTCGTTGTGGCAGGGAATAGCGTAATAGTGCTCATGCATGTCGACGATTGGCTGTTCAATTGAACGCCACCTGCGCCATTCCACCGCGCTATCGCGCTTCGCCCTGGAATGGCAGCGAGGGGCCGACAAAAAAACGGCGGCCGGGGGGCCGCCGTTGGAGTCGAGACCACGCGAAGCGCGGCGTGGTGCTCAGGAGGTTCGGAGCTGGACGCGCTGGATGTTGCCGACGATCAGCAAGTAGGCACACGCCGCGACCAGGGCGTTGAGGCCGACGAACACCAGCGCGCCGTTGAACGAGCCGGTGGCCGACAGGATGTAGCCGATCACGATCGGGGTGGTGATGCTGGAGAGGTTGCCGAAGGTGTTGAACAGGCCGCCGGAGATGCCGCCGGCTTCCTTCGGCGAGGTGTCGGAGACGACCGCCCAGCCGAGCGCGCCGATGCCCTTGCCGAAGAAGGCCAGCGCCATCAGGCCGACCACCAGCGCCTGGACGTCGACATAGTTGCAGCCGATGATCGCCATCGACAGCAGCATGCCGCCGACGATCGGGATCTTGCGGGCGAGCGTCAGCGATCCCGTCTTGCGCAGGATGGCGTCAGAGATGAAACCGCCGAGCACGCCGCCGATGAAGCCGCACAGCGCCGGCAGGGTGGCGATGAAGCCGGCCTGCAGGATCGACAGGCCGCGCTCCTTGACCAGATAGACCGGGAACCAGGTCAGGAAGAAATAGGTCAGCGTGTTGATGCAGTACTGGCCGATATAGACGCCGAGCATCATGCGGTTCGACAGCAACTGTCCGATGTGCGACCAGGTCGGACCACCGGAGGCGGCCTTGGCATCTTTCGCGCCCTCCATGTCGACCAGCGCGCCGCCGTCCTTGATGTAGTCGAGCTCGGCCTGGTTGACGCTCGCGTGCTCCTTCGGTCCGTACATGGTCCTGATCCAGATCAGGCCCATGAGGATGCCGAGCGCGCCCATCACGGTGAAGACGTGGCGCCAGCCGAACGCGTGCGCGATCCAGCCCATCAGCGGCGCGAAGATCACGGTCGCGAAATACTGCCCCGAGTTGAAGAAGGCCGACGCCGTGCCGCGTTCGCTGCTCGGAAACCAGGCGGCGACGATGCGGGCATTGGCCGGGAAGCTCGGTGCCTCGGCGAGACCGACCATGAAGCGCAGCGTGAACAGCGCGGTGACGGCGGCGGCGCCGGAGAAGAAGCCGATCCAGCCCTGCATCATGGTGAAGATCGACCAGATCACGATGCTGCAGGCATAGACCCAGCGCGAACCGAAGCGATCGAGCAGCCAGCCGCCCGGCACCTGCGCGAGCACATAGGACCAGCCGAAGGCGGAGAACACATAGCCCATCGCCACGGGATCGAGATGCAGCTCCTTGGACAGCGAAGGTCCTGCGATCGACAAGGTCGCGCGGTCGGCATAGTTCACGGTCGTGACCAGGAACAGCATGGTCACGATAAGCAGCCGCACGCGCGATCGGCGCAGTTCGGCCGTGGTTACGATTGCGCTCATGCGCGCCACCTCTCTTGTCACGTTCCTCGAGAACTGTCCTAGAGGAGAGGGAGGGCCGCGGTCCAAACCGAAGCCTGTATCGATCGATCCAAATTTTGGATCAATCCCGGGGTCTCCATGCCGGGCAAAGGCTTCTCTCCTGACCATACGCGCAGGAGCCGATCAGGATTGCCCGTCGAGTTTTTCAGATTTCGTGGCGCATTCCGACGGCCGTCGCGGCAACCGCCAGCATGGCGGGCGGATCTCTCCTCACATCCACCGCGCCTCACGCGCCGGATCGCCTGGATCCCGGCAAATTCGCTGCCGACAAGATGCGAAGCGCAGCGGTCCGTTCCGCCGGTTGGAAGCCGCCCACGGACCAATGGACGTACGAGCCATCTGTGCTTGTATCGGCTGCTACTGCGTGCACAATCGTCGGTGCAAGCGAACAGGAGCCATTGCGCGTGAAGGCCGTCTACACCGAGCTGCATCGCAGCCATGATCCGCAATTCTATCTGGTGCGCGGTGTCGTCAAGCGCACCACCGAGCAGCCCGAGCGGGCGGATCGTCTGCTTGCGGGATTGAAGGCCGGCCATCACGAGTTGGTCGCGCCGATTCATTTCGGCCAGGAAGCTCGCGCGCGCGTGCACAGTCCAGAATACCTCAGTTTCCTGGAAGAGGCATGGGACGCGTGGGCCGCGCTCGGCGATGCCGGTGCGGAGATGATTCCGAACATCCATCCCGTTCGCAATGCCGCCACCTATCCGACGCACATCGTCGGGCGGCTGGGCTGGCACACGACCGATACCTCGGCGCCGATCGGGCCGGGGACGTGGGAAGGCGCCTGCGCCGCGACCGACGTGGCTGCGACCGCGGCGCAACTGCTGCTCGATGGCGAGGATGCGGCGTATGCGCTGTGCCGGCCGCCGGGCCACCATGCCTATCGGGACATGGCCTCGGGCTTCTGCTTCATGAACAACTCCGCCATTGCAGCCGCGCATCTGCGTCAGCGCCACGAGCGGGTCGCCATCCTCGACGTCGACGTCCACCACGGCAACGGCACGCAGGGCATCTTCTACGAGCGGCCCGACGTGCTCACCATCTCGATCCACGCCGACCCCACGCATTACTACCCATTCGTCTGGGGCTATGCGCATGAGCGCGGCGCAGGCGCGGGCCTTGGCGCCAACCTCAACATTCCGCTGCCGCTGAAGAGCGGCGACGACACCTATCTCAAGGCGTTCGAGACCGCGGCCAAGACGATCCATGCGTTCGCGCCCGGCGCGCTCGTGGTCGCGCTCGGTCTCGATGCCTCCGAGCACGATCCGCTCAAGGGGCTCTCCGTGACGACGCCGGGTTTCCGCCGCATCGGCGGCGCGATCGCGCGGCTCGGCCTGCCCACGGTGTTCGTGCAGGAGGGGGGCTACCTCTCGGACATTCTCGGCCAGAACCTGACCGCAGTGCTCGGAGGTTTCGAAGCGGCGCGGTAAGCCTTCATCTCCTCCTCGTGATCTCTTCCTGGTGTGCGCCGAGAACGGCATCGCAAATCATTCGCATGGCTACGCTTGACGTGCGGAGGCGAGCCGCGACGCGGACGCTTCAGGCTCGACAGTGCGGGCGACTGTTCGAAACATTCAGGTCCGATTGCTGCACCATTTAACAAGTGCTAGGCTTTGCGAACTACCCTCGGCTGTAGTCGGCTCGGAGGGACGTGATGAAGCGGCGAATGATCGGCCTGGATACCCCGGTCGCGGGACCCGAAGAGGCGTTGGCCCGGCCGATGGCCAAACTGACCGGGCCGGAGCTCGGCTCTGCAGCCTTGGCCGGCCGGCCATCCCGCCGAAGGCTGCTGGCCTCAGCCGGCCTCGGCCTCGGCGCTGCGGCCGTATCGTTCTCAGCCGGCCCGGCGATCGCGCAACCACGTGACGGCGCAAGCCTCGGCCGGCCGGTGCGCGTCAGCAAGGACCGGCTCGATGCGCTCGCAGCGAAGCTCCACGCCGTCTTCAATGAGCACAATATCTTGCCGCCATTCTCGGCCGAGAAGCACGGGGCGCGGGTCGACGTCGAACTGCGCCGGCTGACGACCTACACGCGCGTCCCCGAGACCGGTGAGCGCGTCAAGGTCAGCGGCCTGCTCGCGCTGCCCGCCGATCACAAGGGCGCACTGCCGGTCGTGTCGTGGCAGCACGGCACCATCCTGTCGTTCGATCAGGTCCCGTCCAATCTCGTCAGACTGGCCGATCCGAACTACGAACCGCGCGACAATGTCGATTCGATCGAGACGCTGTTCAACGTCCAGCGCCTGGTCGGCAACGGCTTTGCATTGATCGCGGCCGACTATCTCGGCAAGGGACCGTATCGCCAGGGGCGAGGCGAGGCCTATGCGGTGAAGGACGCGACCGTGCAGTGCTGCCTGGACGTGCTGAACGCGGGCCTGCTCGCGCTCGATCATCTCGGCCTGCGAAAGACCGGGCTGTTCCTGAACGGCTGGTCGCAGGGTGCCTTGAACACGCAATGGCTGGGCCAGGAGCTGCAGCGGCGGCGCGTCGCGGTGGCGGCGAGCGCAACGCAAAGTCCGTTCAATAATCTTGCGGATTCGATGCGCTATTGGGTGTCGGCCGAACCGGGCAGCGCGTCGACTGACAGCAGCTATCCGAAGCAGCCGATTTGGATCACGCCGTGCGTCATCGTCCTCCTGGGCAGCTATCGCCAGTATTACCGGCTCGGCGACCTGTTCAAGACCGCGATCAAGCCGCAACACCTCGCGCTGGCCGAGAAATACTGGGCCGACTACAGCATGGACGAGACGTTCAGCAAGTCGGTGCCGCAGCCCTCGGACCTGCTGGTCGACGGCTTCTTCGAGCGCTTCACCCACGAGACCAACAGCCGCTTCCTCCGCCGCCTGGCCGGCAACAGCTCGACCTATTGGGATTATGACGCCCCGATGCGGTTCTACTACGGCCTTCTCGACGAGGCGCTGCCGCCGAGCCTGGTCAAGATGCCGCTGGCGGCCGACGGCCGCTTTGCGCAAGGCACAGCGGTCACCGGCGCCAGCCATCGCGGCACGTTCCTGGCAAGCCTCTATGGCGGCGGCGACGTCATGGGCGGCGCTTCGACCGTGCTGGACTTCTTCAAGACCAGCTCTTGAGCTTCGGCCATGATCAGCTCGCCAGCGCCTGCGGCGTGCGCGAGGCAAGCTCCCGCTCCGCAGTGCGGACGATCTCCATGGTGCGCACGACGCTCGCCGGATTGACGCTGATCGAATCGATACCGAGTTCGGCCAGATAGCGCGCCACTTCGGGATAGTTGGCCGGCGCCTCGCCGCAGATGCCGACATGGCGACGGTTGCGATGCGCGCCTTCGACCGCCATCCTCAGCATCGCCAGCATGCCGGGATCGCGCTCGTCGAAATCGAACGCGACGATGTCGGAATCGCGGTCGACGCCGAGCGTGAGCTGGGTGAGATCATTGGAGCCGATCGAGAAGCCGTCGAAATGTTTGGCGAACTCGTCGATCAGGATCACGTTGTTCGGGATCTCGCACATCATGTAGATCTCGAGCCCGTTCTCGCCACGCACCAAGCCGTGCCCGGCCATCGCCGCGATCACCTTGCGCGCCTCCTCGACGCGGCGGCAGAACGGGATCATGATCTTCAGATTGGCGAGCCCCATCGTGTCGCGCACGCGCTTCAACGCCGCGCATTCCAGCGCGAAGCCGGCGGCGTAGGCGGGATGCGCATAGCGCGAGGCGCCGCGGAAGCCGAGCATGGGGTTCTCTTCCTTCGGCTCGAAATCGGAGCCACCGATCAGGCTGGCATATTCGTTGGTCTTGAAGTCTGAGAGGCGCACGATCACCGGTCGTGGGTAGAACGCCGCGGCGATGGTGCCGACGCCTTCCGACAGCCGCTCGACGAAGAAGTCGGCGGGCTTCTTGTAGCGCGCAGTCAGGCGCTTGATCGTCGCGCGGTCCTTTGCCGCGGTCACCTTTGCGGGCGTCGCCAGCGCCATCGGGTGGATGCCGATCGCCTGGTTGATGATGAACTCCATGCGGGCGAGGCCGACGCCATCGTTCGGCAGCAGCGCGGTCTTGAAGGCCAGTTCGGGATTGCCGAGATTGACCATGATCTCCGTGCGCGGCTTCTCCAGGCTGTCGATCGCCAGGCGCTCGACATCGAACGGCAGTGCGCCGTCGTAGACATGGCCGGCATCGCCCTCCGCACAGCAGACGGTGACGGTCGTTCCGGTCTTCGCGCGCTTGCTGAAATCCTCCGTGCCGACCACGGCCGGCACGCCGAGCTCGCGGGCGATGATCGCGGCATGGCAGGTGCGGCCGCCATGATCGGTGACGATCGCCGCCGCGGTCTTCATCACCGGCTCCCAGTCCGGACTGGTCGATGCGGCGACCAGCACCTCGCCGGGGCGGAACGCGTTCAGATCCTTGGGAGTGCGGATCAGGCGGATCTTGCCGGTGGCGATCCTTTCGCCCACGGCGCGGCCGGTTGCCAGCGCCTTGCCGGTCTTCTTCAGAACGTAGGTCTCGATCGCCTCGGGCCGCCGCTGCGAGGCCACCGTCTCCGGCCGCGCCTGGATGATGTAGAGCGCGCCGTCGCGGCCGTCCTTGGCCCATTCGACGTCCATCGGTGTCGGCCTGCCGGCCTTCTGCGAGTAGTGCTCCTCGACGACGATGGTGGCCTGCGCGAGCTCCAGCACGTCGGCATCGCTGATGCAGAATTTCGCCCTGTCAGCCGGCGGCGTCGTCTCGGTGCGCGTCGTGGGGCCACGACTGCGCGCGCCGGGCTTTGCGCCGGCTTTGGCATAGACCATCCGTTTGTCCTTGGCGCCGAGCCGGCGCGACAGCACGCTGCGGAAGCCGGCCGCGAAGGTCGGCTTGTGGACGTAGAATTCGTCCGGATCGACCGTGCCCTGCACGATGGTCTCGCCGAGGCCGTAGACCCCGGTGATGAAGGCGACATCGCGAAAGCCGCTTTCGGTGTCGAGTGAGAACATCACGCCGCTCGCGGCGCGGTCCGAGCGCACCATCTTCATCACGGCGACCGACAACGCGACCTTGTCGTGGTCGAAGCCGTTGTCGATGCGGTAGGAGATCGCGCGGTCCGTATAGAGCGAGGCGAAACAGCGGCGGCACGCCTCGAACAGATCCTTCGCGCCGCGAATGTTGAGAAAGCTCTCGTGCTGGCCTGCGAAGCTCGCATTCGGCAGGTCCTCGGCGGTGGCCGAGCTGCGCACGGCAACCGCGACGCCGCGGCCATACTCCTGCTCCAACTGCTTGTAGGCCTCTGCGACCTCGTGGCGCAGGTCGTCACGGTCGGTCGCCGCGAACACGATCGCGCGGGCCTTCGCCGCGCGCTTGGCGAGGTCGGCAATGCGGCGCTTGTCGAGGCCGGCGAGCAGCTTCCGTAGCTCGTCGTCGGCTCCGGCCGCGCGCAGCGCATCGCGATAGGCGGCCGCCGTCAGTGCGAAGCCGTTGGGCACGCGCACGCCGTGCGACGCCAGCGCCGAATACAGCTCGCCGAGCGACGCCGTCTTGCCGCCGACGCCGGGCACGTCCTCGATGCGGAGATCCTTGAACCAGCGGATGTAGCTAGGTGCCGTCATCGGTCATCTCCCGCATCGCAGCGCGAACCTCAGTTTGTCGCGGCGGGCGGCGGCTGCCTTGCGCAAGATCAAGCAGGGCGCTCCGCGAGCTCCTTAAATCGCGGGATGACAACGGTTCCACCATAGGCGAGGATGTTTGCTAAAATCCATCGATCACCTCCATCCGGATCACCGATGATCTCCGACGACCAGAACGAGGACGGCAATCGCGAATGGTCGCGGTTTTGGCTCACGGCGCGGCAATTTTGGCTCGGATCGACGGCATGGCGGGTCTGGCTGCTCTGCGTCGCCCTGGTCGTCCTCGTGGTGCTCCAGCTCTACGTGCAGTTCCGCTTCAATTACTGGAACAGGGATTTCTTCGACGCGCTGGAGGGCCGCGATCCGACGCGGCTGCGGCAGCAGGCCGCCCTGCTCATTCCGCTTTGTCTGGCGAGCGTCGTGCTGGCGATCGTCTCGGTGTGGGGCCGCATGGTGATGCAACGCAGCTGGCGGCAATGGTTGAGCGCCAAGGTGATCAATTACTGGGTCGAGAACGACCGCTATGCGCGGCTCGCGACGGTGCAGGGCGATCTGAAGATTCCGGAGTATCGCATTGCCGAGGACGTCCGCATCGCCACCGATGCGCCGATCGACTTCGTGGTCAGTGTGATCTCCTCGCTGCTGACGGCGGTCGTGTTCGTCCAGGTGCTGTGGCAGGTCGGCGGATCCATCGGCTTCGTCGTGGGCGGGCAGCAGTTGTGGATTCCAGGCTACCTGGTGGTCAGCGTCGTCATCTATTCCGGGCTGGTGACCGGGGCCATGCTGTGGGTCGGTTCGCCGCTCACGCGCGTCATCCAGACCAAGAACCAGGCCGAGTCGGAGCTCATCACCGCGGCCCATCACTTGCGCGACATCGGCGAAGGCATCGCGCCCAAGCAGGAGGAACGCGGCGTCATTGCCGGGCTGTGGATGGCGCTCGACCGCACGATCCAGCAATGGAAGCGGCTGTGCTGGCAGCTGATGCGCAACACCCTGGTGTCTCATCTGAATACGCTGCTCGCGCCGATCATCGGCCTCGTGCTGTGCGCGCCGAAGTTCCTCGGCGATCAGATGACCCTGGGCGAACTCACCCAGGCAGCCGCTGCGTTCACGCTGGTGCAGGGGTCGTTCAATTGGATGGTGGACAATTTCAACCGCCTCGCCGAGTGGATGTCGTCGCTGGAGCGCGTCGGCGGGTTGCTGCTCTCGCTCGATCGGCTCAACGGTGATGCGGAGAGCGATGTCACGCCGTCTCGAGCCGCACGTCAGCCTGCAGACGGCTGACGTCGGCGGGATCGCACAGCGCGGTGCCGGTGCGCAGCAGCGCCGCAGCACCTGCGGCGACTGCAAAGCGAAACGCGTCGTCCAGCAACTCGCCAGCGGCGAGCTTCGCGACCAGCGCGCCGAGAAAGCTGTCGCCGGCGCCGACCGCGTTGACCGGCACCATCGTCAGCGGCTGAGCGCGCAGCACGCGGTCGCGGGTCACCAGCAGGGCGCCGAGATGACCCATGGTCAGCGCGACGGTGCCGGCCTTGCCGCTCGCGACCAGCGCGTGGGCGGCTTTCTCCCACGCCGCTGCATCGGGCAGCGTGCCGCCGGCCAGTTCTTGCATCTCGTGCAGCGACGGCTTCATCAGGTCGATGCCGCCGGCAACCGCCGCGGCCAAAGCTGGACCCGAGGTGTCGAGCACGAATTGCGCGCCGCGTGATCGTGCAAGCGTCGCAGCGCGCGCGTAGAAGTCGGTCGGGACGCCGCGCGGCAGGCTGCCGCTGCCGATGACGAAGCGGGGGAACGGATCCTGGGCTGCGAGCAAGGCAAGGCCGGCCTGCCATTCGGCCTCGGTCAGCGTCGGACCCGGCAGGATGAAGCGATAGGGCTGGCCGCTGACGCGCTCCTGGACGAAGAAGTCCTCACGCGTGTCCTCGGCCGTCGCCCAGGTGCGGCTGGCGACGCCTTCCTTCTCGACGAGCTGCTTCAGCAGCAGGCCGGTCGGACCGCCGACCGGATAGAGCGCGGTGACGTCGCCGCCGAGGCGGGCGATGACACGGGCGACGTTGATGCCGCCGCCGCCGGGATCTCGCTGTTGCGTCGTGCCGCGCAGCTTGGCCACCGGCACGATTTTCTCGACGGTCGTCGATACGTCGACGGCCGGGTTCGGCGTGATCGTGACGATGTCGCTCATTCGATCTCAGTTCGTCGGGGAGCCGCCGCTCGCGGTGATGCCGGCCTCGAAGAACGATTTGAGACCGAGGAAGCTGATGTCGGGCTTGGTGACGATGTGCACCGGGATCGGCCGCAGATAGCTGTCATAGCGTCCCTTGCTCTCGAACTGCCGGCGGAAATCGGATCGTGCAAAGTAGTCGGGAAACCGCGGCGGGATGCCGCCGGCGATGTAGACGCCGCCGCGGGCACAGAAGGTGAGCGTCAGGTTGCCGGCGACGGCGCCGAGCCAGGCGCAGAACATGTCGAGCGTGGCGCGGCTGGTGGCGCAGCCGCCGTCGAGCGCGGCGCTGGTGATGGCGGCGGCGTCGCGCTTCGGCACCGAGGCTCCGTCGACGGCCGCGATGGCATGATAGACGTTTTCGAGACCCCTGCCGGACAGCGCGCGCTCGATCGAGACATGGCCGAAGTGCTCGCGCATCTTGGCCAGCACTGCGGCCTCGCGCGCGGTGGTGGCCGGCAAGGTGGCGTGACCCGCCTCGGTGACGGCAACCGTGGGACGGCCGCCGCCCGGCAGATAGCAGGCCGCGCCAAACCCGGTGCCCGGGCCGATCACCAGCATCGGCGCGCCGGCGACCGCCGCGCTGCCGCCGAGCGGATACAGATCATCCGGCCGCAACGCCGGCAGCGACCAGCCGACGGCCTCGAAATCGTTCAGCAGCTTCGCCGAGCGGAGATTGAATTGCGCGGCCAGCTCGGCGCCGTCGATGGCCCAGGTGCTGTTGGTCAGCATGCCGCGATTGCGCTCGATCGGCCCGGCGATATCGAGCACGGCCGCGGAGGGGGCTCCGCCTTCTGCGTGCCGCGACAGGAACGCAGTAATCGCATCGGCAATGGTGGCGAAGTCCGCGACCTTCAGGTGTTCGACCTCGCCGACCACGCCATCGTCGAGCAGCGCGAAGCGCGCATTTGTGCCGCCGATATCGCCCAGAAGAACGCGATCGCTCATGCCTCAGTCTTCCGCCCGGTTGTACGGCCCGTCGGAGGTCCGGTGGGCCGCGATCATGTCCGCATACCATCGCGCAGACGCCTTGGGAATGCGACGCTGCGTGGTGTGGTCGACATAGACAATGCCGAAACGCTGCGAATAGCCCGCCCCCCATTCAAAATTATCCAGCAGCGACCACACGAAATAGCCGCGGACGTCGGCGCCTTCTTTCATCGCCTGTTCCATGGCGGCAGTGTAGGCCTTGAGATAGGCGATCCGGTCCACGTCATGAACCTGGCCATCATTGCCGAGGACGTCGGCAGCTGCGGTGCCGTTTTCAAGCACGTAGATCGGAAGCTGGAACCGCTGGTGGATATCCAGGAGCGTGTCGTGGAACGCACCGGGCACGACCGGCCAGCCGATCGCGCTGCGCGGCACGGTGTCGGGCGCCGGCCCGAAGCTCGCCCCGATCAGGTTGGTGTCAGCCCTCACGTAATGCGGCGAGTAGTGGTTGAGCCCGAACCAGTCGACGGGCCGTGCGATCTGCGCCATGTCGCCGGGCGCAACATATGGCGCGACGGCCTCCGCCAGCTCCGGCGGGTAGCTGGCAAACGCTTGCGGGAACGGGAAAGCGTCGTTCCAATAGGCTGCGAGCCGCAGCGCCGCTGCAGCGTCCGCCGGCTTGCTGGTGCAGGGATAGCAGGGCTGGCGGTTGTGGATCGCGCCGATCGAGGCGCCGGCGACGTCTTTGCGCAGCACGTCGACGGCGCGGCCATGGCTGAGATTGACGTGATGGATCGCCTTGTGCAGCGCCGTCTTGTCGGCCAAGCCAGGGGCATGCCAGCCGAGGCCGTAGCCGAACAGCGTGAACACGCAGGGCTCGTTGAAGGTGGCGAAGCGCTTGACCCGGTCGCCATAGCGCCGCGCGACCAGCGCGGTATAGTCGGCGAACCAGCCGGCGATGTCGCGGTTTTGCCAGCCGCCGAGCGCCTCCAGCGCCTGCGGCAGGTCCCAGTGGTAGAGACAGAGCCACGGCTCTATCTCAGCGGCAAGCAGGGCGTCGATCAGGCGGTCGTAGAAGGCGAGGCCGGCTTCGTTGGCCGCGCCGCGGCCTTGCGGCAGCACCCGCGGCCAGGAGATCGAGAAGCGATAGGCGTTGAGGCCGAGCTCTTGCATCAACGCCACGTCGCCGGCGTAGCGATGATAATGGTCGCATGCGGTCTCGGCCGTGTCGTTGGTCTTGGTGCGGCCCGGCGCGCGCAGAAAGACATCCCAGATGCTGTCGGCGCGGCCGTCGAGATGGGCTGCGCCCTCGATCTGGAAGGCCGAGGTCGAGGCACCCCAGAGAAAGCTCGGACGGATGGTCATGATCGAGAGGGGCCCTTGCGTTGTTGCGATCAGCCGCATGATGGCGGTCGCCGGCGCTCCGCCGTTGACTGGGATCAAGCCGACGATACCGTGGCCGGTGTGGCCTGCGAAGATGTCCTGCGCCGGGCAATGGCAATCATGCAGGCAACAGGCTTGCATCGGAGCCGAAAGCTGTGGAACGTGCGGCCGCCGAAAACTGGAGTCCCGGCGCGAATGAGCGTTTTTCTGCTGCGGCGCTGCCTGACCTTGCTGGCGACCCTCGTCGGCGCGTCGCTGATCATATTCCTGGTGCTCGACGCGCTCCCGGGCAACGCCGCCCAGATGCTGATGGGCGCGGATGCCTCGCCCGATGCGGTCAGGGCGCTGACGGTCAAGCTCGGGCTGGATCAGCCGCTGGCCTGGCGCTACCTGCACTGGATCGGCGGCATGCTGAGCGGCGATCTCGGCAACAGCTATGCCTATGGCACGCCGGTGGCCGAACTGATCCGCGAGCGGCTGGCGATGACGATTCCGCTCGCGATCCTGGCCATGGGACTCACGACCGTGCTGGCGCTCGCGGCCGGCATCTACACGGCCGCCAATCACAACCGCCTCGGCGATGTCGGCGTGATGTCCCTGACCCAGATCGGCATCGCCTTGCCGAACTTCTGGTTCGCGATCCTCCTGATCCTCCTGTTTGCGGTGAAGCTGCAATGGCTGTCGGCCGGCGGCTTCCCCGGCTGGGAGGACGGCATCTGGCCGGGGCTGCGCGCGCTGCTGTTGCCGGCTGTGGCGCTGGCGGTGGTGCAGGCCGCGATCCTGGCGCGGGTGACGCGCTCTGCGGTGCTCGACGTTCTGCGCGAGGATTTCGTCCGGACCGCGCGCGCCAAGGGCCTGACGAAGCGCGAGGTGCTGTGGCAGCACGTCTTGCGCAATGCGATGATCCCGGTGCTCACCGTGATGGGCCTGCAATTCGCAAACCTGCTGGCCGGCACCATCGTGATCGAGAACGTGTTCTATCTGCCGGGCCTGGGGCGTCTCATCTTCCAGTCGATCGCCAATCGCGATCTCATCGTCGTGCGCAATTGCGTCATGCTGCTGGCGGCGATGGTGATCGTCGTCAACTTCGTGGTCGACGTGCTGTATGCGGTGATCGATCCGCGCATCAAGGTGCACGAGCTGTGAGTTCGTCCGTGATCGTTCAAGCCGCAGCCGGCACGGCCCCCGCGCCAAGCGCGTTCTGGCGCCGCGCGCTGCGCCATCGCAGCTTCATCGTCGGCGCGCTGCTGTGTCTGCTGGTGCTCGGCGCTGCGCTGCTGTCGCTGGTGTGGACGCCGTGGTCGGCCTATGAGATCGACGTCGCCTCGAAGCTGCGGCCGCCGTCATCAGCGCATTGGCTCGGCACCGACGTGCTCGGCCGCGATATCGTCTCGCTGCTCTTGGTCGGCGCGCGAGCGACCATTCTGGTCGGCATCATCGCCGTCGGCATCGGTCTCACCTGCGGCGTCTGCCTCGGCCTGATCGCAGCCGCGCAGCGCGGCTGGACCGAGGAGCTGATCATGCGCTTCAGCGATTTCACCTTCGCCTTTCCGGCGGTGTTGTCGGCGATCATGCTGGCGGCTGTGATCGGCCCGGGCATGGTGACCTCGATCACCGCGATCGGCATCTTCCAGATCCCGGTGTTCGTGCGCGTCACTCGCGGCCAGGCCGGTGCTGTCTGGGCGCGCGAGTTCATCCTGGCGGCACGCGCTGCCGGCAAGGGCCGCTTCCGCATCACCATCGAGCACGTGCTGCCGAACATCCTGTCGGTCCTGATCGTGCAGGCGACGATCCAGTTTGCGCTGGCGATCCTGGCGGAGGCGGCGCTGTCTTATCTCGGCTTGGGCACCCAGCCGCCGCAGCCGTCCTGGGGGCGCATGCTGAACGACGCGCAGACCTTGCTGTTCCAGTCGCCGAGCCTCGCCGTGTACCCCGGCGCCGCCATCGCGCTCGCGGTGCTCGGCCTCAACCTGCTCGGCGACGGCCTGCGTGATCTGCTCGACCCTCGGCTGGCGAGGCAGCGATGATGGCGAGCGATCAACCTCTGCTCGATGTCAGCGGTCTCGGCATCCGGCTCAACACCAGCCGCGGCCCGGCGCAAGCGGTGCGCGAGGTGTCGTTCGCGCTCCGGCGCGGCGAGACCTTGGGCATCGTCGGCGAGTCCGGCTGCGGCAAGTCGATCACGGCGCTCGCTCTGCTCGGGCTTCTGCCTGACAGCGCTGTCGTCAGCGGCAGCATCAAGCTCGATGGCCGCGAGCTGGTCGGATTGCCCGATGCCGATTACTGCAAGCTGCGCGGCAACCGCATCAGCATGATCTTTCAGGAGCCGATGACCGCGCTCAACCCGATGCATACGATCGGCCACCAGGTGGCGGAGCCGCTGCTGCGACATACCGGCTGCTCGGCGACTGAAGCGAAACGCCAGGCGATCGCGCTGCTCGACCGCGTCGGTCTGCCGGACCCCACCCGACGCTACGACGCCTATCCGCACCAGTTTTCCGGCGGCCAGCGCCAGCGCGTCACCATCGCGATGGCGCTGGCCTGCAGGCCCGACGTGCTGATTGCCGACGAGCCGACCACCGCGCTCGACGTCACCATCCAGCGCCAGATCCTCGACCTCATCGCCGATCTCGTGGCGGAGCAGGGCATGGCGATGATCCTGATCTCGCATGATCTCGGCGTTATCGCCGAGAATGTGCAGCGTATGATCGTGATGTATGGCGGCACGGTGGTCGAGAGCGGCAGCACCGATGCGGTGTTCTCGCGCATGGGCCATCCCTACACGCAGGGCCTGTTCCGCGCGCGGCCGCGGCTCGGGGCCCGCAAGGGTACGCGGCTTGCGACCATCGCCGGTACCGTGCCGGAGCTCGCCGATCTGCCGGCCGGCTGTCCGTTCGCCGATCGCTGTGCGCTGGTCGTCGACGCCTGCCGCGCGGCGCTGCCGCCGGCGATCGAGATCGGCATCGGTCATGGCGTCCGTTGCATCCGGACCGATGTCGCGCTTGCGCGTGATCCGGTGGGAGTTGTCGCTTGAGCACGGCATCGCAAGGAGCTGGCGAGACGCCGCTGCTCGAGGTCAGGGATCTTGTGCAGCGCTATACGCTGCCGCGCGAGAGCCTGCTGCGGCCGCCGGGCCAGGTGCTCGCGCTCAACGGCGTGTCGCTGACGTTGATGCCGGGTAAGAGCCTCGGCATCGTCGGCGAGTCCGGCTCCGGCAAGTCGACCTTGGCGCGGCTGATCATGGCATTGGAGCGGCCGTCATCGGGATCGGTGCTGATGTCCGGGCGCGATCTCAACCGCCTCTCGGTGGATGAGCTGCGGCGGGCCCGTCGCGATTTCCAGATGGTGTTTCAGGACCCATATGGATCGCTCGATCCGCGCCAGATCATCGCGCGCATCGTCGCCGAGCCGCTGACCGCCTTGGAAAGCCCGGATCGCAACAGCCTGCGCACGCGCGTGGCAACGGTGCTGCGGCAGGTCGGATTGCGCGACGCCGACATGGACAAGTATCCGCACGAGTTCTCCGGCGGCCAGCGTCAGCGCATCGCGATCGCGCGGGCGCTGATCACGCAGCCGAAGCTGATCGTCGCCGACGAGCCCGTCAGCGCGCTCGACGTGTCGGTGCAGGCGCAGGTGCTCAATCTGATGCAGGACCTGCAGGAGCAGTTCGGCCTGAGCTACGTCCTGATCAGTCATGATCTGGCAGTCGTCGACTATCTCTGCGACGAGGTCGCCGTGATGTATCTCGGCCGCATCGTCGAGCGCGGACGGCCCGAGGATCTGTTCGGCCAGTGCGCGCACCCGTACACCCGGGCGCTGCTCGACGCCGTGCCGCGGGCGCAGGCCGGCGCGATCCGGCGCCGGCGCGAGAGCGTTGCGATCGCGTCGCAATCCCTCGGCGCGGCCGGATGCGCCTACGCGCCGCGCTGTCCACTCGCTGATGCCCAGTGCCGGGCGACGGCACCCTCCCTGCGGGCGCTCACGGGGCTGCACTCCGCTGCCTGCCACAAGGCGGAAAGCGTGATGGCGCTGCCGGTGCTCGTCGCTGCAGAACACCAGCCTCTTGTCTCGAAGCCGCTTTGACGCGTAACTTGGTTCCGTCCGGGAGAAACGAACAATGTTGAAAAGACTATCCATCGTCGCATTGGCCGCGCTCGTCGCGGCCACCGCTGTGCCGGCCTCGGCACAAAGCAAGAAGGACAGCGTCGTCGTCGGCATGACCTTGGAGCCGCCGGGGCTCGATCCGACCAGCGCGGCCGCCGCGGCCATCGCCGAGGTCACGCTCTACAACGTCTATGAGACGCTGACCAAGATCAACGAGGACGGCTCGGTGTCGCCGCTGCTGGCCTCGAGCTGGCAGGCCTCGTCGGATCTGAAGAGCTACACTTTCAAGCTCGTCAAGGGCGTGAAATTCCAGAACGGCGAGGCGTTCGATTCCGCCGCCGTGAAGTTCTCGTTCGAGCGCGCCGGCGCCGCGAACAGCACCAACAAGGACAAGGCGCTGTTCCAGGCGATGGAGGCGGTCAACGCGCCCGATGCCGAGACGATCGAGGTCAAGCTCAAATATTCCGAGCCCAACCTGCCGTTCCTGCTCGGACAGGCCACAGCCGCGATCGTCGAGCCGAAGAGCGCGCCGACCAACGCGACGCAGCCGGTCGGCACCGGGCCGTACACGCTGGGTAGCTGGGCCAAGGGCTCGTCCCTGAGCTTGAACAAATGGCCGGACTATCGCAACGCCGCAGCCGTCAAGCTGTCCAAGGTGACGATCCGCTTCATCTCCGATTCGGCGGCGCAGGTCGCGGCGCTGCTGTCGGGCGACGTCGATGCCTTTCCGCGCGGAACGTCGGCGCGCACGCTGCCGCAGTTCAAGTCCGACCCGCGCTTCACCGTGCTGATCGGCGGCTCCAAGGCGAAGACCATCGTCACGATCAACAACAAGAAGAAGCCGCTCGACGACGTCCGCGTCCGCCGTGCCATTCTCGCCGCCATCGACCGCAAGGCGATGATCGAGGGCGCCGTCGACGGGCTCGGCACGCCGATCGGCAGCTTCTACGTGCCGGGCTCGCTCGGCTATGTCGACACCACCGACATCAATCCCTACGATCCGGAGAAGGCCAAGAAGCTGCTGGCGGAAGCCGGCATCGCCACGCCGCTGCAGCTCTCGCTGCGGCTGCCGCCGCCGGCCTACGCGCGGCAGGGCGGCGAGGTGCTCGCGGCTCAATTGGCCAAGGTCGGCATCGTCGCCAAGATCGAGAACCTCGAATGGGCGGCATGGCTGTCGCAGGTGTTCAACGGCCCGCACGACTTCGACCTGACCATCGTCTCGCATGTCGAGCCGTTCGACCTCGTGAAGTTCACCGAGAAGAACTACTATTTCGGCTATCAGTCCGAGGCCTTCGACAAGCTGTATCAGAAGATCGTCGACACGCCGAACGAGGCGGAGCGCGCCAAGCTGCTCGGCGACGCCCAGCGCATGCTGGCAACGGATGCGGCCGCCGGCTTCCTGTTCCAGCCGCAGTGGATCACGGTGATCAACAAGAAGCTGAAGGGCGTCTGGAAGGACGTGCCTCAGTTCGAGAACGATTTCGCGAGCTGGTCGTGGGAATGATCGTGAGCCCGTTTTGCTTGGCTGCGAAATAATTCCTGCGCACTGCGGTGCCCTCTCCCCTTGTGGAAGAGGGCATCGCCGGTCCATCCATATGTGCGGTCGCGTGACGGGTATCTCTCCACGAACGACACCATTAATTCTACAGATCAGTTCGGCCATTCGATGGGCGTAAAGCGCATCTGCCGTCGTCGCATTTCAGCCTGAAGCTCCTGGGCGTATTGCTTGGCCCGGTCTCCGATGAGCCGATAGGGTCCCCCGATCCGACTATCAGCGGCAACTTGCTTCCGGACACTCTCATAATAGGCCAACAGACTTTCGTCGGTTGAATTCTCAAATCGCATCGATGCTCCCCGAAACGCAACCTTAGGTGTCAAATTTTGCCACTATCGCCGCTGCACAGCAGTGACATAGGTTAAGTTCCGTTGCCCAAAAAAAGTTCCTTGTGTGTTCCGGATTATGACCGAGCGAATTTTGCTCCGGAGCCCGGGGGGGGGAACTTGGGACCGCGGGCTGCGTAGAATTTGGGGTGTCGGCGTCGACCGAGCGCTCAGGAACCTGCGGTTCGGCAGCGGTCGCGCGCATGGGACGAACAACGGTTTCGCGGCAGACGCGGCCGAGCTGTCAAGAAGGGCGAGGGGCTGCGATGCGTACCGAAGTTCTCGTCGTCGGCGGCGGGCCGGCCGGCCTGATGGCCGCGATCTATCTGGCGCGGTTCCGACGGGACGTCGTGATCATCGACAGCGGCGCATCTCGGGCAGCCCTGATTCCCCGCAGTCATAATCTACCTGGCTTTCCTGACGGCATTTCGGGACATGAGCTGCTCGCGCGGATGGAGCATCAGGTGGAGGACCTCCGCGTTCCGATCATCCGCGGCACGGTGACATCGCTCGACAGGACCGGCGCCGACGTCGTCGCGACATATGCTGACGGCGCAATCGCCGCGCAGCGGGTGATTCTGGCGACGGGGATCGTCGACAGGCAGTTTCCTCTTCCCGACTGGATCGAGGCGGTTCGCCAGGGTGAGCTGCGCTACTGCCCTGTCTGCGATGGCTACGAGGCAGCCGACCGCAAGATCGGGATCGTCGGCGCACTCGGTCATGCTGCAGGCAAGGCGCTGTTCATGCGTGTCTACAGCGCCGACATCACGTTGATCCCGAGCGATGACGCGCAGAACGACGCAGCGCGGGAGGAGCTGGCCGCGGCCGGGGTTCGCGTGATGCCGCCAGCGAACGCTTCGAGGTCATCTATCCCGCGCTGGGGGCTGAGGTCCGCTCGGAGCTCGCCATCCGGATGGGCGCGCGACACACGGCCGAGGATTTTCTGGAGGTGGACGCCAAGCAGCGCTGCGGCGTCGACGGGCTTTATGGTATCGGCGACGTCGTCACCGACCTACACCAGATCTCGGTCGCGTTCGGCCATGCCGCGGTGGCCGCCTGCCACGCACATCATTCGCTGCCGATGCGCTATGTGTAACCTTCCGGCAGGACAGTCATGCGAAGTCGATCACAACCTCAGATCGCGCTATCCTATGTTAACGCGTTTGGTGTTGATCTGTCGGACCTTGGCGCATGGACAGGAAATCGGCATGTTTGGCGGCGGCGTCGAGCTGCCATGAGGAAGCCGCACGCGATCCGGCACGCCGCGACCTTTGGCTGCAGGAAGCATCGAAATGGACGGCGCTGGCGGGCGAGCCGGCTGGCAACGCGGTGATCATCTGCGAACAGGCCGCCTCTGCGACCAAGGAAGCCCGCGGCTGAGTGCAGCTATTGCAGCGTCGGGTCGAGCCGGTCACGCAGCCAGTCGCCGATCACGGACACCGCAAGCGTGGTCACGACGATGATGATCGCCGGCGCCAGCATGATCCACGGCGCGCGCGTGAGATATTCGCGGCCATAGCCGACCATGTTGCCGAGGCTCGTCATCGGCGGCTGCACGCCGAGCCCGAGGAACGAGAGGCCGGACTCCAGCAGGATGACTTCCGGAAACACCAGCGTCATCGACACGATCAGGGTCGAGGCGATGTTCGGCAGGATGTGCCTGAGATACACGCGCTGCGGCGTCGCGCCGAGCTGGCGGACGGCCGCGGCATAGCCCTGCGCATTGGCCGAGATGGCGAGCCCGCGCGCGATCCGCGCATAGCGCTCCCAGCCGAACAGGCCCATCAGCCCGATCAGCAGCGGCAGCGAGTTGCCGAAGAAGGCGAGCACGGCAAGCGCCAGGATCAGGAACGGCATGCTGGCCTGGAAGTCGGCGAGCATCAGCACGGCCTGCTCGACGAGGCCGCGGAAATGCGCGGCGAGAAAGCCCAGCGTGGTGCCGGCGATGGCGGAGATCGCGGTGGCGCCGAATGCGATCAGGAGCGAGATCCGGATCGAGACGATCAGACGCGACAGCACGTCACGGCCGAGTTCGTCGGTGCCGAGCCAATGCGCGGCGTTGCCGGGCAGCGCCAGGCGATTGCGCAGGTCGAACTTGGTGAAGCCATAAGGTGCGAACTGGTCGGCGAAGACGGCCAGCAGCAGCATTGCCGCGATCCAGCACGCGGCGATCGTGACGGAGACGGGAACGTCGGGCCAGCTCAGCCGCCGCGCGGCAGGTGCCTTCATCGCAACGTCGGTCATGCCTCCGCTCCCTTGCTGCGCAGCCGCGGATCGAGCAGGCCGTAGAGGAAATCGACGATCAGGTTCGACGTGACCATCGTCATCGCCACCAGCAGCAGGATGCATTGCACGACCGCGAGGTCGCGGTTGGCGACGGCGACGACGAGCAGCCGGCCGACGCCGGGCCATGAGAACACGCTTTCCACCACCACCGCGCCGGCGATCAGGCTGCCGACCATGAAGCCGAGGATGGTGACGGTCGGGATCGCGGCGTTCGGCAGCGCATGGTCGGTGATGACCCGGCGCCAGGGCACGCCCTTGGCTGATGCGGTCCGTATATAGGGCTGGCCGAGGATCTCGAGCATCGCGCTACGCGTGAACCGCGCCAGCACCGCAGCGCCGCCGAAGCCGAGCGTCACGATCGGCAGGATGGCATGACGCCAGGAGTCCTGCCCTCCCGACGGCAGCCAGCCGAGCTGGACGGCGAAGATCAGCACCAGAATCAGCGCCAGCACGAAGCTCGGCACCGTGAAGCCGGCCACCGCCGTGATCATCACGGCGCGGTCGATGGCCGAACCGCGGTGAAGCGCTGCATAGATGCCGGCGGGAATGCCGAGCAACACCTTCACTAGGAACGCCGGGATGGTCAGCGCCAGGGTCGCCGGGATGCGCTCGATGACGAGCTGGATCGCCGGCCGGCCGTCGCGCATCGAGCGTCCGAGCTCGCCCTGGCCGATTGCCTTGAAGTAGTCGAGATATTGCATCCAGATCGGATGATCGAGGCCCCACGCCTTGCGAAACGCGGCGATGACCTCGGGCGGCGCTTCCGGCCCCATGATCATCAGCGCGGGATCGCCCGACAGCCTGAGCACGATGAAGGCGAAGGTGACGACGAGTGCGATCGTCAGCAGCGCGCGCGACAGGCGGATCGCGAAATAGCGCAGCATCACGCGGCATCCTGGGTCTGTGACTGTGGCCCCGTCACGAGATGGCAAGCCACCTGGCGCTGTTGATCCAGCGCGGTGAGCGCGGGCACCTCATTGGCGCAGCGGGCGGTCGCGCGGCTGCAGCGCGGATGGAAGGCGCAGCCGGAGGGGCGCGCGGCCGGATTCGGCGGATCGCCCGTCAGGACGATGCGGTTGGTGCTGCGGCGTCCCGGAGCAGGGGAGGCCGAGACGAGCGCCTGCGTATAGGGATGCTGAGGCCGCGCGAACAGATCGTCGGCATCGCCATATTCGACGATGCGGCCAAGATACATCACCGCGACCTTGCTGCTGATCTGCCGGACGACGCGCAGATCATGGCTGATGAACAGCATGGTCAGCCCGAGCCGCGCCTGGAGTTCGATGAGCAGGTTGACCACCTGGGCCTGGATCGAGACGTCGAGCGCGCTGACCGGCTCGTCGCACACCAGGAAGTCGGGCTTGGTCGCGAGCGCGCGCGCGAGCACGATACGCTGGCGCTGGCCGCCAGACAGAGCGCCCGGATAGCGGCGGCCATGGCTGTCGTTGAGATCGACGGATTGCAGCAGCTCGTGCACGCGCGCGTCGCGCTCGGATGTCGTTCCGATACCGTGGATCTCGAGCGGCTCGCGAATCTGCGCGGCAACAGGGAGCCTGCGATCGAGCGCGCCGAGCGGATCCTGGAAGATCATCTGCATGCGCGCGCGCTGCGCGCGCCAGGCCGCCGAGCCTGGTGCTGCGATCGGCGCACCGCCGAAGCGCACGCTGCCCTGGTCGGGCGGCTCGAGCCCGAGCACCATGCGCCCGGTGGTGGATTTGCCGGAGCCGGATTCGCCGACGATGCCGAGCGTCTCGCCCTTCGCAATCGCAAAGCTCAAGCAGTCAACGGCGTGGACCGATGCAGGACGCCCGAACAGGCCGGACCTCATCCGGTAGGTGCGCGAGATCCCGTGGACCTCGACCAGCGGCGCGGTCATTCGGCGGCGAGCTCCACCGGCAGACGCTGCGGCCGCAGGCAGGCCACCGCGCGGTCCGGCTCGATCGGCGCCAGCGGCGGCACGCCGGCATGGCAGCCGTCGCCGGCAAAGGTACAGCGCGGTGCGAAGGCGCAGCCGCTCGGCAGCGCGCGCGGATCGGGCACCGTGCCGGGAATGGCCTGCAGCCGCCGCCTGATGCCATCGAGCGGCGGCAGCGCGCCGATCAGGCCCTGCGCGTAGGGGTGCCAGGGATCATCGAACAGCCTCGTCGCCGGGGCGCGCTCGACGATGCGGCCCGCATACATCACGCAGACGCGGTCGCAATTCTCGGCGACGACGCCGAGGTCGTGGCTGATCAGGACCATCGCCATGTTGAACTCGCGCCGGATGGCCGACAACAGATCGAGGATCTGCGCCTGGATCGTGGCGTCGAGCGCGGTGGTCGGCTCGTCGGCGATCAGGAGGTCGGGCTGGCCGGCGAGCGCCATCGCGATCATGATGCGCTGGACCTGGCCGCCGGAGAACTCGTGCGGATAAGCCGACAGCCGCCGCGCCGCATCGGGAATGCCGACGAGATTGAGCAGCCTGAGCGCCTCGGCCCGCGCGGCCTCGCCGCGCAGCCCGCGATGCAGCGCGAGGCTTTCGCACAACTGGCGGCGGATCGTGAGCACCGGATTGAGCGCGCTGGCGGGATCCTGGAAGATCATCGCGATGCGGCGGCCGCGCACCTGGTCGAGCACCTTGCCATCAGCACCCAGCAGCTCGCGGCCTTCGAGCTTGGCTGATCCGGACACTTTCGCCTTGACCGGCAACAGGCCGAGCGCCGCGAGCCACGTCACCGACTTGCCGGATCCGGACTCGCCGACGAGGCCGACGGCCTCGCCCTTGCGGATGTCGAGATCGATGCCATGCAGCACGGGCGTGCCGTCGAAGGCGACCCTGAGGCCGGAGATGCTGACCAGCGGCGCCACGGCATCACGCTCCGTAGTTGCCGGTGCGGAAGTCCATCGCGAAGGCCGGCGAGGCCTTCCACTTGATCGACTTCGGCTTGGCGGTGAAGGTCGCGTTCTGGTGCAGCACCGTGTAGGCCGGGTCCTCGCGCTCGGCGATCTCCAGCATCCGGCGGAACGCCTTCTTGCGGGCCTCGCGATCGGTCGAGGTTTCCAGGAACTCCGACAGCCGGTTGAGCTCGTCGTTGCTCCATTCGCCGACCTGCTGCTGCTGGCCGTTCGGACCGTGCTGGGCGACGAGCGACGACACCGGATCGTTGAACGCGGCCGAGTTCGACCAGTCGCGCACGGCGCGGGTGGGCGCGCGCTCCAGGATCTGCGACCAGTTCTCCTTGGTCTCGATCTGCACGTTCAGGCCGACCGCCTGCCACATCTCGACCAGCACCTGCGCGGTCGCGACCTGGTTGGTGTAGTAGTTGTTCAGCAGGCGATAGGGGATCGGGTCGCCCTTGTAGCCGGCCTGCTTCAGCAGGTCCTGCGCCAGCTTGGGATCGAATGCTGGCACGCTCCAATCGGCGACGAACATGTCGCCGTAGAACTCCCACTGCAGGCCCTTCGGCACGCGGGTGCGGCCGGCCCACAGGCTGTCGACGATGGCCTGGCGGTCGATCGCGTGGGTGAAGGCGCGCCGCACCAGGGGATTGGCGAGCTGCGGATGATTCTTGTCGAACACGGTCAGGCGGTGGTTGAGGATGGTGCCGCCCTGGACCTCGAACGCCGCATTCTTCTCGATGCCGGCGATCTGGTCCGGCGGGATGTCGCAGGCGAACTGATATTCGCCGGAGAGAAGCCCATTGATGCGGCTCGCGACCTCCGGCACTTCGAGGAAGCGGATGCGCTTCAGCGGCGGGCGGCCGCCCCAATATTCGTCGTGGGCCTCGAGCGTCAGCGACACGTCGGGCTTGAACTCGACGATCTTGTAGGGGCCGGTGGTGATCGGCTTGCGCGCCCAGTCGAGATAGCTCGCAGCTTCCTCCCAGCCGCGGCGGCTCATGATGTCGGAGCCGTAGCGCATCAGCCGGCCTTCGATGGTCACGTCGGGCGTCGCGTTGACGAAGCGCACGGTGTATTTGTCGATCGCATCGACGCGGACGAGATCCGGCCAGATGCGGCGGGCCACGCCGATGACGTCCGGCGGCAGCTCCTTGCCGGGGCGCGGCGCCGGGATCTTCTCGAATGCCTTGATGGTGCTGCGGCTCTTGGCCTCGCTGTCGCCGAACATGCGCTCGCGGCTGAACGAGAACACGACGTCCTCGGCCGTCATCTCGTCGCCATTGTGGAACTTGACGCCCTGGCGCAGCTTCAATTCGACGGTCTGGTCGTCGATGCGCTTCCACTCGGTGGCGAGGCCGGGAACGGCTTCGAGATTGCCGCGGAAGTTCTTGGAGATCAGGCCTTCCCACAGCGACGAGTAGAACACGCGCTCGCCGACATTGGACTGCTCGCGCAGCACGTCGAGCACGTTCGAGTTGGTCACCTTCTGCACGGCGATGGTGACCGAGGGACGGGTGTCGGCTTGCGCGATCGAGACGCGCGGCAGGATGAAGCTGCCGCCGATCGCGGCGCCGGCGCCGAGCAGGCCGCGGCGGGTGAGCTTGGTCATGGCAATATCTCTGTGGTCTGAGGTTGTCCGAGAAATGAGGATGCGTTGGCTTATTGAGCGAGCTCGAGCGAGGCGAGATACGCTGCGCCGGCCTTGACGTGATCATGATTGCGCAGTTCGAGGATCAGGCGCGGATTGGAATTCAGCTTCGCCAATGCGCGGAACACGGCGACCCAGCGGATATTGCCTTCGCCCGGCGCCCAGTGGCGGTCGGCGTAGCCGTCGGTGTCCTGCAGATGGACATGGGTCAGCATGTCGCCGGCAGAATCGACGTAGTAGTCGACGGGCGGCGCGCCGGTCGAATGGTGCGCGTAGTTGGCATGGCCGGTGTCGAGCGAGACCCGCACCTTGCTGCTGCCCAGCGCCTTCGCCAGTCCAACGCGATCCTGCGGGTTCTTGTCCTCGATGTTCTCGATCACGATCTCGCAGTTGGCCTGCTCGGCAGAGGCAATGACGTCGGTCAAGGTCGCCCGCACGCGCTCGATCAGCGCCTCGCGATTGTCCGGCAGCATGTCGATGTTGTTGGCATCCCAGGTCGTGTACGGCGAGTGGATCACCATCTGGGTGGCGCCGAGAAATTCGGCGACCTCGAGCCCCTGCAGCAGGCGTTTGGTCACGGCGCGGCGGATCATCGGGTCGTGACTGTCGATCTTGAAGCCCCAGAACGGGCCGTGGATGCCGAGCCGACCGGTGTGCCCGTCCAGCATCGACTTGATCTCCTTGGCGGTGCTGCGCCAGTCGCTGTCGAGAAGGTCCGCGCGGAAGAAGTCCTGGATCTCGAGATCGCGTTGACGTTCGAGCAGCCAGTCGCGATGAGCCGGAATGGACTTGACGGAGAGGGCGGCGCCGAGCACCGGCAGCGTGGTGGTCATGTCGAGGAAACCCTTTCGAGGAAGCCCTTGGCCTGCGTGAGACCCGGCAAGCGCTAGCGGAGTTCGATGACGCTCCCATGAAGGGCTGTGGAGGACGTCCGCGACATGTTGTGCCTTCGTGGGCACGAGGCCGGTCGGCCTCGCAATCCCTGGGGTAGTCGCACGTTCTTTGCTGCTACTTGACGTAGCCGCGGGAATTGCAACAATGCGGCGAAAACGGGGAATTGGGATGACGGTGCTGCGTACGATCGTTGGAACGATGCTTTCGCTCCTGGCGCTGGCGACAGCTGCGTTGAATGAGCCTGCGCATGCGAAGGGGCCTTACGGCTCCATCTCCGTCGCGGGCTGGTCGGGCGGCGCCTACACCGACGACAACACCGGAAAATTCTCGAGCTGCATCGCTTCCGCCAGCTACAAGAGCGGCATCAATTTCGGTGTTCTCGCGCTGCCGACCTTCAACTGGGCTCTCGCCTTCATCCATCCCGGCTGGTCGCTGTCGCAGGGACAGAAGTTTCCCATCGTGCTCAGCTTCGACGGGCGCAATTCCTACAATGTCGAGGGCTCGGTATGGTCGGCCAACATGGTCGTCGTGCCGATGCCGAACGACTCCAGCCTGATCAAGGCGTTCAGGGCGGCACGGACGATGTCGGCCTTCGCGCAGGGCAATCTGTTCCAGTTCGATCTGAACGGCACGTCCGTGCTGCTGCCGTCGCTGGCGAATTGCGTGCGCATGATCAATGCCGGCGGAATGGCGGCCGCGACGAATTTCACCGTGCAGCACGGCGCTCCCTCGGCGCAGCGTCAGGGAGCGCCGCCCGCCGCCACCGCGACGACGAGCACGCAGCCGGCGCGGGCGTCGGAGGACTCTCCCGAGTTGCAATTGGAAGCGATGCAGATCGCCTCCAACTTCATTCTCAAAGCCGCGCTGTCGCATCCGGCCATTCTGGGCGGGGGCGAACGGCCAGTGTGGTTGACATCGGGCGGGGTCGCCTGGAAGGCCGACAACGCCACCGGGTTCGTTCGGATCGTGCCGCCGCAGCGGAATGTCGACGGCCTCGAAGTCGCCGCCACGATCATCGGCAACGACGCGCGCGACTGCAAGGGCAAGTTCATCTCGGCGCGCAACAGCGAACTGGTCGACAGCGCCGTCGTGTTCCGCGGCATGTCCTCCTGCGAGGACAGCGAGAAGTCGGACATCGCCGAATACTTCATCTTCCCGCGCAAGGCCGGCGGCTTCGTCCTGTTCTCGGTGGTCACGCCGACCAAGCCGGTCGGTGGCGGCGGTGGCCAGCAGCTGCAGACCCGCGAGGAAGCCAACGCCAACTTCCGCAAGGCGGCCTATACGTCGATCGGGAAGTAGGGCTGCCTTCCCTTCGCTACGCCGTCCGCGGGTCGATTTGCCGGCTCACCCTCGCGACCGCTTCGGCCGCCTGACGGCGCGGACCTTGCCGCTGCCGCCGCCGCCGCAATACAGCGTTTCGTCGCCGTCGGATTCCATGCCGGAGACGCCGGTGCCGGCGGGCATGTCGAGCTGTTCGAGCACCTCGCCGGTCGCGGGATCGATGCGCCTGATGTCGCTGACGTCGTCTTCCCAGGTGCCATGCCAAAGCTCGCCATCGACCCAGGTGACGCCGGTGACGAAACGCGTGCACGGGATGCTGCGCAGGATTTGCCCGGTCGCGGGATCGATCTGGTGGATCTTGCGATCGCGATAGGCGCCGACCCAGAGCGATCCCTCGGCCCAGGCGAGCCCCGAGTCCCCGCCTCCCGACGGCGCCGGGATCGTCGCGAGCACGCGGCCATTATCGGGATCGACCTTGTGAATGCGATCTTCGGCAATCTGATAGAGGTGCCGGCCATCGAACGCCGTGCCGGCATGCGAGGGGATATCCAATGACTTCCGTACCGCGCCGTCGGCCGGATCGAACGCCTTGATGCTGTTGCCGGTCGCGATCCACACCTGCCGACCGTCATAGCTGACGCCGTTGACGCGCTCGGCGTCGTCGAACGGGCCGTACTCGCGAATGATCTCTGCGGTTGCTCGTGTCATGTCTGCCATCCCCTTTTTCCGATGGACCCACGCTAGTCGAGCGACGACCACGCCGGGAGTAACAACGCGGTCGCGAATTCCGGCACGACGGGGCAGGTCCAGCGTTGCGCGCGGCCCCGACCGAACGACTGGACCCTGCCGGACGACGCCAGTCCATCGAGGGCACGCTGCACGGTTCGCTGGCTCGCGCCTAGCGCCAGCGCAAGGCCGGAGCTTGACCATGCCTCACCGTCGGCGAGGCAAGCAAGCACGGTGGCATTGTCGTCCTCGATCGGCTGTGCGAGGACGACGACGTCGTGATCGCGACACGGCACCAGGGCAAAGCCGTCGCGCGTGGCATTGATATCGGCCAGGCCATGGAGGAGCTGGCGCAACCGTCCGATCTCGACGCGCAGGCGGGCGCGGTGCGACTCGTCGGCTTCCTTGCCGCGGAATGCATGCGCGATCAGTGCGGCCCGCGGCACATCATCGGGGACCCCCTCGGCCAGCCGCCGGGCGAGTGCAAACAGCACCGGGCGCCGCGCCAGCGACACGATCTGGCTCGCCCGGCGTACCGCCAATCGGCAGGCATCGATGATCAGCACATCCGACCGGAATAGCGATTCGACGTCGTCGAGCTGCAGCAGGCGTTCCTCGCCGCGCAGGATCATCCGCGCGGCCGGCGCCGACAGCGCCGACGAGGCCCGCTCGATCTCCGCCTGGAGCTCCGGAATGCGGGCCTGCCGCGCCGACCGCGTCGCGCGCTCGAAAGCCGATCGCGCGGTCTTCGTCTGTAGACGGCGCAAGGCCAGTCCGGCGACGATGAGCTCGTAGATCGTGCGCGCGGCCGGCAGAAGCGGCGAGGGATCGAGCTCGGCGAGGCTGCGCTCGGCGTCATCGAGGTGCCCGATCAGAATCATGCGCCTGATCTCTAGGCTGCGCGCATAGGCGGCATTGGCGCGGTCGCCCTGCTGCTCCAGGGTCTGGCGTGCGGCTGCGAGCGACTTGGTCGGCCAGCCGAGATCGCGCGCTGCGAGTGCGATCTCGGCCTCTGCGACGGTGCAGCGGGCGCGGGCCAGCACTGCCTTGGGGCCAAAGCTTCGTGCGGCCTGCCGCAGCAGCGCCTTCGCGCGCCCGAAATCGCCAAGCCGCGCCATCGCGATGCCGCGCAGCGCCAGCGCCGGGGGATCATCGCGCAACGCAACCCGGTTCAATGCGCCGAGCGGATCGCCCGCAGCGAGTGCCTGCGCCGCCGCTGAGATCAGCGAGTCCATGCAAATCCCGCCATACTTGTCACTCCCGGCCCCTCCCGTGCCGATCCTAGTCTGAGCTGCGGTCAACACGCAAAAGGATGACGATCATGACCATGCATATCACCGGGACGCGCGAAGATTGGTTGAAGGCCCGGCTCGACCTGCTGCAAGCCGAGAAGGAACTCACCCGCCGCAGCGACGAGTTGGCGGAGCGCCGCCAGGCCCTGCCATGGGTGCGCGTCGACAAGGCCTATCGCTTCGACACCGAAGACGGACCCGCCGCGCTGCCCGACCTGTTCAGGGGGCGCTCGCAGCTGCTGGTCTATCACTTCATGTTCGGACCCGACTTCCAGGCCGGCTGCCCGTCCTGCTCGATGATTGCCGACGGCTTCAACGGCTTCCAGGTCCATCTCGCCAATCATGATGTGATGCTATGGGCGGTGTCACGCGCGCCGCTGGCGAAGCTGAAGGCGTACAAGGCGCGGATGGGCTGGACCTTCCCGTGGGCGTCATCGGCGAGCAGCGACTTCAACTTCGACTTCAACGTCGCGATCACCGAGGAGCAGCAGCGCCGGGGCGGCACCGACTACAACTACCGCACCAGTCCTCCGCTCGGGGCTGGCGACGTGCCGGCGATGGTGGCGGAGATCGCCGCCGGCACCGGCACGGATGGCGCGACCTTCATGCGCGATCGGCCGGGCATGAGCGCCTTCATCCTTGAGGATGGTGCCGTCTATCACACCTATTCGGCCTATGCGCGCGGCCTCGACGGGCTATGGGGCGCCTATCAATGGCTCGATCGCGCACCCAAGGGGCGCAACGAGCAGGGCGTCTGGTGGCGTCGCCACGACGAATACGGCCAGCGCTGACCACGGAGCAGAGCCATGGCGTTCCTCCCGACCAGGATGCGCGCGATGCCCGACATCGCCAATGGTCTCCGCTTCGCTGCGGCGCCGACCTTCGCGCTGATGGCCGTGCTGAACGCCATGGCGCGTGACGGCCGGTCGGACGTGATCTGCTCCGCCATGCCGGCGGGCGCGCCGCTCGGCGACATGACGGTGATGTATCTGCTGATGAGCGCATTCCACCTCGTGCCATGGTTGAAGCGCATCGGCCGCTACGTTGCTATTCGAGCGAGCGGACGATGTGCTGCTTCAGCCGTTGCGCCGGCAGCGACAGACCCTTGACCTCGAGCAGCGCGATCTCGGTGTCCTTGAGATCCGGCAGGTCATGGCCGTCGAGCACGTGCAGGCCTGCCGGCACCATGTCCTTCGGCAGCACCGCGAGCCCGAGCCCGGCCTTGACCGCGGCATGCGCGCCGGACAAGGCGGCGCAAGTGTAGGAGATGCGCCACGGCTTCCTCGCTCTGTCGAGGGCCGTGGTGGCGCGCTTGCGGTAGACGCAGGGCGGCGGCGACACCACCAGCGGCACCTTCGCGCCGTGATGCAGGAAGTCGCGGCTGCCGGACACCCACACCAGCGGCTCGCGCCAGACGCGCAGGCCCTTGGCGCGCACCGACGGCTCCTGCTTGACCAGCACCAGATCGAAATCGCCGGCGCGGAAGCGGTCGACCAGGTTGAGCGTCAGGTCGCAGGTGACTTCGAGCGCGACGGACGGATAGGCCTGCGCGAATCGCGCGAGCACCTCGGGCAGATGGCGGGTCGCGAAATCCTCCGGCGTCCCCAGCCGCACCACGCCGGTCATCATCGGCTCGCCGAACCGCGCCACCGCCTCGTCGTTCAGGTCGAGCAGCTTCTGCGCGTAGTCCAGGAACCGCTTGCCCTCGGTGGTCATTGCCACCGCGCGCGGCGAGCGCTCCAGCAGCTTGGCGTTGACCGCGCTTTCGAGCCGCCCGATCTGCAGCGAGATCGTCGATTGCTGGCGTCCGAGCCGCTCGGCGGCCTGGGTGAAGCTGCCGAGCCGCGCGATGGTCGCGAAGGTGCGCACGAGGTCGATGTCGAGATTGGTCAACGTCTTCGGCATGGGGCGGTCATGATCGAGAAACACAATGGTAAAGCTTTCAATTATCAATTTTACAAATTATCGCCCTTTGCTGCAAGTGCGGCCGGCGCCCATTGGGGGCGCCCTTGGAGGGCGGAGGCCGGCACCAGAGGCCGTCCGCCCGATGCGGAGTAGCGCTTCATGGGGCTGACCGAACTTGCGTTTCAGAATCTGCTGTCGCCGATGGTGTTGTTCTTCGTGGTCGGCCTCGCCGCCGCGCTGGCGAAGTCCGATCTCACCGTGCCTGAGGCGGTGGCGAAGCTGCTGTCGCTCTATCTCCTGATGTCGATCGGCTTCCGCGGCGGTGTCGAGGTCGCGCATCACGGCATGAGCTGGGATCTGGTCGCCGCGATCTGCGCCGGCGTCCTGCTGTCATATTTCACGCCGATCCTGGCCTATCTGCTGCTGACGCGAATGAGCCGGCTGTCGCCGGTCGACGCCGCGGCCGTGGCCGGACACTACGGCTCGATCTCGGCGGTGACATTTGCCGCCGTCACCGGCGCGCTCAATCTCGTGTCGTTGCCGTTCGCGGGCTACATGGTCGCGGTCGCGGCTGCGATGGAGACGCCCGCGATCGTGTCAGCACTGCAGCTCGCGCGTCCGCATCGCAAGACTGAAACGGGGGACGGGCATTCGATGTGGCGCGAGGTGATGCTGAACGGCTCGGTGGTCACTCTGCTCGGCGCCTTCCTGGTCGGCATGATCACCGGCCCCAGGGGGCTCGCGACGGTGAAGCCGTTCCTGGTCGATCTCTTCCCAGGCTTCCTCTGCGTGTTCCTGCTCGACATGGGCTTGATCGCAGGCCGCGGCCTGCAGCACGGACGCAAATATCTCAGCGTGCCGCTGTGCAGCTTCGCCGTGCTGATGCCGCTGATCGGCGCAGCGCTGGGCGCTCTGCTCGCAAGTGCCATCGGGCTATCGGCCGGCTCGGCCGCCGTGCTGACGACGCTCGCGGCGTCGGCGTCCTACATCGCCGTGCCCGCCGCGCTGCGGCTGGCGCTGCCGGAGGCCAATGCGGCGATCCCGCTCACGCTCTCGCTCGGGATCACCTTTCCTTTCAACCTGCTGGTCGGCATTCCGCTCTATATCGGCGCTGCGACGATGCTCGCCGGCGCCGTGAAATGAGGGAGGAGACGATGAAGACATTCGCCAAGAAGCGCATCGATCTGATCATCGAGATGCCGCTGCTGCGCCGGGTCACCGAGCGCTTCGACCAAGCCGGCGTGACCGGCTACTCCGTGCTGCCGGTGATCGCCGGGCGCGGCCAGTCCGGCCCCTGGTCGGCCGGCGGGCAGGTCTCGGAGGTCGGCCAGATGGCGGCGATCATGTGCATCGTCGACGGTGGCCGCGTCGATGCTGTGGTCGATGCTGTCTTTGCCGTGGTCCAGCACCAGGTCGGGCTCGTCACGGTGTCCGATGTCGAGGTGGTCAGGCCCGAGCGGTTCTGATCGGGCGCGGCGGGGATTACGCCTCCGCCGCGACCTTCAGCGCCTCGGCGCGGATCTCCTCGACCAGCCGCTCCTTGAGCGCCACGAATTCCGGCGAGGTCTTGACCTTGTAGGAGCGCGGGTGCGGCAGCTCGATCTTGATGTCGGCCTTGATGCGGCCGGGCCGCGCGCTCATCACCAGCACCCGGCTGCCGAGGAAGATCGCCTCCTCGATGTCGTGGGTGACGAACAGCACCGTCTTCTGGTCGCGCTCCCAGATGCCGAGCAGCATCTCCTGCATCAGCACCCGCGTCTGGTTGTCGAGCGCGCCGAACGGCTCGTCGAGCAACAGGATCTTCGGATCGTTGGCGAGCGCGCGCGCGATCGCGCAGCGCTGCTGCATGCCGCCGGAGAGCTGCTTGGGCCAGTGGTTCTCGAAGCCCTTGAGGCCGATCTGCTGGATGAAGCGGTCGGCGATGGCATTGCGCGCGGCCTCCGCCACGCCGCGCTCACGCAGGCCGAAGGCGATGTTCTCGCGCACGCTGAGCCAGGGGAACAGCGTGTAGGACTGGAACACCATGCCGCGATCGGCGCCGGGGCCGGTCACCTCGTTGCCGTCGAGCAGTACCTTGCCGCTGGTCGGATGGTCGAGGCCGGCGACGATGCGCAGCAAGGTCGACTTGCCGCAGCCGGAGGGGCCGAGGATGGTGAC
Source organism: Bradyrhizobium sp. SZCCHNR1098 (assembly GCF_032489375.1). Taxonomy (NCBI): domain Bacteria; kingdom Pseudomonadati; phylum Pseudomonadota; class Alphaproteobacteria; order Hyphomicrobiales; family Nitrobacteraceae; genus Bradyrhizobium; species Bradyrhizobium sp. SZCCHNR1098. Next base: position 270,767 of record NZ_JAUEXY010000009.1, read on the forward strand.
GAAGTCGTTGTTGCCGATGGTGAGGTCGACCGGCTCCAGCGCGCGCGTCGGCGCATGACCCTGGCGGGCCGGAAAGGTGCGCGTGACGTTGTTGATGACGAGCGTGGTCATGCGAGCTTCCACGGGAACAGCCAGGCGTTGAACGCCTTGAACAGGAAGTCCGAGATCAGCCCGATCAGGCCGATGACGATGATGCCGAAGATGATCTGTCCGGTGTTGAGCAACGCCTGGCTGTCGGTGATCATGTGGCCGATGCCGGAGGAGGAGCCGATCAGCTCGGCGACGATGACGTAGGTCCAGGCCCAGCCGAGCACGAGGCGCAGGACCTCGGCGATATCAGGCGCAGCGGACGGCAGCAGCACCCGGCCGATGATGCCGCGGTCGCTGGCGCCCAGCGTATACGCAGCCTCGACGAGATCGCGCCTGGTATTGCCGACAGTCACGGTGATCATCAGGATGATCTGGAACACCGAGCCGATGAAGATGATCAGAAGCTTCTGGAGCTCGCCGATGCCGGCCCACAGGATCAACAGCGGAATGAAAGCGGAGGCGGGCAGATAGCGCGCGAAGGACACGAACGGCTCGAGGAACGCCTCGACCGGCTTGTAGGCGCCCATCAGTAGGCCGAGCGGGACGGCGATGGCAGCCGCGAGCACGAACCCGCCGACGACACGCCAGACGGTCATGCCGATGTCATAGAGGAAGCCGAACTTGGTCAGCAGATCCCAGCCCTCGCGCACCATCGTCAGCGGATCGGCAAGGAAGGTCTTCGACACGTAGCCGCCGAACGTCGCCAGGGACCACGCCGCGACGAAGACGACGAAGAAGGCGAGGCCGAGCGCTGTTCTTGACCTGGCGCTGACGGGATCGAGAGGTCGGATCACGGAGAAAGGCTTTCGTGGTGGAGGCGGTACGCCCGGTGTCGCGGGCTGCTGGTGGTCGGTTCGAATAAATTCACGAGGGCATGATCTCTCCACATCGTCATTGCGAGGAGCGAAGCGACGAAGCAATCCAGAGTCGCACCCCGCCCTGGATTGCTTCGCTACGCTCGCAATGACGGATCACTCAGAGCTTAGCTCCGAGCTACTTGATGAAGCTCGCGTCGTAGAGGTCGTCGATTTTCGGGATCTGCTTGACGATGCCGACCTCGAGCAGGAGCTCAGCGGCCTCCTTGTTGAAGGTCTTGAACTCGGTCTCGAAGAACTTCTGGCTCGCGGCCTTGTCCTGCCAGCGCAGATATTTGGCGGAGTTGCCGAACTGCTCAGCCGTCTGCTTCACGTCCGCGCCCATGATCTCATAGGCCTTGGCTTGGTCCTTGGCGATCATGTCCAGCGCCTCGAAATAGCTGTCGGCAAGCGCCTTGGCGGCCTTCGGGTTCTCGGACAGGAACTTCGGTGTGCAGCCGAACGTGTCCATCACCATCGGATAATCGAGGGTGGTGGCGATGATCTTGCCCTTGTCGGGAGCGGCGCGCACCGTCGACAGATACGGCTCGTAGGTCATCGCCGCGTCGTTCTGACCGGCGACGAAGGCCTGCGCTGCGGCGGCCGGCTCCAAGTTCACGATGGTGACGTCCTTCACCGTGAGGCCGTTCTTCTTGAGCATCCAGGCCAACCCGAAATAGGGCGAGGTGCCGGGTGCAGACGCGGCGACGGTCTTGCCCTTCAGGTCCTTGATGGAAGCGATGTCGTTGCGCACGGCCATGCCGTCGGCGCCGTAGCTCTTGTCGAGCTGGAAGATCTGCTTGGTGGCGACGCCGTTGGCGTTCCAGGAGATCCAGGTCTCGACCGTAGTTGCCGCGCACTGCACGTCGCCGGCGGCGATCGCGAGGTGGCGATCCTTCTGCGGGATCTTCTTGATGGTGACGTCGAGGCCGTTCTTCTTGAAGATGCCGGCTTCCTTCGCCAGCGTCAGCGGCGCGAAGCCGGTCCAGCCGGAAATGCCGATGCCGACCTTGACGTCATCGGCGTAGGCGGTCGTCGAAGTCAGGAGCGCGGCCGTTACTGCAAGTAGCCCGAATCTGCGCATCGTCATCGTCCTTTGCGGTGGGAGGAAACTGGTCGCGCGGCTCGCGCGCCGTCAAGGCTGCGCGGTCCGCCTGCGTCTGCAAGCGTGCTTGCAAATCTCGTGCTCAGGCCGGGCGCGCTTGATCGTTTCATTCGCTGCCCCTGAACCGCGCCACAAGCCGATGCTGCTCGCCGGGATAGACCAGCCGCACCGCTGTGAGCGGCTGGTTCTGGCGCCAGGTGTGCCGCTCGATCACGAGGCAGGGTGCGCCGATCGCGATGTCGAGCCCATCGGCGATCGCCTCGTCGGCGACGATGGCGCTGATCGCATGCTCCGCTTCGGTCCATGGCACGTGATGTAGCAGCCAGGAGCCGGGCGGATCGACCTTGAAATTGGCCTTGGCCGCGTCGGGGACGGCATCGAGGTCGATCAGGCGATCCTCGATCGCGAATGGCAAATTGTCGGCGCTGTGCCGGCAGCGGATCGCGATCACCTTGCATGGCGTCTTGACGCCGAGGCGCTCGCGATCGGCCGCGTTGGCGGTGCGGCGCGTCGATGAGATCAGCTCGTAGCCATAGGCGCGGCCGAGCGCGCCGATCTCGGCGCGGATGTCGGGGATCTTCAGCACGGCCGACAGGAATTGCGGTCGCCGCACGAAAGTGCCGGCGCGCCGCCGCCGCTCGATCAGGTCGGCCTGGGCAAGCTCCGACAGCGCCTTGTTCACGGTCATGCGCGAGCAACCATAGTGCTCCATGATCTCGTGCTCGAACGGGATGCGATGGCCCGGCGGCCATTCGCCGGTGAGGATGCGGCGCTCGATGTCCTGCCGGATCGTCTTGTAGAGCGTGCCGGTTGCCTGCTTGGCGCTGTCATCGGCGAGGCTCATGCGAGCAGCCTCCGCACGGCCCTGTTGAAGCCGCGCCGGGCCGTGTCGCGCGAACGATGGTGGCCGCCCTGGACGACCTTGGCGCCGCCGGCCCAGACGCAGTCGATCGCGTCGTTCGACGTCGCGAAGATCCAGCCGTCGAGCAGCGCATCTTGCGTCCGCCCCGCGAGCGAAGGATGCGTCAGATCGAACGTGACGATGTCGGCACGGCCGCCCACCTGCAGCCCGGCGAGAGATTGCGCCAGCGCCTGCGCGCCGCCGGCGAGCGCGGCATCGAGAAGCGTGCGGCCCGTCGACGCATCCGGACTTGACGTCAGCACGTTGCGCTCGCGATGCGTCAGCCGCTGGCCGTATTCGAGCTGGCGCAACTCATCGCTAACGCCGACCAGCACGTTCGAGTCGGTGCCTACGCCGATGCGTCCACGCGCGCGCAAGAAGTCGCGCGCCGGGAAGATGCCGTCGCCGAGGCTGGCTTCGGTGATGGGGCAAAGGCCGGCCGTCGCGCCGCTGCTCGCGAGTGCCGCCGTTTCATCCGGCGTCATGTGCGTCGCGTGGATCAGGCACCAGCGAGCATCGACGGCATGATGATCGAGCAGCCATTGCACGGGACGCTGCGCCGACCAGGCCAGGCAGTCCTCGACCTCCTTGACCTGCTCGGCGGCGTGAATGTGGATCGGGCCGCCGTCCGCAAGCGGCAACAGCGTGCTCAGCTCATCCGGCGCGACGGCGCGCAGGCTGTGCGGCGCGATGCCGAGATTGGCGCCGGCAAGAGTGCTGATAGCCCTGCGCGACGCCGCGAGCAGCCTCTCGAAGCGATCGACATCGCAGATGAAGCGCCGCTGTCCCTCATGCGGCGCGGCGCCGCCGAACCCGCCATGCGCATAGAAGCTCGGCAGCAGCGTCAGGCCGATGCCGGATGATTGAGCTGCACCGGCGATGCGCACCGCCATCTCGGCGATGTCGGCGTAAGGCGTGCCATCGCGATCATGATGCAGATAATGGAATTCGCCGACCCGCGTAAAACCGCGCTCCAGCATCTCGACATAGAGCAGCGTCGCGACCGCCTCGACATCGTCAGGGCTCATCGCCAGCGCGAAGCGATACATCGTCTCGCGCCAGGTCCAGAACGTGTCGGTGGAAGGACCGCTGATCTCGGCAACCCCTGCCATGCCGCGCTGGAACGCGTGACTGTGCAGGCTGGCGATGCCGGGGATCGCGACCTCATGTTGCTCGTCGGCGGAGGTCGGAGGCACGCCCGCGGTGACCGACGCGATTGTGCCGTTGCTGATGACGACCTGCACGTCCTCGGCCCAACCCTTGGGCAGAAGCGCGGATGCGAAGTGCAGTGACGCCATGATCGATAAGCCCGCTGGACAGGACGGCGGAAGCGAGTTTATGTATAGACATATCGCCCGTCAAGCTTTCGTGAAGTTGGGAGGCAGCAGCATGGCCGAGCGCTTCGATCGGATCTGGCACAATGCGCGGCTCGCGATGCTGCGCGAGGGGCAGCCGGGCCTCGGCGTGATCGAGCAGGGCGTGGTGGCCGCGCGCGGCGGCCGCATCGCCTTTGCCGGCCCGCAGTCCGATTTTCCAGCCAATGCGGATGCGCCCGAGCGCATCGATTGCGAGGGCCGCTGGATCACGCCGGGCCTCGTCGATTGTCACACCCATCTCGTCTACGGCGGCGACCGCGCCCATGAGTTCGAGCTGCGCTTGGCGGGCGCGAGCTATGAGGAGATCGCCCGCGCTGGCGGCGGCATCGTCTCGACCGTCGCTGCAACGCGCGCCGCCAGCGAGGAGGCGCTGGTTGCAAGCGCTCTGCCGCGGCTCGATGCACTGCTCGCCGAGGGCGTCACCACGATCGAGATCAAGTCCGGCTATGGGCTGGAAACCGCAACCGAGCTGCGGCAATTGTCCGCAGCCCGCGCGCTCGGCAGCCGGCGGCCGGTCGGCGTGCGCACCAGCTTTCTCGGCGCCCACGCGCTGCCGGTGGAGGCTGGCGGCGACAAGGACCGCTACATCGATCTCGTCTGCAATGAGATGCTGCCGGCGGTCGCAAGGTCGGGCCTCGCCGATGCCGTCGATGCGTTCATGGAAAACATCGCCTTCTCTCACGCGCAAACGTCGCGGGTATTTGCTGCGGCGAAAGCGCTCGGCCTGCCGGTCAAGCTGCATGCCGACCAGCTCTCCAATCTCGGCGGCGCGGCGCTTGCGGCCCAGTTCGGCGCGCTCTCGGCTGATCATCTCGAGCACACCGACGAAGCCGGCGCGGCCGCGATGGCGCGAGGTGGAACGGTCGCAGTGCTGCTGCCCGGCGCCTACTACTTCATCCGCGAGACGCAGAAGCCGCCGGTCGAGCTGTTCCGCAAACATGGCGTGAGGCTCGCGCTCGCCACCGACTGCAATCCAGGCTCGTCGCCTTTGACCTCGCTGCTGCTCACGATGAACATGGCCGCGACCTTGTTTCGCATGACCGTCGACGAGTGTCTTGCCGCAGTGACGCGCGAAGGCGCCCGCGCACTCGGTCTGTCGGCTGAGACCGGCACGCTCGACGTCGGCAAATGGTGCGATCTCGCGGTCTGGGACATCGGCCGCCCGGCGGAGCTGGTTTACCGCATGGGCTTCAATCCGCTGCATCAGCGTGTCTGGAGGGGCCAGTGAGCACGATCATTGCGGCGCCCGGCCGCGTCGGCCTCGACGATCTGGCGCAGATCTATGCGGGAGCTGCGGTCGTGCTCGAGCCTTCCTATTGGCCTGATGTCGATGCGGCGGCCGCGATCGTCGCCAGGGCGGCGCAAGGCGCCGAGCCGGTCTATGGCATCAACACCGGCTTCGGCAAGCTGGCCTCGAAACGCATCCCGCCCGATCAGACCGCGCAGCTCCAGCGCAACCTCATCCTCTCGCATTGCTGCGGCGTCGGCCCTGCGACGCCCGAGCCGGTCGTGCGGCTGATGATGGCGCTGAAGATCATCTCGCTCGGCCGCGGCGCCTCGGGCGTGCGGCGCGAGATCATCGAGCAGCTCCAGGCGATGCTGGCGCACGGCGTGTCTCCGTTCGTGCCGCAGCAGGGCTCCGTCGGCGCCTCCGGCGATCTGGCGCCGCTCGCGCACATGACGGCGGTCATGATCGGCGAGGGCCAGGCCTTCCACGATGGCCGGCTGGTGCCCGGGCGCGAGGCGCTGGCGCACGCCGGCCTGACGCCGGTCACGCTCGGGCCGAAAGAAGGCCTCGCGCTGATCAACGGGACGCAGTTCTCGACGGCCTATGCGCTCGCTGGCCTGTTGCGCGCGCATGATCTGCTCAACGCCGCGCTGGCGGCCGGCGCGCTGTCGGTCGATGCCGCGATGGCCTCGACTGCGCCGTTCCGCCCTGAGATCCAGGCGCTGCGCGGTCATCCCGGTCAGATCGAAGCTGGCCGCGTGCTGACGGAGCTGCTCGACGGCAGCGCCATCCGACTGTCACATCTGGAAGGCGACGAACGCGTGCAGGATCCGTATTGCCTGCGCTGCCAGCCGCAGGTCGCAGGCGCCGCGCTCGATCTGTTGACGCAGGCGGCGCGCACACTGGTGACCGAAGCCAATGCCGTCACCGACAATCCGCTGGTGCTGGTCGGGACCGGCGAGATCATCTCCGGCGGCAACTTCCATGCCGAGCCGGTGGCGTTCGCTGCGGACCAGATCGCGCTGGCGCTGTCCGAGCTCGGCGCGATCAGCGAGCGGCGCATCGCCACGCTGGTCGATCCCGCGCTGAATTTCGGCCTGCCGCCGTTCCTCACGCCGGAGCCGGGACTGAACTCCGGCTTCATGATCGCCGAGGTGACGGCGGCGGCTTTGTTCGCCGAGAACAAGCAGCGCGCGCTGCCATGCTCGATCGACTCCACGCCGACCAGCGCCAACCAGGAAGATCATGTGTCGATGGCCGCGCATGCGGCGCGGCGGCTGCACGACATGGCCGACAATCTCGCTGCTATCATCGGCATCGAGCTGCTCGTCGCCGCCCAAGGCATCGAGCTGCGAGCGCCGCACGACACCAGCGCGGCGCTGTCGGCCGTCATCGGTGCGCTGCGCGTGCACGTGCCGGCGCTGGAGAACGACCGCTACATGGCCGACGATCTCGCCAAGGCGGCCGCGCTCGTCGGTGGCGGTGTGTTGGCCACGGTTGCAACGCATGCACTCGGACGCGATCCGTTTCCCAAGCTTGGATGAGAGGGACCCATGAACCGACGCCTGGACAATGCGCGGGTGATCCGCGCCCCCATTGGCAGCGACATCAGCGCCAAGAGCTGGCTCACCGAAGCGCCCTTGCGCATGCTGATGAACAATCTCGATCCTGATGTGGCCGAGAAGCCGAGCGAACTGATCGTCTATGGCGGCATCGGCCGCGCCGCGCGCGACTGGGACAGTTTTGATCGCATCGTCGAATCCTTGCGCAAGCTGGAGGCGGATCAGACACTGGTCGTGCAATCCGGCAAGCCGGTCGGCATCTTCCGCACCCATCCGGATGCGCCGCGCGTCCTGATCGCCAACTCCAACATCGTGCCGCATTGGGCGACGCTCGATCATTTCAACGCGCTCGATAAAATGGGCCTGATGATGTACGGCCAGATGACGGCCGGCTCCTGGATCTACATCGGCAGCCAGGGCATCGTGCAGGGCACCTATGAGACCTTCGTCGAGGTCGGCCGCCGTCACTACAATGGCGATCTCGCTGGCAAGTGGATCCTGACCGCGGGCCTCGGCGGCATGGGCGGCGCGCAGCCGTTGGCCGCCACGATGGCTGGCGCCTCGATGCTCGCCGTCGAATGCCAACCGAGCCGCATCGAGATGCGGCTGCGCACCGGCTATCTCGATCGCCAGGCGGCCACGCTCGACGAGGCGCTGGCGCTGATGGCGGAGGCCGCCAACACCAAGAAGGCGGTGTCCGTCGGCCTGCTTGGCAACGCCGCCGAGATCTTCCCGGAGCTCGTGCGCCGCGGCGTGCGCCCCGACATCGTCACCGACCAGACCAGCGCGCATGATCCGATCAACGGCTATCTGCCGAAGGGCTGGACGCTGGCCGAGTGGGAGGCCAAGCGCGCGTCGGAGCCGAAGGCCGTCGAGCAGGCGGCGAAGACCTCGATGGTCGGCCACGTCCAGGCGATGCTGGATTTCCACGCCATGGGCATCCCGACGCTCGACTACGGCAACAACATCCGCCAGATGGCGAAGGACATGGGCCTCGCCAACGCGTTCGATTTTCCCGGCTTCGTGCCGGCGTATATTCGTCCCTTGTTCTGCCGCGGCATCGGTCCGTTCCGCTGGGCTGCGCTGTCGGGCGATCCGCAAGACGTCTACAAGACCGACGCCAAGGTGAAGGAGCTGCTGCCGGACAACAAGCACCTGCACAACTGGCTCGACATGGCGAGGCAGCGCATCAAGTTCCAGGGGCTGCCGGCGCGGATCTGCTGGGTGGGGCTCGGCGATCGTCATCGCCTCGGGCTTGCGTTCAACGAGATGGTCGCCCGTGGCGAATTGAAGGCGCCGATCGTGATCGGGCGCGACCATCTCGACTCCGGCTCGGTCGCGAGCCCGAACCGCGAGACTGAGGCGATGAAGGACGGCTCGGATGCCGTTTCGGACTGGCCGCTGCTCAACGCGCTCCTGAATTGCGCGAGCGGTGCGACCTGGGTGTCGCTGCATCATGGCGGCGGGGTTGGCATCGGCTATTCGCAGCATGCCGGCATGGTGATCGTGGCGGACGGCACACCGGACGCGGCGCGGCGGCTGGAGCGCGTGTTGTGGAACGATCCGGCCACCGGCGTGATGCGCCATGCCGATGCCGGCTACGAGGACGCGATCGCGTGCGCCGAGGCCTACGGCCTCGACCTGCCGAGCCTGGCACGCTGAGGGCGTGCATTCCTCACGGGTTGAAGTGCGGCCCCTGATTGTGATCTCATGCTGACAACGCGAAGGGAACTCGTCGCGGTGCAGGGGAAGCTCATGGGGATCGCCTTCCGTTCTCGGCCATCGTCGGCCAGGACGAGATGACGCTGGCGCTGATGATCGCTGTCGTCGATCCGAAGGTCGGCGGCGTGCTGGCCTTTGGCGATCGCGGCGCCGGCAAGTCGACCGCGGTCCGCGCGCTCGCAGCGGGCAACTAGCTCCCCTTTTCGGTTTCCTCGTCGTCGCTTTCTTCTGGTTGGCTGAGGTCATACCGATCGAGCTTGGCGTAAAGGCTTTGGCGGCTGAGACCAAGAATTTCGGCGGCCGACGTCCGATTCCCATTGGCGAGCTCGAGCGCGGCACGGACGTAATGCTGTTCAACGACCTCGACCGTGCTCTTCACCAGCTTGCGCAGCGGAGTCTTGCCGACGGATTCGTTCAGGGCGGCCAGCGCGACCCTGAGGTTGTCATGCTCCGCAGTCGGCAACAGCCGCCTGGCGACGTTGCGCAGCACCAGCGCAATCCGGGGATGGCCGTCCAGACCATAGGCCGCAGCCGAGATCTCGACCTCCGTTTCGGTGCCGAGCTCGCCTTGGATGGTCGTGGATAGCAGCCGAACGGTGCCGTGGCGCTCGACGTTGGAGATCAGGACCGAAAGGTCGGCGCCGGGGCGCGTCAACCAGCGGCTCAGCTTCTCGCCGATGACCGCCTCCGTCGACCCGATCTCGACCAGTTCCAGAAACGCGCGATTCGCGCGCTTGATGGCACCGCCGCCGTCGATGCTGATGACGGCGTCAGGGAGGCTGTCGATCAGCGCTTCGGGATTGTCCGGCACGAGGCCAGGCTGCGCAGCCTTGCCGATCGGCGCCATCTGCAGCAGGAACATCGGCCCGGTATTGCTGGTCATCCCGGTATTGCTGGTCATCAGGGATCCCCTGAGCATCCAGGGGACGGCCTCTGCGCCGAGATGGACCACGATGCCGGGCGCCTTGCCCTGGTCGCGCACGCGTCTCAGCATCTGTTCAACCAGCTCGCGGTCAGTGGCTGGAATCTCCTGCAGAAACTCGCGGCCGACCAGATTGTCCCTGCGGCGGCCGGATGCCCCCAGCGCGGAGGTCGCGGTCCGGTTGGCTTCGACGATGCGCAGATCCCGGACCTTCGTCAGCAGTACGGCCTCGTTGGAATCCTCGATCACGAGCCGGTAGCGCGTTTCGATCTCGCGCAGCTTCCAATAGTCGCGCTCGATGGTCTGCTGGGCCGAGATCAGCCGGGCCTGCAGCTCGGCCACGGCCTGCAGGTTCTTGCCGATCGCGAGCATGCCAGCCCGACCGCCGAGCAGTACAGTCGTGAATTCCATCGGAAGTTCGAGGCCGCTGGGGAAGCGCTGCGTGATCTGGCGGAATGCGGAAATGCCGGTCCGCTTGGTGTCCTGCATGATGCGTTCGATCTTCTCGCTCGCACCGTCGACGATCTCGGACCAGGGACGGCCAAGCCACACGTCGACATTTTCGGATGACATGTTGGGAGACAGCGTCGCCTCACGGATCACGCCGTCCATGTCGAGCAGCAATGTCACGTCGGCGCGTGGACCGTGAAATTCGGCCATGGTCTAGGCACCCGTTGGAGACGCTCAAGGACCACGGCCGACGCCGTCGGCGCGCATCTTGAAGGCGCTAGGTCGCATCCCGCTAACGTCTTGAGAGACTCGACAGTCCATGCTGCGCCCTCAGTGTCAAGGCTTATTTACAAGCACATACTTCCAACTGTATCCCTGCGCCCGCCGCATGCTCAAACTGCGGCTTGACCACTCGTTTTCAGCGATCATTTCACCGACACATGGCATGACAAGTATTCATTGCACTAATCACTGTAAGGAATAGCTGCGCGAGGGCTCGGAAAATCGGGACAACGCAGGATGCTGAGAGCGGGTGGGGTTGCGACGGTCGTGTTGGCAATTTCGGCCGACGGCACTCTCGGCGATCTGGGCCGAGATGGGGCTGGCGCAGGCCGCGTGAGGTCTGGTGCGCGCGCACATCGACGTGCGCGCGCACGGTGCCACCACGCCGGTCCCTCACCGTGCCGTCAACGGGGCAGGAACCGTGCGCCCTCCTTGCCGAGGAAATCCAGCATGGCCTGCGCCGGCGGCAGCAGCAGCTTGTCGGCGCGCCGTACCGCATGCCATTGCCGGATCACGGGCAGTCCGGGCACCTTCAAGGTGACCAGGCGGCCCTCGGAGAGCTCGTGCGACACCGTGTGCTGCGAGATGAAGGCGATGCCGAGGCCGGCGATGACGGCCTGCTTGATGGTCTCGTTGCTGTCCATCTCCATGCTGGTCTTGAGATGCAGACCGTGCTTCTCCAGGAAGGTCTCCATCAGCATGCGGGTTCCCGAGCCGCTCTCGCGCGTGATGAACACCTCGCCCGCGAGCTCTGCGGCCGCGATCCGTTTTCGGCGCGCGAGCCGGTGCCCCGCCGGCGCGACGATGACATGCGGATGCTTGCCCATCGGCCGCATGTCGACGGGAATGTCCGCCGGCGGCCGTCCCATGATGGCGATGTCGAGATCGTATCCTCTGAGCGCTTCGCGGATGGTGTCGCGATTGCCGATCCGCAGGGTGACGTCGATCTTGGGGAACCGTCGCGAGAATTCCGCGATGGCGAAGGGAACGAAATATTTCGCCGTGCTGACCGCGCCGATCGCGACCCTGCCGCCGCTGCGCCCCGCCAAAATGTCGAGCGCCTGCTCGCAATCCTGCAGCGCCGCCTCGACGCGTTCGGCCAGCGCCAGCACGCTGCGTCCGGCTTCGGTGAGGATCATGCCGTCGGTGGTGCGCTGGATCAGCGGCAGGCCGGCGAGCTCCTGAAGGTTGCGAATTTGCAGCGTGACCGCAGGCTGCGTCAGGTGAAGACGGCCGGCCGCGGAGGTGACCGATCCGGACTCCTGCACGGCTGCGAGCGCGCGCAGCTGGCGAATGGTGAGGTCGCGTGAGAAGCGCCGGCTCATGGAACCCTCGATATAAGGAAAACTTTTGTCGATCCAAAGATAAAGAAATTTCCCTAATCACGCAAACCGGGCCTTGATGGGGGTGCGGCACGACCCCTTCGTGCCGCACGCATCAAGCTCTCCAAAGAATGGGCTGATGGCAAGGGAGTGGCCCATGGATCATCATCAGACATTGCAGGCACATCTGGCGGCGCAGGGTGCCGACGCCGATTGTGCCGCGGTCATCGAGGCTCTGGCCGAGGCGGCGCGCGAGCTCGCGCGGCAGATCGCTATCGCGCCGCTGTCCGGCGTCGACGAAGGCGCCGCCACCGTGAACGCCGACGGCGACGTCCAGAAGGCGCTCGACATCGTCGCCGACAATCTGATGCGGGATGCGCTGCGCCGGGCTCCTGTCGCCGGCATCCTGTCCGAAGAGGTCGATCGGCCGGAAACGGTCAACGCTGCTGCCCCACTTTGCGTGGCGATCGACCCGCTCGACGGCTCCTCGAACCTGCAGAACAACATCTCGGTCGGCACCATCTTCTCGATCCGGCCGCGTGGCCGCGACGTGCTCTCCAGCTTCTTCGAGCCCGGCACCGCGCAGCGTGCCGCCGGCTTTTTCGTCTACGGACCGCAGACCTGCCTGGTGCTCGCGATCGACCGCCGCGTCGATCTCTACGTCCTGCATCCGACCTTGCACGAGTTCATGCTCGCCAAGTCCGGAATCCGCATCCCGCAGGATACGCCGGAGTTCGCCATCAACGCCTCGAACCGCCGGCACTGGAGCGGGACGGTGCGCAACTATGTCGACGAATGCCTGGCGGGCGCCGCGGGCCCGCGCGGCCGCGACTTCAACATGCGTTGGATCGCCTCGCTGGTCGCCGAGGCCTATCGCATCCTGATGCGCGGCGGCGTGTTCCTCTATCCGGCCGACTCCCGCCCCGGCTATCGTGAGGGCCGGCTGCGGCTGGTCTACGAGGCGCATCCGATGGCGCTGATCATGGAATGGGCCGGCGGCTCGGCCTCGAGCGGCCGTTCGCGCATTCTCGAACTGTCGGCGCGCTCGCCGCATCAGCGCGCGCCGCTGATCATGGGCGACGTTCGCCTTGTCCGCGACGTCGACCAGCTGCATGAGGGTGTCGAGCCGCTGTTCGAAACCAGCGATGCGCCCCTGTTCGCGCGGCGCGGCCTGTTCCGCTGAGCCAGCCTGCCGAACGCGCCTTCCGGAGAAAAGTCATGTCACGTCGTCATCCCATCATCTCGATCACGGGCTCGTCGGGCGCCGGCACCACGTCCGTCAAGAAGACCTTCGAGAACATCTTCCGCCGCGAGAACGTCAAGGCGGCCTACATCGAGGGCGATGCCTTCCATCGCTACAATCGCGAGGAGATGCGCCGCAAGATGGTCGAGGAGGCCGAACTCGGCAACAAGCACTTCAGCCATTTCAGCCCCGACACCAACCTGTTCGAGGAGCTCGAGAAGACCTTCCGCGACTACTCCGAGACCGGCACGGGCATGACGCGCCACTACGTCCATGACGAGGAGGAGGCGCGGCTCTACGACACAAGGCCCGGCAACTTCACCGACTGGACGCGGCTGCCGGAAGAGTCCGATCTTCTGTTCTACGAAGGCCTGCATGGCGCTGTCGTCACCGAGACGGTCAACATTGCCCAGCATGCGGACCTCAAGATCGGTGTCGTTCCGGTCATCAATCTCGAATGGATCCAGAAGCTGCACCGCGACCGTGCCTCGCGCGGCTATACCACCGAGGCGGTCACCGACACAATCCTGCGGCGCATGCCGGACTATGTGAACTACATCATTCCGCAGTTTTCCGAGACCGACATCAACTTCCAGCGTGTACCGACGGTCGACACGTCGAATCCCTTCATCGCGCGCTGGATTCCCACGCCCGACGAGTCGATGGTCGTCATCCGCCTGAAGAATCCGCGCGGCATCGACTTTCCCTATCTGCTCTCGATGATCCAGGGCAGCTTCATGTCGCGCGCGAATTCGATCGTGATCCATGGTTCCAGGCTCGATCTCGCCATGCAGCTCATTCTCACCCCCATGATCATGCAACTGATGGACCGAAAGAGGCGCACGCTATGACCGCCACCGCCGTGCAGACGCTGGCCCCCAAGACTGATAGCAAGACCGATATCAAGGCCGATCCCAGCCATGCGGAGATGGCGAATGCCATCCGCTTCCTCGCGATCGACGCCGTCGAAAAGGCGAAGTCGGGCCACCCCGGCATGCCGATGGGCATGGCCGATGTCGCCACTGTGCTGTATCAGCGCTTTCTGAAGTTCGATCCCGCCGATCCGGCCTGGCCCGATCGCGACCGTTTCGTGCTGTCGGCCGGACACGGCTCGATGCTGCTCTATGCGCTGCTGCATCTGACCGGCTATGAGGCGGTCACGATCGATGAGCTGAAGAAGTTCCGGCAATGGGGCGCCAAGACGCCCGGGCATCCGGAATATGGCCACACGCCGGGCGTCGAGACCACGACCGGTCCGCTGGGGCAGGGCATCGCGACGGCGGTCGGCATGGCGCTCGCCGAGCGCCTGATGAACGCGCGCTATGGCGACGATCTGGTCGATCACTACACCTATGTGATCGCCGGCGACGGCTGCCTGATGGAGGGCATCAGTCACGAGGCGATCTCGCTCGCGGGTCATCTCAAGCTGAATCGTTTGATCGTGCTGTTCGACGACAACGGCATTTCGATTGACGGCTCGACCGGACTGGCATGCTCCGACGATCAGCTGGCGCGCTTTGCCGCCTCTGGCTGGACGACCTGCCGCATCGACGGCCATGATCCGGAAGCGATTGCTGCGGCGATCGCAGCGGCGCGGCAGAGCGATCGTCCCAGCATGATCGCGTGCCGGACGACGATCGGCTTCGGTTCACCCGGACGGCAGGGCTCGGAGAAGGCGCATGGCGCGCCGCTTGGGCCGGAGGAGGTCGAGAAGACCCGCGCGGCACTGCACTGGCCCCACCGTCCGTTCGAGGTGCCGGCCGACGTGCTGGTGAGCTGGCGCGAGATCGGCGCGCGAGGCCGCAGCGTGCGCCAGGCCTGGAAGGAGCGTGCGCGCAAGCTGTGCACCGCGGACCGGTCGCCCTGCCACGACGCGCTGAACAAGAAGCTTCCAGCCGCCTATACCGAGCGCATGGCGCAGTTCATCGCGCAGCTCACGGCCGAGCGGCCGAAGATCGCCACCCGCCAGGCCTCGCAGAACGTCATCGATGTCATCGCGACGGTGCTGCCCAATCTGCTCGGCGGCTCGGCGGATCTCACTCACTCCAACCTCACCAAGGCCAAGACGCACAAGTCGGTCACATCAGCGACCATGGACGGCAACTACATCCACTATGGCGTGCGCGAGCATGCGATGGCCGCGGCCATGAACGGCATCGCGCTGCATGGCGGCTTCATTCCCTACGGCGGCACCTTCCTCGCGTTCGCCGACTACAGCCGGCCGGCGATTCGCCTGGCCGCACTGATGGGCATCCGCGTCATCCACGTGATGACCCACGATTCCATCGGCCTCGGCGAGGACGGCCCGACGCATCAGCCGGTCGAGCATGTCGCGAGCTTGCGGGCCATTCCGAACCTTCTGGTATTCCGCCCGGCCGACGCGGTCGAGACGGCGGAAGCCTGGGATTGCGCGCTGCGTGCGGAGACCTCGCCGTCAGTGCTGTGCCTGTCGCGGCAGGCGCTGCCGGCGTTCCGCACCGAGGCATCGGATCACAACAAGGTAGCGCTCGGCGCTTACGTGGTCATCGAGCCCGAGGCCGGTCGCGACGTGACTTTGATTGCGACCGGCTCGGAGGTGGCCATCGCGCTGGAGGCGGCCAAGCTGCTGGCGGCCGAAGGCGTCCAGGCGGCGGTGGTGTCGGCGCCGTGCTTCGAATTGTTCCGCAAGCAGTCGGCAGAGTATCGCGCCGAAGTGCTCGGCCATGCGCCACGCATCGGGGTCGAAGCTGCGATCGAGGGCGACTGGGCGCGCTGGCTCGGTGATGCCGGCGAGTTCGTCGGCATGCAGGGCTTTGGCGCCTCGGCGCCGGCCGAGGTGCTGTATCGCGAATTCGGCATCACGCCTGCGGCGGTCGCCGATGCGGCCATGCGCAACATCATCCGGGCGCGGGCTTCCTGAGCCGCGTCACAGAACAGAACATCGAAACAGGAACGGAGATCAACATGGCGCGGATCACGCTCAGACAATTGCTGGACCATGCTGCCGAGCGCAGCTATGGCGTGCCGGCTTTCAACATCAACAACATGGAGCAGGGGCTCGCGATCATGGAGGCGGCCGCGGCGGTCGACGCCCCCGTGATCATCCAGGCCTCGCGCGGCGCGCGCTCCTATGCCGGCGACATCATGCTGTCGAAGATGATCGACGCGCTGGAGGAGATGTATCCGCAGATTCCGCTCTGCCTGCACCAGGACCACGGCAACGACGAGGCGACCTGCGCCACCGCGATCAAGTACGGCTTCACCTCTGTCATGATGGACGGGTCGCTCAAGGCCGACGCCAAGACCGCGGCTGACTACGACTACAATGTCGACATCACCCGCCGTGTCACTGACATGGCGCATTGGGTCGGCGCCTCGGTCGAGGGCGAACTCGGCGTGCTCGGCTCGCTCGAGCATGGCGGCGGCGAGCAGGAGGATGGTCACGGCCTCGAGGGCAAAGTCAGCCGCGAGCAGCTGCTGACCGATCCGGACCAGGCCGTGGATTTCGTCCGCGCCACCAAGGTCGATGCGCTGGCGATCGCGATGGGCACCTCGCACGGCGCCTACAAGTTCTCGCGCAAGCCGGACGGCGAGATCCTCGCCATGAACGTGATCGAGGAGATCCATCGCCGGCTGCCGAACACGCATCTGGTGATGCACGGCTCGTCCTCGGTGCCCCAGGCGCTGCAGGACATGTTCAATCAGTTCGGCGGCGAGATGCCGCAGACCTGGGGCGTCCCGGTCGAGGAGATCGTGCGCGGCATCCGCCATGGCGTCCGCAAGGTCAATATCGACACCGACTGCCGGCTGGCGATGACCGCGATCTTCCGCAAGGTCGGCGCGTCGTCGAAGGTCGAGTTCGATCCGCGCAAGTTCCTGAAGCCGGCGATGGATTCGATGCGCGAGTTGTGCCGCGAGCGGTTCGAGCAGTTCGGCGCTGCCGGCAATGCATCCAGGATCAAGGTCATTCCGCTCGCCGAAATGGCCAAGCGCTACCGCTCCGGCGCACTCGATCCGCGAGTTGGGGGAATGACTGAAGCTGCCTGACATCCACGGCCATAACGAACATTCAGGAGGAACACATGAACGACCCATCGATCACGGTGCGCGGCAAGGATCGCTACAAGTCCGGCGTCATGGAATACAAGCGCATGGGCTACTGGGAGCCGTCCTATCAGCCAAAGGACACCGACGTGATCGCGCTGTTCCGCGTCACGCCGCAGGACGGTGTCGACCCGACCGAGGCTTGCGCCGCGGTCGCCGGCGAATCCTCGACCGCGACCTGGACCGTGGTGTGGACCGACCGCCTGACGGCGGCCGAGAAGTACCGCGCCAAGTGCTACCGGGTCGAGCCGGTGCCGGGCTCGCCGGGCAGCTACTTCGCCTACATCGCCTATGACCTCGACCTGTTCGAGCCGGGCTCGATCTCCAACCTGACGGCCTCGATCATCGGCAACGTGTTCGGCTTCAAGCCGCTGAAGGCGCTGCGGCTGGAGGACATGCGGCTGCCGGTTGCCTATGTGAAGACGTTCCAGGGGCCGGCGACCGGCATCGTCGTCGAGCGCGAGCGGCTCGACAAGTTCGGCCGGCCGCTGCTGGGCGCTACCGTCAAGCCGAAGCTCGGCCTGTCCGGCCGCAACTACGGCCGCGTCGTCTACGAGGCGCTGAAGGGCGGGCTCGATTTCACCAAGGACGACGAGAACATCAACTCGCAGCCGTTCATGCACTGGCGCGAGCGCTTCCTGTACTGCATGGAGGCGGTCAACAAGGCGCAGGCGGCCACCGGTGAGATGAAGGGGACTTATCTCAACATTACCGCAGCGACCATGGAAGACATGTATGAGCGCGCCGAGTTCGCCAAGGAGCTCGGGTCATGCGTTGTCATGATCGACCTCGTGATCGGCTACACCGCGATCCAGTCGATGGCGAAGTGGGCTCGCAAGAACGACATGATCCTGCATCTGCATCGTGCAGGACACTCGACCTATACGCGGCAGCGCGCGCACGGCGTGTCGTTCCGCGTCATCGCCAAGTGGATGCGGCTCGCCGGTGTCGACCACATCCATGCCGGCACCGTGGTCGGCAAGCTCGAGGGCGACCCGAACACCACACGCGGCTACTACGACATCTGCCGCGAGGACTTTAATCCGATGCGGCTCGAGCACGGCGTGTTCTTCGACCAGAACTGGGCGAGCCTGAACAAGCTGATGCCGGTGGCCTCGGGCGGCATCCATGCCGGCCAGATGCACCAGCTGCTCGACCTGCTCGGCGAGGACGTCGTGCTGCAGTTCGGCGGCGGCACCATCGGACATCCGCGCGGCATCGCCGCCGGTGCGACCGCCAACCGCGTCGCGCTGGAGGCGATGATCCTCGCCCGCAACGAGGGCCGCGACTACGTGCATGAGGGCCCGGAGATCCTGGCCAAGGCGGCGCAGACCTGCACGCCGCTGCGCGAGGCGCTGGAGATCTGGAAGGACGTCACCTTCAACTACGAATCGACCGACTCGCCGGACTTCGTGCCGACCGTCACGCCCGCCGCCTAGTCATTATTCGATGCGCCGCCGCGACGCGGGCCGGAGCCCGCTCGCCCGCATCAGCCACACCAGGAGACATCAACATGCGCGTGACCCAAGGCTGCTTTTCTTTCCTACCCGATCTGACCGACGAGCAGATCACGGCCCAGATCCAGTATTGCCTCGAGAAGAATTGGGCCGTGAACATCGAGTTCACCGACGATCCGCATCCCCGCAACACCTATTGGGAGATGTGGGGCCTGCCGATGTTCGACCTGCGTGACGCCGCCGGCATCATGCGCGAGCTGGCCGAATGCCGGAAGATCTATGGCGACCGCTACATCCGCATCTCGGCCTTCGACTCCACCCACGGCTGGGAGTCGACCCGGCTGTCCTTCATCGTCAACCGGCCGCAGAACGAGCCGGGCTTCCGGCTCGACCGGCAGGAAACCGTCGGGCGCAATCAGCGTTATTCGACGCGGTCCTACGCGGCCGAGCGCCCCGAAGGCCAGCGTTACTGATCCCTGGCGGGCGGAGGTCGCTGCTGCGCCTGCAGGTCTGCGGCGTGGCAGGGATCTCCGCCCGGAGCGGCCATATCACCTTCTATTTGCCGTTGCTTCGTTGCTGCCAGGTTCGAAGGCACGGCGATCTGATGCGAGCGTCCCGAACGGAGCACGAGCGGATGATGCAGGCCACGCAGGCGGACACCACCCAGGCGACGCCGGTCGATACCGTCGACCTGCGCCGCGAGTTCGAGAGCGTCGATATTGCGCCCGTGCTGGAGCAGCTCGACCGTGAGCTGGTCGGGCTCGCGCCGGTCAAGACGCGGATCCGCGAGATCGCCTCGCTGCTGATGATGGAGCGGATCCGCCGCAAGATGGGGCTGGCGACGACGTTTCCGACCCTGCACATGTCGTTCACCGGCAATCCCGGCACCGGCAAGACCACGGTCGCGCTGCGCATGGCGGGCATCCTGCATCGGCTCGGCTTCGTCCGTCGCGGCCACGTCATCAGTGTCACCCGCGACGATCTCGTCGGCCAATATATCGGCCACACCGCGCCAAAGACCAAGGAAGTGCTGAAGAAGGCGATGGGGGGCGTCCTGTTCATTGACGAGGCCTATTATCTCTACCGTCCCGAGAACGAGCGCGACTACGGCCAGGAGTCGATCGAGATCCTGCTGCAGATCATGGAGTCGCAGCGCGAGGACCTCGTGGTCATTCTTGCCGGCTATGCCGACCGGATGGAGAAGTTCTTCCAGAGCAATCCCGGCTTCCGCTCGCGCATCGCCCACCACATCGACTTCCCCGACTATTCGGAAGCCGAGCTACTGACGATCTCCGAGATGATGCTGGAGGGGCAGAATTATCGCTTCACCCCGGAGGCCCGCGCCGCTTTCGAAAAGTACATCGCCGTCCGGCGCACCCAACCGTTGTTCTCGAACGCGCGCTCGATCCGCAACGCGCTGGATCGGATCCGCCTGCGTCAGGCCAACCGGCTGGTGTCGCGGCTCGACCGCGTGCTGACGTCCGATGACGTGATGTCGATCGAAGCCAGCGACGTGCTGGCGAGTCGCGTGTTCGCCAAGGGCGCCGACGCAGGCGACGGCAGGGCGGAGGCGCAATCATGAGTCTCGCTTTGGTGATGAACGCGCCGCTCGACGATCTCAGGCGCCGCATCGCCGACGCCGGCGCGCTGATCTTCGATGTCGACGGCACCATGGCCGAGACCGAGGAGATCCATCGCGAGGCCTTCAACGAGGCGTTCGTCGCGGTCGGCATCGACTGGCACTGGGGCCGCCGCATCTACATGGAGCTGCTGCGCGTCGCCGGCGGCAAGGAGCGCATTCGCGCCTTCGACCAGATGCGGCGCACGGGGCCGCCGCTGAGCGACGCCGTCATTGCCCGGCTTCATCGCATCAAGACGGAGCGGTTTGCCGCGCTGATGGCCGACAAGGGATGCCCATTGCGCCCGGGCGTTCAAGCATTGCTGGGGGCTGCCTCGGCACGCGGGCAGCGGCTCGCGATCGCGACGACGACCACGCGCGCCAATATCGATGCCCTGCTGGCGCCCGTGTTGGGCGTGGATTGGGAGGCAGGATTTGCCGCCGTCGTGGCGGCCGACGATGTCGCGCGCAAGAAGCCTGCGCCCGATGTCTACCTGGAGGTCTTGTCGCAGCTCGATCTGCCCGCGGCCAGTTGCATCGCGATCGAGGACTCCGGTAACGGGTTGATGGCTGCGACCCGCGCCGGCGTTCCCGTGCTGATCACGCGCAGCCTCTACTTTCATGACGACACGTTCGACGGTGCGCTCGCTGTGCTCGACGATCTCGTGGAGTTTGTTGCCTGAGGTATTTTGAGGTGTCTGTGCTGATGCATTGCCGATTATGTACGCCACCATGCGCATAGCCGCGTGGCGTAGTTGTTCTATTGCCGTCTCGACAAGAACGTGTAATCCCTTAACGTTATGTCTTCATGTCGAGTCGAGGTCGTTGAGTATGGCCCGCACGCAGGCCAAATTGAAACGTACGGACGTTGCACGCACGGAAGCGTTTCGCGGGCGGGTGGGACGGCCGCCGAAGGCGCTGGCTGGAAACATCGAGGAACGTATTCTGGACGCTGCGCGCGCGGTGTTTCTCGAGCGCGGCTTTGACGGCGCCAGCATCGACGAGATCGCCGAACGCGCCCCCGCCAGCAAGCCGACGATTTATGCCCGATACACCGGCAAGGCCGCCTTGTTTGCCGCTGTCGTCGAGCGCTCCATCAACGACGTGATGAATCTCGGGGCCTACACGCCGGTCGCCGGCACTGCACAGGAAAAGCTGGTTGGACTTGCCATCGCCATCGTCGATCGCGCGCTGAAGGAATCGCTCGGATTGTTACGGGTCACGATCGGGGAGGCCTACCGGTTTCCCGATCTCAGTTGTCAGTTTCATGACGTCTCGCGTAAGCGCGCCACCCATGCCGTGGCGGCGCTGCTCGCCGAGACGATCGGCGTCTCGGCCATGACCGCCCGCCGGACGCCGTCGAAGGCGTCGGCGGCCTCCGCCGAGATCTTCATCGACCTGATCGTCATGCCGGTGATCATGCGCTCGCTGATGGGCGAGAGCGAACGGACGATCCGCAGGGAGCTGCCCGGCTTCGTCCGTGACCGGGTCAAGATTTTCCTGGCGCTGCAGCCGAAGGCCTGAGCAGCGCGATCAGCGCCGCCGCAGCAATGACGGTTCGAGCGTCACCTGCTTGAGATCGTTGCCGCTGACGACGACCACGATGAAGGCGAGCTTGCCGTCCTTGTTCATCAGGCCGCCACTGATCGCCCGGCCGGCCGCCGAGCGCTCGGCGATCCGAATCGCATCCGACATCTTGAGCCGGACCGTGGTGAGGGCGGCCAGGCTGTTACGGTCGCTTTCGCTCAGTCCGTCCACGGTCGAGAACAGCACGCTGTTGCGCACCTTTGCCGTGGTGCCGTCGATGTCGGATTCCCAGATCCGTCCGCGCTGCAGGGTTCGAACCTTGTAGACGGGGGCGTCGAGCCCACCCTCGAAGCTGATGTCCGCGGTCTTGGAGCCAGGATGAATCCTTTCGGCGATTCGCAGCGCCTGGTGCAGTGAC
The DNA here is from genome assembly GCF_032489375.1 of Bradyrhizobium sp. SZCCHNR1098. Taxonomy (NCBI): domain Bacteria; kingdom Pseudomonadati; phylum Pseudomonadota; class Alphaproteobacteria; order Hyphomicrobiales; family Nitrobacteraceae; genus Bradyrhizobium; species Bradyrhizobium sp. SZCCHNR1098. The sequence goes on from NZ_JAUEXY010000009.1 coordinate 292,927, forward strand.
ACCTCCGTCCGCCTGAACTTGTCGAGCTCGCGATCAATCGTCTCCTGGCTCAGCGCCGGATCGGTGGAGGCTTGCGGATCACCCTCCGTCTGCATGCCGGTGCCGGTTCCGGCGACGGCGTGCGCCAGGGGAGTCCATGACAGCAGGATCAAGGTCAACAGAATGATTCGTTTCATGACGGCCTGCTGTCTCCGATCTCGGTCGGTGCTTGTAGAGCATTCCCTTGGGAAACGGTTGCGATAAAACGAAACTGTATCGTTTTATAATTGTCGATGGCGCGGTTGTCAAGGTAACGGCGCCGGCGGCGTCTGGGTCCAGAAGCGACCCGAGCGCGCGCCGTCATAGCCAAGGGTGTAGAGCGAGCGCATGTAGTCGGTGTCGAAGCCGACGCCTTGGCCCTCGGGGACGGACGGGTCGATCGCCGTCATGTTGAAGGCTAGGCCATTGTGCCGGGCGAACTGATAGGTGGCCGAGAGGTAGCTCCGGATCTCGCGTTTGCTCTTCATGGCCAGCGAGCGGATCGCGATCGCCTTGGCGCTGTTTTCGACCGGCTGGAAATCGGTGGACGTCCGGCCGTTCATGATGATGTAGATGGCGGGCCTCGCTGAGGCCATGCGCCGCGATGATTCGGGCTGCATCAGCAGATGGTCCGGAAAGGTGAACACCTGGGTCGAGACACCGCCGTCGACATGCATCTCCTCGATCGGCTTGCCGTCGGAGGAGGCCGCGATCAGCGACGGCGGAAACGCCACGGGAACGCTGGCGGACGCGGTCAGGACCTGCCGGAACAGGTCGAGCGCGCGTGGCGTCCGCGCCGAGGCGATCTCACCCATGTTCCACAACACCGGGCGCCCCGCGTCCAGGTCGGTGGTCACGACGAACAGTCTCCGGCCTTTGGCGTGTTCTCTGGCGATCGCCGCGAGCAGGTCCGGCGTCGTGTAGTGGCTGATCGCGTCGCGGAGCGGCTGCCCATCGAACAGGGATGAGCCGAACACGGCGTTGAGCGCGTTGGGGGAGGCCGCGAACGAGCTGGCGAGCCCGCTCGTATACATCTCCTTCAGCGTCGCATCGTAGGCTGGCCCGAGGAAGGCGAACGGAGCGATCAGCGCGCCGGTGCTGACGCCCGAGACGATCGTGAATTCGGGACGAGCGCCGCTTTCGCTCCAGCCGTTGAGAACGCCGGCGCCGAATGCGCCGTCGCCACCGCCGCCGGACAGCGCAAGATAGGCGAAGGGCTTGCCCGGTTGCGGCTGCGGCTTGAACGCGGCGTTGTCGAAGCTCGCGGCCGGCGCATCGGCCCACATCCGGATCGCGCGAAAGCCGTCGATCGTGGCGCGTTTGGCATCGTCGGCCGAATAGGCCGCGCGCTGAACGGCGGCACAGCCGCCGAGCAGGAGAGCCAGGCTGCAGAATGCGGCCAGACTCCCTGCCGCTCGGATCCAACGCGATCGCACGTCCCACCCATCCGTTCACTAAACGAAACCGTATAGTATTGTTATTGCGATTTGATCAAGCCCGAAGGCGATCGACGCGTATCCGCGGATCACGATTGCGGGGGCTGGATATCGGAACCTGCACGGCAGCCTGGGCCGATCGTCCTGCTGCTCGTTCACAGGCGGCGCTCGGCGCGTTCATCTGCGGCTCACGCGCCGCCGGCTATGATTTTCTTCCATTTCCGATAGGTTGTCGCCGTTTCAACCAGGGGCGGCCGATATTGCCGCAGCGGCGCCTGATGTTCCGACAGGGGCACGATGCAGGCCGCATCGGCGGACGCGACCAGAGGAGTCTGAATGATCAACCGGCGGGCCATGATCACCTTCACGTTCACCGCCGCGACGCTGCTCGCAGCCTGCGGCGGTGTTGCGCAGGCGGCGCAGTGCGGCTCGTCGCCGGCGGGGTTCGAGGCGTGGAAGCGCGAATTCAGCGAGGAGGCGAGGGCGAAGGGCGTCGGCGGCACCGCGATCGCCGCGCTGATGCAGACCAACTATGCCTCGGCGACGGTCGCCGCCGATCGCGGCCAGCGCAGCTTCCAGCTCTCGCTCGATCAGTTCCTCGCCAAGCGCGGGGCTGCGGCGATCGTCGCGCGCGGCCGCCAGCTCAAGCAGTCGCAGGCGGCGATGTTCGCCTCGATCGAGCAGCGCTACGGCGTGCCGCCCGGACCCCTGATCGCGATCTGGGGCATGGAAAGCGCGTTCGGCAGCCAGCGCGGCAATCAGCACATGCTGTCGTCGATCGCGACGCTCGCCTATGATTGCCGCCGTCCGGAGTTCTTCACCGACCAGCTCTATGCCGCGCTCAAGCTGATCGACCGCGGCGTGCTCTCGGGCAACACCCGCGGCTCGATGCATGGCGAGGTCGGGCAGACGCAATTCATGCCGAAGAACATCCTCGCTTACGGAGTCGGCAATCTCGACGTCGCCGCCAACGCGCTGGCCTCGACCGCGAACTTCCTGCGCGCCAACGGCTGGAAGGCAGGCGCCGGCTATCAGCCGGGCGAGCCGAACTTCGCCGCCATCGAGGCCTGGAACGCCGCCGGCGTCTATCAGAAGGCGATCGCGCTGATGGGCCGCCAGATCGATGGCGGCGGCTCGGCCGCGGCGCGCTGACAGGCTTGCGACTGGCAAGCATGTCGAAATGAAAGAAGCGGCGCTTCATCACTGAAGCGCCGCCTCGCATTATTCTCGGTCAGTCAGCTTCTCGACTTAGGCCTTCAGCTCGAACCGATCCAGGTTCATCACCTTGGTCCAGGCGGCGACGAAGTCCCTGACGAACTTCTGCTTGGCATCCGAGCTCGCATAGACCTCGGCGAGCGCCCGCAACTGCGAGTGTGAGCCGAAGATCAGGTCGGCGCGGGTGGCCGTCCACTTGATCGCGCCGGACTTGCGGTCGCGGCCCTCGAAGGTGTGCTCGCCCTGATCGACCGGCCGCCACACCACGCCCATGTCGAGCAGGTTGGCGAAGAAGTCGTTCGTGAGTGTCTCGGTCTGCGCCGTGAACACGCCATGCTTGGAGCCGTTGGCGTTGGCGCCGAGCACGCGCAGGCCGCCGACCAGCACGGTCATCTCCGGCGCGGTCAAAGTGAGCAGTTGCGCCTTGTCGACCAGCAGCTCCTCGCCCGACAGCCACTGCTGGCCGCTGAGATAGTTGCGGAAGCCGTCATATTTCGGCTCGAGCACCGCGAACGACTCGACTTCGGTCTGCTCCTGCGAGGCATCGGTGCGGCCGGGCACGAACGGCACGGTCACCTCGACGCCGGCCTTCTTGGCCGCCGCTTCGACGCCGGCATTGCCGGCCAGCACGATCAGGTCGGCGAGCGACACCTTCTTGCCGCCGGTGGCCGATGCGTTGAACTCCTTCTGGATGCCCTCGAGGGTCGAGAGCACCTTGGCGAGCTCAGCCGGGTTGTTGACCGCCCAGTCCTTCTGCGGAGCGAGACGAATGCGCGCGCCATTGGCGCCGCCGCGCTTGTCCGAGCCGCGGAAGGTCGAGGCCGAGGCCCAGGCCGTCGACACCAGTTGCGACACCGACAGGCCAGAGGCGAGGATCTTCGCCTTGAGCGACGCGATGTCGTTGTCGTCCACGAGCGGATGGTCGACCGGCGGCACCGGATCCTGCCAGATCAGATCTTCCTTCGGCACCAGCGGGCCGAGGTAGCGCACCTTCGGACCCATGTCGCGATGGGTCAGCTTGAACCAGGCGCGGGCGAAGGCATCGGCGAACTGATCCGGGTTCTCCATGAACCGGCGCGAGATCTTCTCGTAGGCCGGATCGAACCGCAGCGCGAGGTCGGTGGTCAGCATCGACGGCGCGTGGCGCTTGGACTTGTCATGCGCATCCGGCACGGTGTTGGCGCCGGCGCCATGCTTCGGCTTCCACTGGTGCGCGCCGGCCGGGCTCTTGGTCAGCTCCCATTCATAGCCGAACAGATTCCAGAAGAAGTTGTTGCTCCACTTGGTCGGCGTCGTCGTCCAGATCACTTCGATGCCGGAGGTGATGGTATCGCCGCCCTTGCCGGAGCCGTACTTGCTGGCCCAGCCGAGACCCTGCTGCGCGATGTCGGCGCCTTCCGGCTCGGCCCCGACCAGCGACGCATCACCCGCGCCGTGGGTCTTGCCGAAGGTGTGACCGCCGGCGATCAGCGCCACCGTCTCTTCGTCGTTCATCGCCATGCGGGCGAAGGTCTCGCGGATGTCGCGCGCGGCAGCCAGCGGATCGGGATTGCCGTTCGGGCCTTCCGGGTTGACGTAGATGAGGCCCATCTGCACGGCAGCGAGCGAGCCTGCGAGCTCGCGGTCGCCGCTGTAGCGCTCGTCGGCGAGCCACTTGCCCTCGGGGCCCCAATAGATGTCCTGCTCGGGCTCCCAGGTATCGGCGCGACCACCGCCGAAGCCGAAGGTCTTGAAGCCCATCGATTCCAGCGCAACGTTGCCGGTCAGCACGAACAGGTCGGCCCAGGAGATCTTCTGGCCGTACTTCTGCTTGATCGGCCACAGCAGGCGGCGCGCCTTGTCGAGGTTGGCGTTGTCCGGCCAGCTGTTCAGCGGCGCAAAACGCTGCTGACCAGTGCCGGCGCCGCCACGGCCATCGCCGATGCGATAGGTGCCGGCGGCGTGCCAGGCCATGCGGATGAACAGCGGACCGTAATGGCCGAAATCGGCCGGCCACCAGTCCTGCGAATCCGTCATCAGCGCGTGCAGATCCTTGACCAGCGCGTCGAGATCGAGGCTCTTGAATTCCTTGGAGTAATCGAACGCCTCGCCGAGCGGATCGGAGAGGTTCGAGTGCTGATGCAGGACCGACAGATTGAGCTGGTTCGGCCACCAATCCTTGTTCGAAAATCCCTTCAAGCCGCCCGAGAACGGGCACTTGCTGACGTCATCCATGTTTGCCTCCTGACGTGATCGTCATGGTTCCCCCCTGGGGTGGGAGCCGGGACCCTACGCGGCTACTTCGATCAGGGGAAATTGAGATTGATGATCATAACGATAAGATTATCTGATGAATGTGGCGTGACGCTGTCCAAACGCATATGGACGCGGTGCGTTACCTCCGCATCTCAAGATTGTGGTCAGGAAAATTGACTTCGCGGCGCTGATCGATAAGATAATCTGATGATACATTTGACGATGCGGCAGCTTCGCTATTTCGACGCGCTGGCGCGTCTGGGGCATTTCGGCCGCGCCGCCGAGGCCTGCGCGATCTCGCAGCCGGCGCTGTCGATGCAGATCAAGGAGATGGAGGAGGCGCTCGGCGGCGTGCTGCTGGAGCGCAACGCCCGCCAGGTCGTGCTGACCCGGTTCGGCGAGCAACTCGCCGAGCGCGTGCGCGAGATCCTGCGCTCGGTCGATGAGCTCGGCGACTTCGCCCGCGCCTCGCGCGACAAGCTCACCGGCCGGCTCCGGCTCGGCATGATCCCGACGATTGCGCCTTATCTGCTGCCCAAGGTGATCGGGAGCCTGACGCGCAAACATCCCGAGATCGACATCCACGTCCGCGAGTCCAAGACGCCGACCTTGATCGAGGAGCTGGTCGAGGGCCGCCTCGATGCCGCCATCGTCGCGCTGCCGGTCTCGGAGCCGTCACTGACTGAGGTCGCGCTGTTCGCGGAGAACTTCCTGCTGGTGCGGCCGCCGGAATATGAAGGCGCGGCGGTGCCGAGCAGCGAGATGCTGCGCGAGATGCGGCTGCTGTTGCTGGAGGAGGGGCACTGCTTTCGCGACCAGGCGCTGTCGTTCTGCAACATGCAGGCGCCGCGCGAGATGCTCGATGCCTCCTCGCTGTCGACCCTGGTGCAGATGGTGGGCGCCGGCATGGGCGTGACGTTGATTCCGGAGATGGCGGTCGGCGTCGAGACGCGCTCGGCGTCGGTGTCGCTGGCGCGCTTCGCCGATCCGCAGCCGCAGCGCACGGTCGGCATGGTCTGGCGCAAGACCAGCCCGCTCGCCAAGCAACTGATGCAGATTTCCGAGATCGTCGGCAGCGCGGCCCAGGGTCTGCGCAAGCAGGCCGCGGCCGGGCAGGGCCGCAAGCGGCGAGGGTGATCCCAGCCGTCGTGCGTTTCTCCCGGAACGTTCCGCGATGCGGAGATTTGTCCGTCTCCTGCCGGAGAAGGAGAACGGGCGGCCGCAGCTCTCTACGGCTATGTCGGCGTCGGCTGCGGGCCGTACTACGGTCGTCCATACGATGCCCGTCCATATTGGCGGCACCGCTATCATGGTTGGGTGCTCCTTGGCGCGGCCCGTGGTGGTGAGATCGGCCGATTGATCCTCTGACACGAGATCGTCTGCGCGCCAGATCGCGCAGGCGATCTGGCGTGACGGCTAGCCGGCTGACGAGACCTCCCCTGCGCCCCGCTGGGTCGGAACGCGCCGTCGTGATGGCCCCTGATGTCCTGCTTTCCCATGGCATAAGTCTTGTATCGATCTCCGCGAGCGGTTGAACGTCCGACGCGCATGCGGTGTGGCGATGCCGTCGGATTGTGATCTCGGTCGGTCGGTTCGCCGCTCGCGCGGCTTGCTGGTCGAGACCGCGTGCCTGGAGAACGGTCCATGTCTGAGTCGCGCAATGCCCGGGAGCTCTGGGCTGCCACGATTATCGATTGGCTCATCGAGAACGCGAGCCTCAGGCGGGAGCGCGTCGACCTCGCGCGGAAGTTCACCCAGGAGCCCTACAATCTAAGCGTCGTCAGGGTCCTGACCATGATGGACGAACTCGTTGCGCGCCACAATGCAGCGAGCGGCGCCAGCCTCGTGCTGTCGCAGAACTGGCGCCTGGCGCATCGCAGCGACACGGTCGGTGACTTCATCGCGGCTTTCCTGCAACTGGTGCTTCCCGAGGGGCGCGGCGCCACAACGGACGACGCCGCGAGGGACAACGGCGTAGCGACGCCCGGCGACGCGTCGGAAAGCCGACAGGGCCGGACGCAGTCGCGCCGCATCGATGCGCTGCGGGCTAGTCCGGGCGGCGACTGGAAGCCGGTCGATTTCGAGATCATCGCCTCGCAATACGCGATCAAGTTTCGCAAGATCACCGGCACCCACGAGGTGTTCCTGCATCCCGCGGTCCCGAATTGCGTGACGATCCCGCTGAAGGCGAGGATCAGGCCGCCGCATGTCCGGGCCTTCGTGGCGATGATCGACGGAATGGACGAGGCGGCGCGATGAGCGATTCCCGCGTCTATGCCTATGAGGTCACGGCGCTCGGCGCCGAGGATGGCGGCGGCTTTCTCGTCACCTTCCCTGACATTCCCGGGGTCATCGGCATCGGCGCCCACGCTGAGGAGGCGGTTGCCGACGGTCAGCAGGCGCTGTTGGCATGTCTCGACGCGCTCAAGGCCGTCGATCGCGGGCCGCCGGTCCCGGCCGCGGCGCGAGCTACCGTGCCGCTGGCGTGATTCTTGATGTGAGGTCCGGGACGCCAATGCGACGGGAGACAGCATGCCATTGACAGAGGACGCCATCCAGGTCGGCAAGTGCTACAAGACGAAGATCGCCGAGAGCTACAAGGTGCTGTCGATCACGCGCGGCATCGTCACCTATCAGACGCTGACCTCGCCCTTGCGCATCAACACCGGCATCAAGGCGTTCGCCGACGCCGTCTACAAGGAGATCAACTGTCCGCGGCAGGGCTAGCGATCCGGCGGCGGCCGTATCGTGCAGCACGCGGACCGGGGGCAGGCGGCAGGCTCGGGGCGGACAGAGAGCGCACCACCTCTCCTCCGTCATTGCGAGGAGTGTCAGTGACGAAGCAATCCAGACTGCCTCTACGGAAAGACTCTGGATTGCGTCGCTGCGCTCACAATGACGTGGAGAAGGCTCGCCTTTGTTCTCGCGCTGCGGAGGTAGGAATGAAAGTCGAACAGCGCGATGACGGCGTGCTGGCCGTCGTCGACGAGGAAGGCCGCGTCTGGGCGCAATGCGCGCGGTCCTCGCAACATGCCGATGAGACGGATTACGTGATCGAGGGGCCCCTCAGTGGATTCGTCTATGAGGACGGCACGTTCACGGCGGACAGCGAGCAGGCCTTCCGCGCCTGGCTCGCCGACCGCCTGATCAGCGACGAGATCTTCCATGTGAAGGACAGGGAGACCGCGTTGGCTCTGTGCCGGCGTATCGCGATCGCGGCCCGCGAGATCCTGAAGGACAAAGCAGGCCCGGCTCATTGTTGAGTGTCCCTGCGTTCCGCTGCGCCATCGCAGATCGCGATCCGGGCCTCAGCCGAGGTCCGGCGCTTCCTCGCGCGCTCTCCTCATTCAGAGGGACATGATCGATGCACGACCTGGGCGCAGTGCGCCGCGCGGGATGAGCGGCAAGGTATCGATCGGCTTCGTCGATTTTGCTGCGTTCTCGTTCGATTTCGATTGAGTTCGTTGCGGTTTGTTCGGATCGTTTCTGGTGCGAGACTGGTGCGGCCCGTCGGGGGCAACATCCTCTCTAGGCTGAAACAGGGGTTCGATTCCCTAGAGAACCTTAAGATCACTTAGCAATCAGGGGGGCCACCTCGTGTTGTCCGGAAGCCATCATTGGTACACAATGCATTTTCCGAGAGCTGGCAAACGCTGAGTCCTCAAGAAACGACCGGCTGGAGGCTTGCCTGGGCCGTAGAGCCATCCTGCACACAAGCGGCTGAGCTTCGCTATTGGGAGGGAAGTCCCGCCCAGTCTAACTGAGGGAGTGTCAGTCAAACTCACCCGTCAGATAACGACCTTCCGCCACTTGCAGCGCATGATCGTCTCGGTGTTGCCGGATGGATTGATGTCGGTGCCGACAATGACCGTGCCATCGGCGGCGACGCCGTTGTGCCGGCCTGAGATATTAATCCGGAAGCAGTCGGCGGACAGGGATCGATCGCATACCAGTGGCCGCAGTCTGGCGAACCGCGTTCTGACGCGGGAAGCAGGAAAACGTGAGAGTGTTGCCCCCGCAACAGCCGCCTTTTGCGGGTCGACGTGGAGAGCAGAGTACAGATTCTGTGACGAGTGCAGTTAACGCAAGGAGGCCTTGCGGTAGCGTAAGCTTCCCCGGCTGCGCTATTTCAGCGTCGACAGATAGGCGACGACGTCGGCCCGCTCCTTCGCGTCCGCCAATCCCTTGAAATACATCTTGACGCCGTGAACGTCCCCGCGCGGATCGGCGATATAGGCATCCAGCGCGGTCGTGGTCCAAGGCGCGTTGTTTTTTTTCATGCCCTCGGAGTAGGCGTAGTCCGGTACAGCCGCCGGTTGCCGTCCGACGATGTTCCAGAGGCTCGGGCCGACCTTGTTGATGCCTATCTCGGCAGAGTGGCAATTCTGGCAGATGCGCTGGAAGATGCCCTTCCCAGCGACGGGATCTCCATCCAGCGCCTGGGCGCTCGACGCCAGACTTGCGAGAACAACGACAAGAGCGATGCGGCGGAGCATGCGAATCCTTCCCTTTTGATCCGGAGCGGGCGCGGGCCAGCCCCGCGGCCAGGCCGGTGAGCAGATCGGTGCAGATGATCTGACGACAGCCCGGCCCAAGTCCTTGTTCTGGATCAAGCCGCGCAGTTGCCGTTGCTGCTCAATTGGCTTAATCTTCTAAAAAAACGAACGATCACCAACACGAAACCCAAGTGTCGTTCTGGGAGGTGCCCGGTGGGAGACGCCGATCCTCGGCCCGCGCGTCCGTCTGGCGTGATTGCGGCGAAGTCGAAGGCTGCGACGGAGGCCGCCGCGGCGGCCGACATCTGCGGCCAGTTGCCGGCTGACGGCTTGGCCATGGTGCTGATCTTCCTGTCGCCCCACTACGACCCAAACGCGTTCATGGCGGAAGTGACGACCCGTCTCGCAGACATCCCCGTGTATGGTTGTACGACGGCTGGAGAGCTGTCGCCCGATGGCTGGGACGACAACAGCGTCGTCGCTCTCGGCTTTGCCGCCGATGATTTCACGGTATTCGCACAGCCCATCTTCGGGCTGTCGGGCTTCCGCGTCGACGAGGGCCGCCGCCTTGGCGTCCAGTTGAGGCAGGATCTGTCGCGGCACGGCGGTCGCGACGATGACGGCGTGTTCGGGCTCGTCCTGATCGACGGCATGTGCCAGCGCGAAGAGGCGATCATGTCGGCGATCTATGCGTCGCTCGACAATATCCCCTTGGTCGGCGGGTCGGCCGGCGATGGTCTGCGCTTCGAGCGCACCTGGGTCTTTCACGACGGCAAAGCGCATACGGACATGGCGGTGCTGATCCTGATCAGGACGTCATTGCCGTTCCGGCTGTTCAAATGTGACAATTTCGAGCCGACCTCGACCAAGATGGTGGTGACGGAGGCCGATCTCGAACAGCGTATCGTCAAGCAGCTCAATGCCGAGCCGGCGGCGGAGGAATATTGCCGCGCGGTGGGCATCGCGGATTCCGAGCTCGACCCATTCCTGTTTGCAGCCCATCCGGTGCTGGTGCGCGTCGGCGGCTCCTATTTCGCGCGCTCGATTCAGCGCGTCAGCCCTGACGGCTCGCTGCGGTTCTTCTGCGCGATCGACGAAGGAATGGTGCTGACGGCGGCAAGGTCGCGCAACTCCGTGGCCGCCGCCCGCGAGATGCTGGCCGAGGTTCGAGACGACATCGGCGAGGTCTCGATCTTCATCGGTTTCGAGTGCATCCTCCGTCGTCTCGACGCTGAGCAGCATCAGTTCGCGCGGGAAATGTCCGAGCTCTATCGCGATAACCGGATCGTCGGGTTCCATACCTATGGTGAGCAGTACGGTTCAATGCACGTCAATCAGACGTTGACCGGCGTCGCGATCGGCAAGCGTCCAGGGGCGCAGCAATGACTGTTGTCGGGTCTCCGGAAGACCTGCAGCGCGAGGCGGCCAAGCTCAGGAAGATCAATGCCGCACTGATGTCCCGGGTCGAGCGCTCGATGGACCAGCAGTTCAATGCGTTCTCACTGTTCGAAACGGCGATCGCACTCGATCAGCAGGTGCGCGAGCGGACGCGGCAGCTGCGCGATGCGCTGCGTTCGATCGAAACGGCCAACAAGGACCTGTTTCGCGCCAAGCAGCAGGCCGAAGCGGCCAGCTCCCTGAAATCCTCGGTTCTCATCTCCGTCACGCATGATCTGCTTCAGCCACTCAACGCGGCGCGGCTGACGCTGTCGACCTTGGCGGACGAAGTCTCGTCCGATCGTGGCACAGCCATGGTCGGCCAGGTCGACCATTCGCTGGCCATGCTGGAAGATCTGCTGCGGTCCCTGCTGGAGATTGCCAAGCTCGATGCCGGAGCCCTGCGGCCCGACGTGAGGCCCGTTCTGATCTCGAGCCTGTTCGAGCCGCTCGAACGCGAATTCGCCCCGATCGCGGCCAAACGCGGGTTGTCCTTGCGCATTTGTCCCTGCTCGGTCGCGGTGGTCTCGGATGCTATGATGCTGCGGCGCATCTTGCAGAATCTCCTCGCGAACGCTCTGCGCTACACGCGGCGAGGCGGCGTCGTCATGGGATGCCGGCGCGGACCGGGGGCTGGCCGGGTTCGCATCGAGGTCTACGATACCGGCCCTGGCATTCCCAAGCCGCAGCAGGAAGCGATCTTCCTCGAATTCCAGCGCGGTCATTCGAGCGCCGAGGACCAGGCCGGCTTTGGGCTCGGCCTGTCGATCGTCCGTCGCTTCGCCAATGCATTGGACCATGAGGTCAGGCTGGCTTCGCGGGTTGGCCATGGATCCACATTCAAGCTCGCGCTCGACCGGGCAGACCCGGCAGCCGTACCGCCGGATCCGCATCCTGCTGAGCACGTCGAGCACGATTATGGCGGGCTCGAAGGCGCCAAGATCCTGTTGATCGAAAACGACCTGGCCACCGCCGATGCCATGGTCGGTCTGCTGGAAAAATGGGGCTGCGACGTCGTGGCCACGGTCTCGTCGAAGGACGCGCTGCGGCGCCTGAGTGCGCTCGGGGCGGCCCCCGAGGCGATCATCGCCGATCTTCACCTGGATGGCGACGAGAGCGGGCTTGCCGCCATCCGGGACATCCGGCAATTCCTCAGCCGAGATGTTGCGGCCATGATCGTCACCGCTGACTATTCCGAAGATGCAGCCAGGGAAGCGAGCCAATACGGGCTCGAGATCCTGACCAAGCCGGTCAGGCCTGCGGAGCTTCGCGCGCTGTTGTCGTTCCTGCTGTCATGAGCGCGTCAACGCCGCTCGCCCGCGCCGGCATGCGTGGCCCACTGATGAGGTTCACGAAGTCGATCTTTTCCATCTCGATGATGGCCTTGGTCCGGCTCATCACGCGGAGCTTTCGCAGGATCTCAGAGACGTGGACCTTCACCGTCGTCTCGCAGATCCCGAGCTCGAAGGCGATCTGCTTGTTCTGCAGTCCGCGGCGGATCAGGTCGAGCACGCGCAGCTGCTGCGGCGTCAGCTCGTGAAGACGCTTCAGGAGATCTTGAGCGGGAAGTCGGCCACGGCGCACGCCGGCGCAGAGGGAGCCACCTTCGACGTGGACCTCGCCGCGCAGCACCGCCTTGATCGCGTCGGCCAGTTGCTGCTTCGAGGTTGATTTCGAGATGTAGCCGGAAACACCCAGCGCGAGAACATGGGCGACGAGGCGCGGGTCCTGATGCGCGGAAACCACCAGGATCGGTGTGCGCGGCGCGGTCTTGCGAATGCGGATCACGCCGGAGAGCCCGGTCGTTCCGGGTGTTGAGAGGTCGAGCAGGATCAGGTCGAATCTCGGAGGCGATGACAGAAGATCGACGGCCATGTCGATGGATGTTGCCTCGCGCATCTCGGCATCAGCCAGAGCGGCGCGGATCGCGCTCTCCAGCGCCTCGCGAAACAGCGGATGGTCCTCGACGATGAGCAATCGAGCCACGTGCCTGTCACCCCCCGGCCGGATCGGAGATCCGGTTTGTTCATTGTCGCGGATCTGACATTCAAACCAGTGCGCGCGCTGCGTCTTCGGAAGAACGTCAGGGCCGGAGCATCAGCGATAGCGCGTCGGTCGGCCTCAATCAACGACCAAGACGCCATCAACGGTGCGACGCCTGCGGCGGCCGTGACCTCCTGCAGCGCAGCAATAGCGCTACGGGTGCTTTCTGCGCGAGGCGTTGCGCGATCCCTGGCGGTCGGCCGGAACGGGCAGCGCGATCTTGCCGATCTCGATAACGGCCTTGTTGCGGCTGAACAGGCGGAGTTTTCTCAGGATCTCCGTGATGTGCGCCTTGACGGTCGACTCCGCGAGTTGAAGCTCGCCCGCGATTTCCCGGTTCTGATAGCCACGCCTGATCAGGTCGAGGACGCGAAGCTGTTGCGGGGTCAGCTCCTCGAGGCGCGCCTGCAGCGCGCGGGCGGAGCCGTTGCCGTGGCGCTCGGCGACGGGCACGAAGTCCTTCGGGACCGAGATCGAGCCGCTGAGCACGCGCTCGATCGCGGACGTCAGCTCACGCTTCGAGGTCGACTTCGGCAGATAGCCGGCGGCGCCGAGCGAAAGCGCCTCGCGCACGACGTTGGGGTCTTCATCACTCGAGACGATCGCGACCGGAAGCCGGGGATGCGTGGCACGAAGCCGCAGGAATCCCGAGAAGCCCACGGCATCGGGCAGCGTCAGGTCGAGCAGCGCCAGGTCGATGTCGGGTTCTAGCGCGAGGGTGTTGAGCGCATCGGCAATCGACAGCGCCTCGAAGATCTCGGCGTCAGGATGCGCCAGACGCACCGCATTGCCGAGGGCTTCGCGAAACAGCGGATGATCGTCGATGATCAGAAAGCGCGTCATGTCCGCCCCCTCACTTGCCCCCTGTACGCGCCGGGTGATCCGGCAGATCGAGCGGCCGGTGTCCGCCTCCTTCAATTGGCCGTTTCGGACGACTGCACGGTCCGCAGGAACGCATAGATGCTCTCGAACTGCTCGTCGGTAAAGACCTCCTTCCAGGCCGGCATGCCCTTGGACGGACGGCCTTCATGCACGGTGGTCCAAAACTTGTCGCGCATATCCTCGCCATAACGGGTCTGCAGCCGCCGCAGGTCGATCTTCCGTTCCGCCTGCACGGCGTCCGGTCCATGACAATGCGCGCAGGTGCCGTTGAAGATCTCCTTGCCGGCGCTGACCGCCTCGGTCTTGGAATCGCTCGCAGCAGCCGAGTCCGAAACCCTGATCACGGCCGCCTCGGCGACCGGCTGGCGGAGAAGCTGAGCAGGGCCGGCCAGCGAGGCCAGCTTGATTGGGCCAGGCAGGGCGCCGAGCCTGATCGGTGGTTCGCTCGGCAGCCCGTATTTGCCAGCCAGCTCGGCTATCAGCGGTGCGAGCTGCGGCAAGGCGACGTCGATCTGATCGCGCAACTGCGTGGAGCCCTTGGCAAAGCCGATCGCGGCATCCCAGGACAGACCGTCGCCTTCGACCGGCTGGATCCGGAAGCTGCTCTCGTAGGTCGTCTTGTTCAGCCAGCCTGCAACCGGTCCCCAGACGAAGGCTACGTCGGCCTTGCCCTGTGCCAGCGCCACCATGCCCTCGTTCGGCGTCAGCACCGTCACCTTCTCGATGTCATCGCGCTGGGCCAGCAGATTTTGCGGCGTGGTCTGGTATTGCACAGCGACGCGCTTGCCTCGGAGGTCGTCGATGCTGTGGACGACGAGCGTTCCGCGGCTGACAAGCGCGTAGGTCTCGGTCGCGATCTTCTTCGAGAAGATCACCGTCGGTCCCATGAAATCCGAGGACAGCGGCAGGCCGATCATCGCGTCGCACTGCTTGCCGAGCAGCGTCACGCGCACGGTTCGCTTGCCGAAATAGGATTTGTACCAGTCATACGTCACGGGCCGTCCGAGCTGCTGTGACAGCGCCTGGCCGACCTCGAGGTAGAATCCCGGCTGCGTTGGATTGTCGCTCGAGAATGGAAGATTGGTCGGATCCGCACAGAGCCGCAGCGGCTCTGCCTCGTTGGCCAGGCCCGCCGCCGACGATGCCAACAGGGTAGAGGCCATCAAGGCGGCGAGAGTCGTCGCACGTGCCGACAGTTCGGCGGCGGCCCGCCACTTCGAGCCAGTCTGACGGCGATTCAGGCGCATCCTCGATCCCTCGATCTTGTTATCTTGTTGGTATGGAGCGGCTCGGTCCCTCGCGGCCGAGCCATCTTCCTCCGCTTGATGCGGGTTGGCTGAGCGGCGCGCGTGTCCCGCGTCCGGGGACACGCGCATCCGTCGCGAGCGTTGCGGCTATTGAACCGCGAACACGAACAGGGCGCCGCCTTCGGGAGCCGCGTTCGTCATCTTCTTGCCGATCTCGCCCAGGAAGGCCGGGATCGAGGCGGTGCGGCCGACGACGACGGCAACGTACTGCTTGCCGTCCACCGAATAGGTCACCGGACCGGCGCCGATGCCGGAGCCGAGATTCTTCTTCCACAGGATCTTGCCGGTCTTGGCGTCGATGGCGCGGAAGTCGCCGTGCAGATTGCCGGAGAACACCAGGCCGCCGGCGGTGCTGAGCGTGCCTCCGTTGAACGGAAGGTCTTCCTGGATCGACCACACCTTCTTGTTGTTCACGGGATCCCAGGCAATGAGCTCACCGAGGAACCCGCCGGGGCCTTCCTTGGTCGGGAATTCCGCACCGAGATAGAACACACCGCGCTTGTACGAGACGTCGCTGACCGACCAGTCCATGCAGACATTGTTCGCCGGGATGTAGACCAGCCCGGTGTCCGGATTGTACGACATCGGCTGCCAGTTCTTGCCGCCGATCAGGTTCGGGCAGACGTCCTTGACGGGATGTCCAGGGCCCGGCCGTTTGTCCGGATCCTCGACCGCGCGCAACGTCGAGATGTCCCATTTCTGCGCCCAGTTGGCGAAGACGTACTTCTCGGCCGAGATCACCTTGCCGGTCTCGCGGTTGGCCACGAAGAAGAAGCCGTTGCGATCGGCCTTCATCAGCGTCGGGACAGCCGCACCGCCAACCTTGAGATCGGCGAGAATAGCCTCGTTGACGCCGTCATAGTCCCAGGCATCGGCAGGCGTCGTCTGGATGTGCCACTTGATCTTGCCGGTGTTCGGATCGAGCGCCAGCGTGGACGCCGTATACAGATTGGTCAGCTTGCCGAAATCGCCATTGCCGGTCGAGCGCACAGCGGTGTTCCAAGGACCGGGGTTGCTGGTGCCCCAATAGACCGTGTCGCTCTTCGGATCGTAGGAGCCGACCAGCCAGGCCGCGCCGCCGCCATGCAGGCCGGTGTCGCCCTTCCAGGTCTCGCTGCCGGGCTCGCCGGGCGCAGGCACGGTATAGGTCTGCCAGACCATTTTGCCGGAGTTGATGTCGTAGGCCTGCAGCGAGCCGCGCACGCCGTACTCGCCGCCGCCGAAGCCGGTGATGACCTTGTCGCGCACGACCAGCGGCGGCGAGGTGATCACCGAGCCCTGCTTGTAGTCGACCACCTTGGACGTCCAGAGCTCCTTGCCGGTGGCGGCATCGAGCGCGGTCAGCTTGCCGTCGAGCCGGCCGACGAACAGCTTGCCGTCGGCATAGGAGATGCCGCGGCTGTTCACGTCGCAGCAGGCATATTGCAGCGTATCGTCCGGAATGTCCGGCTCATAGGTCCATTTGCGCGCGCCGGTCGCGGCATCAAGCGCATAGACGTATTTCGGCCCCCACGACGTCGAGACGTAGAGCGTGTTGCCGATCACGATCGGCGAGGCCTCGTTCGAGCGTAGCGAGGCCAGCGAGAACGAATAGACCAGCGACAGCTTGCCGGCGTTCTCGGTGTTGATCTCCTTGAGCGGGCTGAACCGGGTGTTGCCGTAATCATGGCCCGCCATCGCCCAGGCCCCGGGCGCGCCGGCGGCCTTCAGCGCCGAGTCGTTGGCGCGGACGCCAAGCGTGCCGGCGACGAGGAAGGCAACCGTCGAGATGCCAGCCAAGAATCTCCTGCTCGTGAAATTCATCAGTTCCCTCCGCATATTTCTTTGTTGTGGCACGTGCGCGCCAAGCCCCAGATGTGCAGTCGCGCTGCAAGCATCGGGAGCGATTACAGCATCAGCTCTGCCAGGCTCTCATAGGCGGAAGGTAGTAGGCCGTGGGGCCGCCGTTGAACGTCGATTCTCCAGCAGTTTCGCAGGCTTATGAAGTCCGGACGCCAAATGTCCGACTTCAACACGATGGTCAATCGCGTGATCAAGGAAGCGGGTATCGACAAATTCACGATACGTGACTTGAGGCGCAGCTTACGCACCGTCATGCCGCGCGCGTCTACGTCCCATCAATAAAAAAGCCCGCCGGCAATCTGGGCCATCAGCGCGAGAGCAGGGGTGGTCCGGCAGAGGGCAGCGGACGAGGCACTGACGACTGCACAGCCGCTGACTGTGCCCTGGGTTGCGAGGGTTTATGCTGCGGGATCGGGGCCGCCTGCTGCTGGGACAGCGACGAAGGCGGGGTTGTTGACATTCTCTGTCTGATGTCGTCTGCTACAGCTTGCAGCGTCGCAATGCTCTGGGTCATCTGTTCTTGCTTGGCGGTGAGTTGCTCGACGCTGCGCCGCACGACATCGAGATTGAACGCCAGGGGCTCAAGCTGCTGCATCGGGTCCGGGACAGTTGCAGCAATGGCTGGCGACTTCGTCGTCGAGACGGATAACAACCAGCCCAGCGATGGAGCCCGGGCCACCACCTTGTCCCTTGCTGCGTTACCGTAGGACTGCCAGGCAAGGGTGGCGCCGATACCGATGAGAACTGCAATAACGAGCCGGGCAAGGGTGTGGAGTGTTCGCCTGCCAATCGACGGCCGGTCGCTCGCGATATTGTCGTCCTTGAGGCCGGAGGGGCGAGGAGAACGGCCAGGCGGTTTCATGGGCTTTCCAATCCGCGGATCGAATCGGGCGTTTGGATCGCGCGCAGGCCCGTCCCACGCATTCTCTACGAGAGGTATGCTTTGCGAGTACATAAGTAGCTCCTTCCTGACTATTCACGGATCGTGATCGCGAGCTGAGCCTGCGCGACGAGTTTCAGCACAATCAGTCTCAGCAATGTCGATTTTCCGGACCCGTTCCGATTGTTTCGGGGCGTGAAGCCAGGGTCGACCGGCTTGATGCCTTGGTCATCACGGCATGGCGATAGACAGTTTCGATTCCTTTCCCGAAGGCGTCGACGGAATATTGCGTCGTTGCGCGAAGCCGGGCGGCATGGCCCATGCGCCAGCGCCGCTCCGGATCGCGGAGCAATGTTTCGATCGCTTCCGCCAACCGAACATGATTGCCGGGTGGAACGGTGATGGCCTCGATGCCGTGGCGCGCAACGCGTGGAACGGCCGTGTCAAGCCATGTATTGATGATCGGCCGTCCCGCCGCCATCGCTTCCAGTTGAGCGATGCCAAACGTTTCCGCATTGGTCACGGACGGCAGGACAAAGACGTCCGCTGTACACATGAGACTGGCGAGTTTGGCCTTCGGAGCGGAGCCGAGCAGGCGGACGCGATCCGCGACGCCGAGGCTATGAATCATTCGTTCAAGCCGTGCCCGTTCTGGACCCTCGCCGATGATCCAGACCTCAAAGCGGTGGCCGACCGCCGCTCGCACCAGCACATCGAAGCCCTTGTAGGGGACGAGTTGCCCGCAAGCCAGCACGAGCCGTCCACGATCGCGTTCGGCAGCGTCATTGTCGCGCGGCTCCGGCCAATCGTACTTCGAGGCATCGACGCCGAACGGAACGACGTGACATTTCTCAGCGAATTCCTGCAGCAGCGGGCTGCTGTAAAGCAGAATGGCATTGGACACGATGATTGCGTCCGCCTGCCGCAGCGTCCGGCGCAACAGCGGTTTCATAAACCACCTCAGTCCGGCATGCGAAACGATGTCCGCATGGTAGTGCACGACCAAAGGTCGATCGCGGCCCAACCCCAGGGCGAGCATGAGATCGGCGAGCGAAAACGGTGCATGAAGCGCGAGCAGATCGTGATCGGCGACCTGGCGCCACAACCGCAGCGGATAAGTCGGCGCGGCCGGAAGCGAACCTACATCGCCGAACGAGCGCACGCGCTCGATCGTTACGCCGTTCACGACGATGCGCCGTTGCCCGTTCGACTTGGAGCAGACCAGCACGCAGGCGGTGAACGCGTCTTTCAGTCCTGCGCATATGTCGCGGATCACCGACGGGGCTCCGCCGAACAGGTCGGGATAGCAGTCATTGAAGATGTGAAGCACCGAGAGGCGCCGAGAGGGAGCGAGCATGGCCGAACTCTCCATGACTGAGCGCCTCCCTTATATGTGGGAAAATTTCACACGTCAATTGATCTCGACGGAAAAGTGGGATTGTATCCCACGGGACTCGCCGCTACAATTTCGCCATGAACGCCAAATCCCGGAGATCGAAGTCGGCTTCGCATCAGCCGATTGCGGCGGCGAGCCTGCGCGCGCCCTTGGCGCGCCTGCTGCGCCCGCTGGTGCGGCTATGCATCCGCGGCGGAATGACATTTCCTGAGCTGGCTCAGCTGTTGCGAGAACTCTTCGTCAATGTTGCCGAGCACGACTTTGCCCTGGAGGGAAAGGAGCAGACCGACAGCCGCGTGAGTCTGCTCACCGGAATTCACCGCAAGGAGGTTGCGCGGCTGCGCGGCGCCGGTGCGCCGGTCAATGAAACGCCTGCCACTCTGTCGCTGACCAGCGCGATCATGGCACGCTGGCTCGCCGCTCCGGAGTTCACGGACGCGAACGGCGATCCGCTGCCCTTGCCGCGCATGGCCAGTGGCGATGCGCCCTCGTTCGAGCAGCTCGTCAGTTCGATCACGAAGGATGTCCGCCCGCGCGCAGTGCTGGATGAATGGCTGGACCGCGAGCTCGTGACCATCAACGGCGATGAAGAGATCGTGTTGGTGGATACTGGCTTCGTTCCGCGCGGCGATGACGAGCGCAAATGGCACTATCTCGGCCGTAACCTGCATGATCATATCGCGGCAGCCGCCGAAAACGTATCCGGGCCAGCACCCCGTTTCCTCGAACGCGCGGTGCACTATGACGGCCTTTCGGCCAAGCTCGCAAAACGTCTCGAAGGGCGTTCGCGCGAACTGGCCATGGACGCCCTGAAGATCGCCAACCGGGAAGCAAACCGCGCGCTCGCCAGGGACAAGGGCGGCGACCACCGCTGGAATTTCGGCATCTACATTTACAGCGAAGGTCCGGACGACGCGGCGAATGGTGATGCTGACGAAGGCGGCTCGTCATGACCAAGCAGCCCGTCATCTCGCGCCGCTCGTTGCTTATGGGACTCTGGCTTGCCGGATCGTCCTCCGCCTGGGCACAGGTGCGCCGCGGCAGCGATCAGGGTATCGGCGGCACCGGTATCACGCGTGGCCACGATCAGGGCATCGGCGGCACCGGCATTGTTGGCGTCATTCAGCGTTTCGGCAGCATTTTCGTCAACGGCCAACGCATCAGCTATGCGCCGAACGTCCCGGTGCGGATCGATGGCGAACCGGTATCGGCGAAGGCGCTCAAGATCGGACATCTGGCCCGGGTGCTGGCGCTGCCGCAGGCGAACGGTTCGCTGATCACCCGCGGCGTCAACGTGGTCAGTGAGGTTATGGGGCCGATCGAAAGCGTCAGGGACGGCGAGATGACCGTGCTGGGCCAGCGGATCATAGCGGCCGGCCACGAAAGCTGGCGCCATCCGGGCGCCAATGTCGCGGTCTTCGGGGTGCGCCGCATCGACGGCGTGATCGTCTCAAGCCTGGTCGAGCAACGCCTTAACGCGACAACGCGGGTTTCCGGACCACTCGAACGCGATCGCGGCGGCCTGCGAATAGGCGGGTTGCGACTCAACGGCGCCGATGCCGCACTCGTCGGACAACGTGTTCAGGCTGAGGGCCGCGTTACGCAAGGCGTGATGCAGATCTCGCGCATAAGGGCTGACGACCTCTCTGATTTCTTCGGCGCGAACCGTCTGTCGATCGAAGGCTATGTCCGCCGCGTCGGCAACTATCTGCAATTCGGCTCGGGCTATGTCGCGCATGACAATAGTCGCTTCGCATCCTCAGGTAATGCCCGCGTGGTCGTGAACGCCACCTTTGACAGTTCCCGTGGCTTGCGGGTTGAATCCATCCAATCCGTCAACAAATTTCCGGGTGACTCGATCCAAGGTACGAGATCCGAGCAAACTCCGGGCGCGACGCCCGGCGGCTCGGACGTCCCGGGCGGTGGCGCTACTGTGCCGGGCGGCGGTCCTCCCGGGCTGGGCGGTGGCGGTCCTCCCGGCCTTGGCGGTGGCGGTCCTCCCGGCCTTGGCGGCGGCGGTCCTCCCGGCCTTGGCGGTGGCGGTCCTCCCGGCCTTGGCGGCGGCGGTCCTCCCGGCCTGGGCGGCGGCAGTCCTCCCGGCCTTGGCGGCGGCCACGGCCGGCGATGAACAACGAAGATTTGGCAGAGCGGGCGAGAGGCGCGCGCTCGCAGCGTCGTCCAGCTTCGCTATGCGATTCATCGCGAGCAACCTGCGCTGCGAACAGCTAGCCCGAGTTCGCGGATTCGCGCTCGAAGATCGGGATTTGCGATTTTTTGGCGAGCTAAGTAATTGATCTGCAAAGGGTGGGGTGTTCGATTTCGGGCGAGAATGGTTGTAGTGAAGACCTCCCCGATTCCCAAGGGCGTGGCGATGCGGGTGGATTCGCCGCGCGATGTTTCTGCGACGCACGGAGCGACGAGCCCGCGGCTGAGCAGAATTTGAACAACCCGACGGCGCTCGCCGCTCTGGCGAGCGCCGTCTCGCAGACAGTGCGACGACAGAAGATTGGCTGAGTTTCCGCAGATCGGCGGAGAGACGTTTGGTGGATCGAAGCGGATGCGGAGAGCACGCTATCTTGCCGGCGATGACAACTCGATTGAGAGGTCGAGCGCGCTATTGTGTCTGTGTTGCCCCGCGATCCTGACGAGGACATGTGCGCCCGCTTGGCAGGCGGGGCTGAGCACGGACTCCCGGATGGACCACCAGATGTCATCACCGCGAGATCACGACGGAAGCCGGACCAATGCTATGTTGTCGACCGCTCATGTGCAGCCGTGTAGTATCGAACAGAGGAGACGATCATGTCGAATAAGAAGGCGAAGAGACGCCCGATGTAAGCGTCCGGCCGCTGCACATGGCCTCAGATCTTGACATGATCGGCCGGCTTCCAGCTCCACGGCAGCACGTCGCCGTTGTGAGCCATCGGACGCCGAACTTGGCAGTGTTTCCGCACGAACGAAAAGTGGACGTATCTGGTGCGCCGAGCCCGCAATGGCAAAATCACACAAGCCGTTCATTGAGATCGCTGGTGGGCCCGGCAGGACTCGAACCTGCAACCAGACCGTTATGAGCGGGCCTGCTTGCTCGAAGGTCTCGGAGAACATTGACGTTTTTCGTGGCGTCGCCTCACGAGCTTCCACGTTCGTTCACCCTGTAGCGGTGGTCGAATTCTGAGGGGCGGCGCACGACGTCGGTCGACGAGCCAATTAGCAGTAAGTAGGTCTCGGCTTGACGCTGCTCCCTTTCTCGGGCGCTGCTACGAGCACGCCTCCGTAATTATCACCACCAATCTTGCTTTCGGCGAATGGCTCAGCGTGTTCGGCGACGCCAAGATGATAACCGCGCTGCTTGGCCGGCTGACCCATCACTGCGACATCGTCGAGACCGGCAACGACGGTTGGCGGTTCAAAGGCCGAGACGACGATCACGCCACCATCTCGCCTCCGATATTCCAGTCGGCTCCGACAAGACGAGCGCTATCGCCAAAACCCGCCGCGCAAAGGGCGAAGATGGACACACCAGAGTAGTAAGGCCTAGAGTCGCATGGCGCCGAAATCTCAAAAACCCGCAACCCAATAGCAGGCGGGTCGAGGTTTGCGTCTTCATCGGGCCTGGGGCATCAGCTGCGTCTAGTATTCCAGATATCGGGCTCGGCTTCGGCTTGAGAGCGAAATTGGTCCCGTAACTCAATTGAAGCTAAAGGAATTTTAGTCCATCTCCGGCTTCTCGACCGAGCGCAAAAATGGAACAAAAACCCGAACAATCCGGGATTTCCGGTCCAAAAGTCCCAGAATAAGTCCCAGACTTGGATTCATCGTTCTTGGGAGGTTCTCGGCGCAACGGCCACCGCCCAAAGGGGCGGAGGCCGTGTTTTTCACGTCCTGGCTGGCCCGCAAGGCGGCCGATCGAGCAATGTTTCGTACACGCCGATTTTCCGTCGCAGCTCCCCGACTGCGTCAATGGAGGCGCCCATCGGGTACAGGGAGGGCGCCGATTTCAGGCTTTCGAGCCGGCGTCGTCTATCGGAAATTCGCGCACGCCAATTGTCGCAGAAGCCGCACATAGTGGCCTCGTCTGATTGGGTTTCGGATGTTCGAACTTCCCAAGCGGCGCGCTGGGGTCCCGTCGATCAGGCGATCTGCGGCGCGCAGACCAATTCAGCAGCTTTAAGCGGCCTCGGCGCGAGACCTGAACAGCTAGGGTCCATATATCCCATTTTGGGCGACGAAACAAACAATTCCCTGGGCTGCGCCTCCTCCGAGGACCCTTGTCGGCCCTCGATAGAGCCGCAAGTGCGGCCCCGGAAGCGCCGCTCGCTCTCTGACCGAGAACCGAACTGCGACGAGCTGATTGCGACGTATAGCCCGCGCACCCGCATCAAGCGTCCTTCCGATTGCGAGTCAACTTGCGTCAACCACGACTCGGTTATTCGAACATTTCTTGATCAACCGTGGCCGCGTGGGCGAAAGAGAAGAGCGTCGACCCGGCTAAACTCAAGGTGCGGTCGTAGCGCTCGATCCGAAGATTGTCGTGCCATGATGAGCCATCCATCATGATCTGATATTGGCCTAGAAGTGGGCGTTCTTAGCCTCGAGCCAGGTGCCATCGATGAGATGGAAATACACCCATAGTCCCTCCGAAGAAGGTCTCCGGCCCACGACCAAAAGCAGAAACCCCGGAAGATGGTGGGCGGATCGGCGGACCTTCTCGGCGAGGCTCGTCGGGTCGTTGGAAGAAGGGGTGTCATCAAGAGCATTGAATAGTAAGCGGTTTTCGAACCTTGGCTTATAAAACTACGGTCCTAGCTACGGTGCACGCGAGCGACCGTAGCTTCGACAACTGGGCATTTGCGTAATTCAAGCGAGCCGCGGGTCGGGCCGTCGAGAGCATGGATGAGAAGGGACGAGCCCAGCAGGGCACCACACCTGGTCTAGTGATTGCAAAACGGCTCTTCCGGGACAAGTTGACACAAGACGTTTGCGGCGAAGCACGTTTCTAGCTCGCCGAGGCCTGTCGAACACACGGCGCGCGCCATCAATCAACGCGAATCGTCGAACGTCAATCTCGGAACGCGCGCGTATCAGAGAGCAGCTGCCTTGGCGAGAGCCTGCACGTATCTGGCGTAGTCGCTCTTGCCGAGCGCTGCCCCCAGCCGCTCCAGCTGCTTCTGCTCGATGAAACCCTGTTTGAACGCGATCTCCTCCGGACAGGCGATGCGAAAGCCTTGCCGTTTCTCCAGGGTCGCGACGAAGTCCGCGGCGGCCATGAGACTGTCGGGTGTTCCAGTATCCAACCAAGCGAAGCCGCGGCCCATTTGCTCAACAGCGAGCAGCCCTCGTTCCAAATAGACCCTGTTGACGTCGGTAATCTCAAGCTCCCCTCGCGCGGAGGGAACAATGCTGGCGGCAATTTCGACCACCTGGGGATCATAAAAATATAGCCCCGTCACGGCAAAGTTCGATTTTGGAGTTGCGGGTTTCTCTTCTATCGAAGTTGCTTGTCCTGTGCTGTCGAAGCCAACCACGCCGTACCGTTCGGGGTCGGCGACATGATAGGCAAAGACCGTCGCACCGAACCGGCGGCCAGCGGCCCTGACAAGCATGTCCGGCAGACCATGGCCAAAATAGATGTTGTCGCCCAAGATTAAGGCTGACGATTCGCCGCGCACAAAATCTGCTCCGATAATGTAGGCTTGAGCCAGGCCTTCAGGTTTGGGTTGCACGGCATAGGATAGCGTCAGTCCCCATTGCCCGCCGTCGCCCAGCAGGGACTGAAATAGCGGAAGATCGCCCGGTGTCGATATAATCAGTATGTCCCTGATACCCGCCAGCATCAATGTCGTTAGCGGGTAGTAGATCATTGGCTTGTCGTAAATCGGCAGGAGCTGTTTGGACACCACCAACGTCATGGGATAGAGGCGGGTGCCGGTTCCGCCAGCCAGAATGATGCCTTTCAAGATCTACTCCAAATTGGCGTGAGCGGGATCGCACAGGCGATCGAGGCAGATCCGCAAGGATTGCGATGAGTGAGGCAGGCGCAGCCCGAAGACAGAGTTCAATCTGTCGCAGTTCAGACGGGAATTCGCCGGCCTAACAGCGGCCGTCGGATAGTCCTTCGTCGAGATCGCCTCAACACGGGCTGGACAATCTCGTCTCGTTGCGAGGTCGAGGACGATGCGTCTGGCGAACTCGAACCAGCTCATTTCGTCAGGACCCGCCAGATGCGTGACGCCGCCATGACCAGACTGCCAGCCCGAACCCGCGATCTGCCGAGCGACGGCAATGATGGCATCGGCGATGTCGGGCGCGTAAGTGGGGCAGCCGATCTGGTCGTTGACGATACCCAATCGATCCCGTTGCCGGGCGAGCCGCATGACCGTCTTCACGAAATTGTTGCCATAGGGCGCGTAGACCCATGAAGTTCGCAAGATCAGGTAACGATCGGCGGCAGACGCCACCGCGACTTCGCCGGCGAGCTTCGATCGACCATATACGCTCTGCGGCGAAGTCGCGTCGGTTTCGACGTAAGGAGCCGGATTCTTGCCGTCGAAAACGTAATCCGTCGACAGATGGATGAGGGGAACATCCAATCGACTTGCTGCTGATGCGACCGCACCAGCTGCCTTGGAATTGATCGAGTAGGCCAGATCCGGTTCCGTCTCCGCACGATCGACAGCGGTATAGGCGGCAGGATTTACAACGATGTCTGGCGAGAACTCCGCCAAAGCCCTTTCAATCTGTTCGATGCGCAACAGGTCGAGGTCGGAGCGCGTGGAGCATCTGATCGTGATGTCGGGGTTCGCTGCGGCAGCCTCCCGCAATGATCGAGCGACCTGACCTTCGCTCCCAATAACATATAGACGCATCGTTCTGCTCAATGTCGACCAAGACCTAGTCGCTCGCCACGGTATACGTTTTCGCGCAGCGGCCTCCACCACGCGGGATGCTCGAGATACCATCTGACCGTCTTTTTGATGCCGCTTTCCAGAGTCTCCTCAGCGCGCCAACCCAGAGCCGTTTCGAGCTTTGTTGCGTCGATGGCGTAGCGCAAATCGTGACCCGGACGATCCTCGGTATAGGTGATCAAGCCGTCGTGCGAATGTGCGGGCCCACGCAGTTCGTCAAGGCATGCGCAGATTTGTCTTACCACCTCGATGTTGGAGCGTTCGTTGCGACCACCGACATTATAGGTCTCGCCTGGAACTCCTTTCTCGAGGATCAAGCCCAGCGCGCGCGCATGATCCTCGACAAACAGCCAATCCCGGACATTTAGACCATTTCCATACACCGGCAACGGCTCCCCATGCAGAGCGTTGAGGACCATCAACGGAATGAGCTTTTCAGGAAATTGATAGGGCCCATAATTGTTTGAGCAATTGGATACAATGACGGGCACGTCGTAGGTTCTGTGCCAGGCCTTTGCAAGATGATCGGACGCGGCCTTGGTCGCTGAATAGGGGGAACTCGGATCATATCGCGTAAGTTCGGTGAAAAGTCCGGTCTCTCCCAGCGAGCCGTAGACTTCATCGGTCGAAACGTGAATGAACCGGAATCGATCGGCGAGCAGGGGATTATGGTCGAGATGGCGGCGCGTGGCCTCCAGCAGGGTGAAGGTGCCTACAACGTTTGTTTGGACAAATGCATTTGCGCCCGTAATCGACCTGTCGACGTGGCTTTCTGCTGCAAGATGAACGACTGCAGTCGGTCTATGCTTGATGAAAATCTTCTGCAGGGCATCGGCATCGCAGATGTCGGCCCTCTCGAACGCATAGTTGGGATGCTCGGCAACCAGCGCAAGCGAGGCCAAATTGCCGGCATAGGTCAATTTGTCGACGACAACGACCTTGAGGCCAAGGTCAAAAACAAAATGCCGACAGACCGACGAGCCGATAAATCCTGCTCCGCCCGTGACAAGAATGTGCATGTTCAGTCGTTCCCCAGCGCATTCTCGAAGGAAGAGAAAACGGAGAAGGGAGAGACAACGGAACTGAGTCGAGGATTCCGCTGATCCTTTTCAGACAAAATGGGCTCAACTGCTAATCGCCAATCGATTGCAAGGTCCGGATCGTCCCAGGCGATCCCTCGCTCGAGATCCGGGGCCCAATAGTCGGTCACCTTATAAATAACCTCGACCGGTGCTTCCAAGGTCACATAGCCATGAGCGAATCCTGACGGTACCCATAATTGCTTCCAGTTCGCCGCAGACAGCTCGATCGCTACATGACGTCCGTAGGTCGGAGATCCTCGCCGGATGTCCACGGCCACATCCAAGATCGATCCTCCGACGCAACGAACGAGCTTGCCCTGGGCTTTGGGAGGCAGTTGAAAATGAAGTCCGCGCAGCACGCCGCGTTCGGCGGAGAAGACATGGTTCTCCTGGACCAGATCGTCGGTCACGCCGTGTGCCCTCAGATCATCCTTGCGGAAGGTCTCCGAAAAAAAACCCCGATGGTCACCACGCCTTGAGGGGACGATGAGAACAAGACCATCGATTTCGAAATGCTGAAAATCCATTTCACACCAAGCTCATTAGGTGCCAGCACCAGGAAGCTTCCGTCCGATCGCGCGACAATAGCGGGAAGCCGCATCTTTGCAAGGCGCGTCCAGTCGCGAGTGACCCGGCGCGCTTAAGGCCGGGCCCGCGCGCGGCATCTCGTTAGCACCGACAGCAGCACCACCAAACTGATGCCTGATCTGCTCATTGAAAAGAAAATTGGATTTTCGTCAGCTCGATAGGCTGCGGCTTTGCGACGCAGCTACGAGAACTCGCAGCAATGCTGTTCCAAATCTGATTGTCGTGTAATTTTCATTTGCAACCTCTGAATGCGTCGAGGTACTATCAACTTCAGGGCATCGTCCGTGAGCTCGGCGGAATCCTTAGCTTCGGATTCGTCTGATGGTGGGGATGTGAAGCTTGGAGAGTCGTTATCCAGCCTATCCTCGTTCATAAACCATTATGAATGCTGTGGTGGCAGCTCAGGAAGGCACGAATTCAAGTAAGTAACCAACGGTCAATAGTCACGATGATCTTCACCGCCAACGCAATGGTCCGACGGCAACATCACCAACAGGGACCAGAAGTGTCGCCGTATCCCCCAAATCGGTTATGGATCAGCTCGAAGAAAGGCGCGGCTGTCGTAGGCAAGGGGGTGCGACATGAGGGTATTTGAACAATTCGTTCAAAATCTGACGACATGCGACAACGCGCATGAAATCGAGCGTCTATTGCGACAGACCTTGGATCAGTACGGCTTTCCATGTTTCGCTTATCTAAGCTTCACGCCGCGAGGTGACGAAGACGATACACTGGCAATGACGACGTATCCGAGTTCCTGGGTGGAGCGGTACTGTGCAAATCGGTACGACAGGATCGATCCGGTGATCGCCCGCTCGGTTACAACGACGCTTCCCTTCGCTTGGTCGGCTGATCGATTTGATGCAGGGCTGACCAACAGGCAGAAGGGGCTTCTAAAAGAGGCCAGCGAGTTCAACATTCGACGTGGTGTCACGATTCCGATCCATGATCGCCAGGGTAAAGTTGCCACACTCACGCTCTCGGCTGGCAATTCCCGTCCGGCGTTCGAATCCCAAGTCGAGAAATACCGCCATCAGCTGCATCTCATTGCGATCTACCTGTATGCGCAATTGCGTGACGTAACGCCATCGCCCACGTCATCGCCTCGCCCATACCTGACACAGCGCGAGAGGGTCTGCCTGCAATGGGCAGCTCGCGGAAAGAGCGCTTTGGATACAGCGGAAATCATAAACGTCAGCCGACGAACGGTTGTCTTTCACACCCAGAATGCCAAGCGCAAGCTCGGAGTTGCGACCGTGCAACAGGCGGTCGCCAAGGGACTGGCGTACGACATCATCAGCATGTAGCCGTTCGTCGAGCGGTCCGAAGCGCCGCGACCTTGGAGTGGCCGCGCCTGGGCTTGCAGATGCGCGTCTTGATAGCGTCGCTCTCCGTAGCGTCGCTCTTCGAGGTCACTTGGTGTCGCATCCGTCTATCGTGTCGGCACCACCCGTTGTGGCCGCGTCGGTGCATAGCGCAGCATGTTCGCGAGCTACCGACGCCGACTCTAGGGCAGTCTCCAAACACGGGATACCTGCAAAGGTAGACAGCTCGAGCTGATGTTGGCGCCGGGTCATACTCCAGCCTGACGGACGGCACGAGGACGCCAATGATACGAATTGTCACGAAGGACAATGCAGAACGCCACATCGGCGGTAGCGGTTTGTATCAAATGCATCGTCTTCGGAAGGCGGTCTTCAAGGACCGGCTCGGTTGGGACGTCATCGTAAGCGGCGAACTTGAGGTTGACGAATACGACGCCTTGCGGCCTCGCTATCTGCTCTCGATGGACAGACACGGCATCCTGAACGGTTGCGTCCGCCTCCTGCCGACGACCGGTCCGAATATGCTTCGCGATATCTTTGCGTCCCTTGTGACCAAGGCAGCCGTGCCTCGCGGAGAACGCGTGTGGGAAGCCAGCCGATTTGCAGTGAGCGGGAACACCGGCGGCACTCAATCGGGCATATCACAAGCGACCTACGATCTGCTGATCGGAGTTCTGAAATTCAGTTTGTCGAACGGCATAAACACGATCGCTTGTGTCGTCGACGTGCGTATGGAGCGAGTCCTGCGGCGGGCTGGCTGGCGACTCGAGCGCCTCGGCCCCGCGCGCCGAGTCGGCAACACCATCGCCATGGCCGGACAGCTTGACGTGTCTACACAAATCCTTCGACAGCTTGAAGCGCGTGTGGGCCTCGCGCACGCAGCCGCGGCCTGATCGTGGGCGCACGACTGAAGTCATCCCCTAGTCGAGATCGGAGCACGAGACGTGAGTAACCCTTTCGATGATCAGGGCGGCACCTTCGTCGTCCTGCTCAATGACCAAGGTCAACATTCGCTCTGGCCCGCAGCTGCGGAGAATCCGGCCGGCTGGTCCGTGGTCTACGCACAGAACAGCCGCCGGGCCTGCATCGACTACATCGACACAAACTGGACGGACATGCTTCCGAGAGCCCGCGCTGATAGCCATCCGGCATAGCCGCAGACTCGATCATCCGTCTAAGGCATAATACATGGTTGGGGAAGCCGTGAACGCGATCAACGAACCTTCACAGGTATTGCCACTCTCCGCGGCTCAGACGGGCATGTGGTTTGCGCAGAAGTTCAGTTCGCCGGACTCGATATTCAATCTTGCGGAGTCCATAGAGATACACGGTCCGATTGATCCCCCGCTGTTCGAGGCGGCCTTGCGGCAAGCCGGGATGGAAGCGGAAACCGTGCGAGTGCGGTTCATCGAGCGAAGTGATGGAATTCGCCAGATGATTCCCCGCAGATTGGATACGACCTTTCCATTCATCGACGTTAGCTCCGAACCTGACCCGCGGGCGGCAGCAGAAAGCTGGATGATGGCAGAGTTGACCCAACCGGTCGATCTGCTGACAGGGCCGCTTTGGACCTGCGCATTGTTCAAGGCCGCGGCGGATCACTATTTCTGGTATCATCGCAGCCATCACATCGTCATGGACGGTTTCACCGGCGGGCTCTTCGCCCGGCGCGTCGCCGAGATCTACACGGCGCTCACCGAGGGACGCGCTCCCGAACAAGGTACTTTCGGTCCTTTGGCGCTTCTCCTCGAAGAAGAGACCGCGTATCGGAGCTCCGAACGATTTGCACGCGACCGCGAGTATTGGCTGAAGCACTTCGCCGATCGCCCGGTTGCGTTTAGTCTTGCCGATCAGCGAAGGCAAAATGTCGGTGGCCTTCTCCGCCAGACGACCCATCTCGGTGCTGGAAGCGTGAAGGCGATGCGCGCAACGGCGCAGGCCAGCGGCGCAAGTCTCCCACAGATCATGATCGCCGCGATCGCAGCCTATCTCTATCGCGTGACAGCTATTGACGATTTGGTCGTTGGCCTGCCGGTTGCCGCCCGGCCCAAGGGACGGCTGCGGCGTGTTCCCGGCATGGTTGCCAACGCCGTGCCGCTACGTTTGGCGATGAGTCCGAGCATGAGCGCGACGGCACTCATTCGCGATGTGGGAAGGCAGGTCCGCGAAGCGATTCGACACCAGTCCTACAGATACGAGGACCTCAGGCGGGACCTTAGCCTGCTTTCCACCAACGGGCACCTTTTTACCACTGTCATCAATATCGAGCCATTCGACTACGACCTCCGGTTCGGCGGCCATTCCGCAACGACTCACAACCTCTCCAATGGCTCGGCCGACGACCTCGCAATTTTCGTCTACGACCGTGGAGATGGAAAAGGGCTTCGAATTGATTTCGACGCCAATCCCGCCCTTTACACCTCGAACGATCTCGCCTGTCACCAGCAACGTCTCGTGAGGTTGGTCGAGGCAATCGCACACGATCCCAGTCGGCCGATTGGCGCAATCGACATTCTCGACGCGGCGGAGCGGCGTCGGGTGCTGGCGGAGTGGAATGACACGGTGCGCGCGGTGCCGCCGACGATATTGCCGTCTCTGA